>JAKACX010000003.1 GCA_021821055.1 Bacillota bacterium
AAGTTCAATGTGGCCCATGCGCTCGCGCCGCACCTTCGCGCGCGTGACCTCCACGCCGCAACGGTCGCACACCACGCCCTTGTAACGGACCCGCTTGTACTTCCCGCAGTGGCACTCCCAGTCCCGCTGCGGACCGAAGATCTTCTCGCAGAACAGGCCCTCTTTTTCCGGCTTGAGCGTCCGGTAATTGATCGTTTCGGGCTTCTTGACCTCCCCGTGCGACCAGGAACGGATCTTGTCCGGGGAGGCGAGGCCAATCTTCATAAACTCAAAGTTATTCACGTCGAGCACTGGTGGTCCCTCCTAGACGATCATTACATGGTTGTGACACCGCGCGTCAGTCGTCTCCCACCTCGCGCATCTCAAGACTGAAATTGAGCTTTTCAGCCGTATCATCATCCTCGTCAGACTCGCGCATCGCAATCTCCTCTTCATCCTCGGACAGGATCTTGACGTCAAGCGCGAGACTCTGAAGTTCCTTGATCAACACCTTGAATGACTCGGGCACACCCGGTTCCGGAACATTCTCGCCCTTCACGATCGCCTCGTACGTCTTCACGCGGCCGACCACGTCGTCCGACTTGACCGTCAGGATCTCCTGCAGCGTGTAGGCCGCGCCGTACGCCTCCAAGGCCCAGACTTCCATCTCGCCAAAGCGTTGTCCGCCAAACTGCGCCTTGCCGCCCAACGGCTGCTGTGTCACCAGCGAGTACGGCCCCGTCGAGCGGGCGTGGATCTTGTCGTCCACAAGGTGGTGCAACTTGAGCATGTACACGTAGCCGACCGTGACGCGCCCGTCAAACGGATCGCCGGTGCGGCCGTCGTACAGCACGGTCTTGCCGTCGCGGTCCAGGCCGCTCTCCTCAAGCGCGTCGAACACATCGAGTTCATGCGCGCCGTCGAACACCGGCGTGGCAATGTGAATGCCGAGCGCATGCGCCGCCATGCCGAGGTGCGTCTCAAGGACCTGGCCAATATTCATCCGCGACGGGACGCCCAGCGGGTTCAGAACGATCTGCACCGGCGTGCCGTCAGGGAGAAAGGGCATATCCTCAATCGGCATCACGCGGGCGACGACACCCTTGTTGCCGTGGCGCCCGGCCATCTTGTCGCCTTCGGAAATCTTGCGCTTCTGGGCGATGTAGACGCGGACCAGTTGGTTCACGCCCGGGGGGAGTTCGTCGCCGTTTTCCCGCGTGAACACCTTCACGTCGACCACAATGCCCGCGCCGCCGTTTGGCACGCGCTGCGACGTGTCGCGCACTTCGCGCGCCTTCTCGCCGAAGATGGCGTGCAGCAGGCGTTCCTCCGCCGTCAGTTCGGTCACGCCCTTTGGCGTCACCTTGCCGACCAGGATGTCGTTCGCGAAGATCTCGGCCCCAATGCGAATGATGCCCCGTTCGTCGAGGTTGCGCAGCGCGTCCTCGCCGACGTTCGGGATATCGCGCGTGATCTCCTCCGGTCCAAGCTTTGTGTCCCGCGCCTCGCACTCGTACTCTTCAATGTGAATCGACGTGTAGACGTCCTCTTTCACCATCTGCTCACTGAGCAGGATGGCGTCCTCGTAGTTGTAGCCCTCCCACGTCATGAACGCGACAAGCACGTTCCTGCCGAGCGCAAGTTCACCCTGTTCCGTCGCCGGGCCGTCGGCGATGATGTCGCCCGGCTCCACGACATCGCCGATGCGGGCGAGCGGGCGCTGGTTGATGCATGTGCCCTGATTGGACCGCATGAACTTCTGCAGCTTGTAGCGCTCCAGGTCCCCGGTCACCCACTGGCCATCCACCAACTGGCGAACGCGCACCTGGATTTCATTGGCGGTCACCCGCTCGACGACGCCGCCGCGCCGCACGACGACCGCCACACCGGAATCCTTGGCCGATTTGTGCTCCATGCCCGTGCCGACAAACGGCGCTTCCGTCACGAGGAGCGGCACCGCCTGACGCTGCATGTTTGAACCCATCAGGGCCCGGTTCGCGTCGTCATTTTCCAGAAACGGAATGAGCGCCGTGGCAACCGACACCACCTGCTTCGGAGAAACGTCCACGTAGTCCACGCGTTCGCGCGGCATCGTCAGGATGTCGCCCTTGTAGCGCACGATCTGTTCCTTTTCCTGAAGCTGTCCGTCAGCCGTCAGCTTGGCAACCGCCTGACCGACGATGTACCCGTCTTCCTCGTCCGCCGTCAGGTAGTCGATGTGGTCGGTCACGATTCCGGTGTCCGCGTCCACCCGCCTGTACGGCGTCTCGATAAAGCCGTATTCATTGATTCGCGCATAACTGGAAAGGCTGTTGATCAGCCCGATGTTCGGACCTTCGGGCGTCTCGATCGGGCACA
The DNA here is from genome assembly GCA_021821055.1 of Bacillota bacterium. Lineage (GTDB taxonomy): Bacteria > Bacillota > Bacilli > Alicyclobacillales > SLC66 > JAKACX01. The sequence continues at coordinate 2,338 of JAKACX010000003.1, forward strand.
TCCGCCCGTAGTGGGACGGATGGACGTCGCGCACTTCAAAGCCTGCGCGCTCCCTGGTCAAACCGCCCGGTCCGAGGGCCGACAGGCGACGCTTGTGCGTCAGTTCCGCCAGCGGGTTTGTCTGGTCCATAAACTGCGACAGCTGGCTCGAACCAAAGAACTCCTTGATGGCCGCGATCACGGGGCGAATATTGATCAACGCCTGCGGCGTAATCGCGTTTGCGTCCTGGATCGACATCCGTTCGCGAACGACGCGTTCCATGCGCGACAGTCCGATGCGAAACTGGTTCTGCAGCAGTTCTCCCACGGAACGCAAGCGACGGTTGCCAAGATGGTCGATGTCGTCCGTCGACCCGACGCCGTGCAACAGGTCCATGAAATAGCTGATCGACGCAATGATGTCAGCCGGCACAATGTGCTTCACATGCTTGTCTATCGCGCCGTTGCCGATCACCTTGATCGGTTTGCCGTCCTCGACCTGACTGAAGATGAGGATCTCCTGCACGGCCATGTGATCCTCGTCGGCGAGACCGTTTGGCGTGTGGTGCTGCCTGGTGTTCAAACCCTGTTCCAAATAGGGCAGCAGTTTGTCCAGCAACCGGCGGTCGATCAACTGACCCGCCTCCGCCACCACGTCGCCCGTCTCTTGGTCGATCAGGGATTCCGCGAGCCGCTGGTTGAGCAGGCGATTTTTCAAGTGAAGCTTCTTGTTGATCTTGTAGCGGCCAACGCTCGCGAGATCGTACCGCTTCGGGTCGAAAAACCGCGAGGAAAGCAGATTTCGGGCGTTGTCCAGCGTCGGCGGTTCGCCGGGGCGCAAGCGCTCGTAGATCTCGATGAGCGCGCGCTCGGTCGACTCGGTGTTGTCCTTCTCCAGCGTATTTCGCAGGTAGTCATCCTCGCCCAGCAGCGAGAGAATCTCCGCGTCGCTCGAGAAGCCGAGGGCCCGCAACAGTACACTTACCGGAATCTTGCGCGTGCGGTCAATACGCACGTATATGATGTCTTTTGCGTCCGTCTCAAGCTCCAACCACGCACCGCGGTTGGGAATGACTGTCGCACTGAACATTTTCTTGCCGTTCTTATCCACTTTTGCATTAAAATACACACTGGGCGATCGCACCAACTGACTGACGATCACGCGTTCAGCGCCATTGATAATAAATGTACCCGTCTCCGTCATGAGCGGAAAATCGCCCATGAAGACTTCCTGCTCCTTCACTTCGCCCGTTTCCTTGTTGTACAGGCGCACCTTGACGCGCAGCGGAGCCGCATAGGTCACGTCGCGCTCTTTGGATTCATCCACGCTGTACTTTGCATCGCCCAGACTGTAATCGATGAACTCAAGGACCAGATTGCCCGTGAAATCCTGGATCGGGGAGATGTCGTCGAACATCTCCTTGAGTCCCTCGCGGAGAAACCACTCGTACGACCTTTGCTGGATCTCAATCAGATTCGGAAGATCGAGCACCTCCTGAACCCGGGAGTACGTCCGGCGCACACGGCGTCCGTACTTTACATCGTGTCCGTGCAAATCGGTCACCCCTCAAACCAAGTCCTTGGACTGCGACAAAAACAAAAGAAAGACGCACAAGCCGAGCTGGATTCCCCTTCTGAACGACAAATCCATCCCAGCAAGCGCAGCGACATTCATGACGATCCCATTGCCGCACCGCGGTGTGAGGACGCGCCACCCATCGCAGTCTCGAATGGCGGCGCCATGAATACCGGTCTCCCTCGTTACGCCCAAAAGGCGCGCAATATTCTTCTATTGCCACAAAAAGCGAAAACTATTCGTATAGGCATACTCCGCCCATACCATTTTCGCATTTTTTAACTGTAGCACACGCGCAACGTCATGTCAACGACCAATTTTACAACTTCCCGCGCTTTTTACAACTTCCCGCGCTTCAGTCCATCGCGCGGGGGTCCGTCGCGCGCAACACGCGGTAGCCGCCGTCCCGACGGATGACGGCCACTTGCGCGAACAGTTCCCCGAGCTTGCGCTGCGTCGAATCGGCGCCTTGCTTCTTCTGGATCACGACCCACAAGGAGCCGCGCGCGGCCAGACGGGCCGCCGCTTCCCCGTACAGGCGCCAGACCACCGGCTTTCCCGCCCGCACGGGAGGATTCAGGACGATCGCGTCGAACTGTAACCCTGGCGCCACGCCGCGCGCGCCATCCGCGCAAACGGCCGTCACGCGCTCCGCGAGACGGTTTGCCGCGATGTTGCGGTGCGCCAGACTCACCGCCCGCTCGTTCACGTCTGCGGCCACCACGCGCAGGCCGGGCTCGGCGCTGGCAAGCGCGATGCCCACCACGCCGTAGCCGCAGCCGAGGTCGAGCACGTGATCGCCGCCCCGCACCTCGACCGTCTCCGCAAGCAGGCGCGAGCCGAAGTCAATCCCCTTGCGGCTGAACACGCCGCGATCGACCGTCAGGCGCAGTCTGCAGCCACGCACGACCGCCTCCAGATCACGTGGATCGGAAGCGTCGGCCGGCTGTTTCGTGTAGTAGTGGTCAACCATCAAGACACCGCCGCATGCGTGAAAGTCGTACGTCCGGACCACACGCCCCCGAAGACCTACTTGATCTCGACGACGCCGCCTTGTTCGGTGATCTTCGCCTTCACCGCGTCCGCCTCTTCACGGGCCACTTTCTCTTTCAAAGGTTTCGGGATATTGTCGACCAGGTCCTTCGCTTCCTTCAGGCCAAGACCCGTGACTTCTCGCACGGCCTTGATGACATTGATCTTCGACGGGCCTGTTTCCGTCAAGATGACGTCAAACTCGGTCTGCTCAACCTCGGCGGGCGCCGCTGCTCCCGCGCCGCCCATCATCGCCATCGGCGCCGCCGCCGTTACGCCAAATTCACTCTCAATCGCCTTCACCAAGTCGTTCAACTCAAGGACCGTCATGGTCTTGATCGCTTCGAGAATCTGTTCACTCGTCAACGGAGAACCCTCCCAAAATAGACTCTTTCGTAACTATGCAGGCCAAAGTCTCACCCTTGGACTTCCTGCTGTTCCGCAACCTGCTTGATCGCATACGCAAGATTCCGCACCGGAGCCTGCAGCACTCCCAGCAGCATGGACAGCATGCCTTCGCGCGACGGCAACTTCGCCAGTTCTTCGACGCCCGACGCGTCCACCAGCCTGCCTTCCACGAGCCCGCCTTTGATTTCCAGCGCCTTGTGCGCGGCCGCGAACACGTTCAACAATTTTGCCGGCGTGACCGGATCCTCGTAACCAAAGGCGATGGCCGTCGGCCCCTTGAGGTACGCATCCAGTTCCGACACATTCGATTCTGCGGCGGCGCGGCTGGCGAGCGTATTCTTGACGACGCGAAAGTCCACTCCCGCTTCGCGCAGCGACTTGCGCAGATCGGTGATCTCCGCCACCGTGAGACCGCGGTAATCCGCGACGATCGTGCTCTTGCTGCGCCCGAGCTTGCCGGAAATGTCGCTGACCACGGCTGCTTTCGCTTCCCGATTGCTCAATGTAACACCTCCGTCCCTGAAGAATAAACGAGCCTCCGCCGCAGGTCGCGGACGGAGGCAGACGCCGCACCCGACAGCTGGGTGGCGCGGCGGTCACAACCCTTCACCGACGACCTCGGCGGGCAATCCATTAAGCCGCCACGCGGCGCCCGCTGTCTACAGTCCAAAACAGACAATCTTTATTATATCAGATCGAGCCGCTGGATTCAACCCACCAAGTCCTGGCCGTCCAGCGCTATTCCGCCGCTGAAGTGGAACTCAGCCGCTGAAGATTCAACGGTATGCCGGGGCCCATCGTCGAACTGAACGAGACGTGCTTGATGTACTGCCCCTTCGCGGCCGCAGGCTTTGCTTTTTGCAACGCGTCCAGAATGGCCGTGAAGTTGCCGAGCAGGCGCTCCGGAGGGAACGACACCTTGCCGAGAACCGCGTGGACGTTGGCGCCTTTGTCGAGCCGATACTCAACCTTGCCGGCCTTGACTTCTTCGACAGCGCGCTTGACGTCAAACGTCACGGTGCCCGTCTTCGGATTCGGCATCAGGCCCCGCGGACCGAGAACGCGTCCCAGGCGCCCAACGCTCGCCATCATGTCAGGCGTCGCGATGGCGGCGTCGAAGTCGAGCCAGCCGCCCGCGATGCGGGCGATCAGATCATCGTCCCCCACCACGTCTGCGCCGGCCGCCTCGGCCTCTTTCGCCTTGTCCCCCCGGGCAAACACGATCACGCGGACTGTGCGCCCCGTTCCGTGGGGAAGCAGGACCGCGCCGCGAATCTGCTGGTCGTTCTTGCGCGGATCCAACCCGAGGCGAAACGCCACTTCCACCGTCGCGTCAAACTTGACGACCGACGTCTGTTTGATCAATGCGATCGCTTCCGCCGGGTCAAACTGTTTGTCCGGCTCGATCAACTTCAACGCTTCGAGGTATTTTTTCCCCGCCACGTCCGCAACCCCTCTCAAATGTGGTCCACGGCGCTCATGGCAACGCGGACCAAAATCACCCGCGTTGCCTTGCGCCTTCCACCCAAAACAGTTTCGTCAAACCGCGGATCCTTCGCCTGCGCGCTTGCGCGCGTCGGCCATCCGCCCTCCGTCCGGGCGGCCGGGTCAGTCAGCCACGACGATGCCCATCGAACGCGCGGTGCCCTCCACCATGCTCATGGCCGTCTCGATGCTTCCCGCGTTCAGGTCAACCATCTTGGTCTCGGCGATCTCGCGCACCTTGTCACGGGAGATCGTGCCGACCTTTTTCTTGTTGGGCTCCCCGGAACCCGATTCAATCCCGAGCGCCTTTTTCAGCAGCACGGAAGCGGGGGGCGTCTTGAGTTCGAACACAAAAGAGCGGTCCTCGTACACCGTGATGACGACTGGAATCACCATTCCAGGCTGATCGGCCGTACGGGCGTTAAACTCCTTGCAAAACATCATGATATTGACGCCCGCCTGGCCCAGCGCAGGTCCAATCGGCGGCGCCGGTGTGGCTTTGCCAGCCGTAACCTGCAGCTTGATGAGTTTCATGACTCTCTTGGCCACTTCGCGGAACCCTCTTTCGTCGTGTGGTATTCGCGGTTCCCGGAAGGAACCTCCCACTACTGCACCTGTCGGGCGCCTGAGCGCCCGCGCATATCCGAAAATATACAGGATGGTAGCGGACCCTACTTATATTTTTTCAATCTCTTCGAAGTCCAGTTCGACCGGTGTGTCGCGCCCGAACATGGACACGAGGACGCGGACCTTCTGCTTCTCCCTGTCGATCTCGTCAATGTTGCCGACGAAGTTGGCAAACGGACCGTTCACAATCCGCACCGGTTCCTTCTGCACAAAGTCAAACCGCGTCTTCACGTCGTCGACGCCCATCTGGCGCATGATGCCGCGCACTTCATTGGACATCAGCGGAGTCGGCTTCGAGCCCGCTCCGTTTGCTCCGACGAAACCAGTGACCCCGGGAGTGTTGCGCACCACGTACCACGAATCGTCGGTCATCACCATCTCGACGAGCACGTAGCCGGGAAACACCTTGCGCTGCACAACTTTCTTGCGACCATTCTTGATCTCAATCTCTTCCTCGGTGGGCACAAGCACGCGAAAGATCTTGTCCGCCATATCCATGGACTCGACCCTGCGCTCAAGATTGGCCTTGACCTTATTCTCGTAACCGGAGTACGTGTGAACAACGTACCAATTCTTCTCCAACTCCAATTGTTCCGTTTCCATTGGCGAGGCCGGACGCCCGCACCTCCCGTAGTCGACCACGAAGAAAACGTGATCGCCAGCTTTTGTCCCGCACCGGACAGGCGCTACTGCCCAATGCCCAACAGCTTGAAGCCCTCCGTAACGAGCAGATCGAACGCGTAGGTCAAAATAAAGACAGCAACGCACACCGCCACGACCGACACGGTGTACCCCACGAGTTCCTTGCGGTTCGGCCAGCGCACCCGCTTCATTTCACCGACCACTTCGCGCAGGTAGGTGACGGCCCCGCCTATGACTGTGCGCGGAAAGGCGACAACACCTGTCCACCACTTGCTTCCGACCCGTCCCTCTTCCACGTTCAACTCCGCCCCCTCGACGCACACGGTGCAACAGCGGCTGCCCCGATGGCTCAGCGAGTCTCCCGGTGGGCGCGATGACCGTTGCAGAACTTGCAGTACTTCTTCAGCTCAAGGCGGTCAGGGTTGTTCTTCTTGTTCTTGACCGTAGTGTAGTTGCGCTGCTTGCAATCCACACAGGCCAGCGTAATAATCGTGCGCACAACAACACCTCCCTCGGCACCAATGCAAATGCCACAACACTTTACCACAGCTCGCCCGCAGAGTCAACCACCACTTACCAATCCGTTAATGCCCACGCGAACCCATGCCGCGCGCACCCGGCTCGCGAGAACCCATGCGGCCGCGCGGGCCGTCGCGTTCCATCCCGTCACTCACCCGTCAGCCCGCGCGCTCCTCAAGGTATTTCTCCAGTTTGCGCTTGACGCGTTGCAACGCGTTGTCAATCGATTTCACGTGCCGCGACAAGTCAAGCGCGATCTCCTGATAGGAGCGGCCGTCCAGGTACAGCGACAGCACGTTGCGCTCAAGTTCACTCAGCAGGTCGGTCATCTTCGTCTCAATGTCGGCGAACTCTTCCCTGTTTATCACGAGTTCTTCCGGATCCAGGACGCGCGCCCCGCCAAGAATATCCAGCAGCGTGCGATCAGACTCTTCGTCATATATGGGCTTGTCCAACGATATATAGGAATTGAGCGGAACATGCTTCTGGCGTGTTGCGGTCTTGATCGCGGTGATGATCTGGCGCGTGACGCACAGCTCCGCGAACGCCTTGAAAGACGCGAGCTTGTCGTCCCGAAAGTCGCGAATCGCCTTGTAGAGACCGATCATGCCTTCTTGGACAATATCCTCGCGGTCCGCTCCAATCAAGAAGTAGGAGCGCGCCTTGCCGCGCACAAATGTCTTGTATTTGTGAATGAGATACTCAAGAGCGGCGTCGTCGCCGCAACGCACAAATTCCACAAGGTCTTCGTCGCTCACTTCTTCGAGGCCGCGTTCCACCATGATCGGGAGTTCCATCGCCACCCAACATACCCCCATGAAAAGATAGGAAAACCAGGGGCACCTGCCACACCAGGATCCGCCGCGATGCGAAATTCACACGCCCGGCGCACGCTGGCCCACCCCCGCATGACTTTCAGATCTGCGGCGGTACAGTGTGGCGCATTACGGTGCGCCCCAACCCACATTCGCAAAGAACAGCCGCCGGCTCCGCTTCACCGTCCCGCATCTGCCAACAGCCTGTGATAGACATCCAGCGTTCGACAGGCAGTGGCCGACCGTCTCTCAAAACTACCTCCCGAAACTCTTGTATATGAAGCCAAGTATACATTATGTAATCCGGCAGGGTCAATGAGATTTAGCACCCCTGTCGGACCGGGGAGAGTATCGCAAGCCAAGGATGTCGCTGCGCCAGGATGTCGTCCGACCCATTCTGGCGCAGCGACGTTTTCCTCTCCCTCAGAGCAGCGCGCGCTGACGGACCGCCTCGTAGAGCAAAATGCCCGCGGCCACGCCGGCATTGAGCGACGCCACCTTGCCGAGCATGGGTATGCGCACAAGAAAGTCGCAACGCTCCGCCGTCAGCCGCGACAGACCAGCGCCCTCGCCGCCGATGACGATCGCGGTCGGGCCGGTAAAGTCCGATTCGTAATAATTCTGCCCCGTCTCAACGGCCGCGCCCACAACCCAGAAGCCCGCGTCCTTCAAATGGCCGATGGCCTGGTTCAGATTCGGAACCCGGGCAACCTCCACGTGTTCCAGCGCGCCCGCCGACGCCTTCGCAACCGTTCCGGTGAGCGGCACGGCCCTTCGTTTGGAAATCACCACGCCCGCCGCTCCGGACCCTTCGGCCGACCGGATGACCGAACCGAGGTTGTGCGGATCTTCGACGCCGTCAAGCACCACAATAAGGCCCGGCTTGCGTTTGCGCGCCAATTCGATGAGGTCGTCGAGCTCAACGTACGGTTTCGCCGAAATATACGCGAGCACGCCCTGGTGCCTCGTTTCGTGCGCGATCTCGTCCAGCTTGCTGCGCGGGACGCGTTGCACCACGACACCCTGCTCGCGGGCGAGACCGAGAATCTCCGTCAGACTTCCGCCGGTCGCCTCTTCCTGCACCAGGATTCTATTCAAGGACCGTTCGCCCTTGAGCCCTTCGATCACCGCGCGCCGACCGGCGACAAATTCTGGTTCTGCTTCCGGCACCGCCCCGTCGCGCGCAGCGTCAGACGGCCTGCGCTGCCGGGCAGTCGCAAAGCCTTCGCGCGCGCCGCCAGGCGCAAACCCCCCGCGCCCCGCAGGCCGTCGCCCACTGCGGCCGTGTCCCCCCGCCACCGCCGCGCGTCGCGCAGGCCGACCGTCGCCTCGCGTGCCCCCTGCTCCGAGGCCGCCAAACTCGGCCGATCGCCTTGCGCGTTCGCCGCCTGCAGATCCGCCCGCAGATCCCTCGCGCTCCGCGGGACGCCGCCTGCCGCGCCCGTCGCGACCCGCCGCGAAGCCGGAGCGCTCACCGCTTTGAGCAGGACCGCCGCGCTCCGCCGCCCCATCGCCGCTGCGTCCGCCGTCGCCGGCAGATCTACCGCGTTCGCCGCCTGCCGCAAATCCGCCGCGCTCCCTGAGCCGCCGTTCACCGCGCTCACCGCGTTCACCGCGCTCACCGCGTTCACCGCGCTGCGCTGCGCGATCGCCTCCGCCGTCGCCGGCAAATCCGCCGCGCCCAGGCGACCCGCCGCCCGTGCGTGCGCCGCCGCCCGGGAACCCGGCGCGGCCCGACCGCCCCGCACGTCGCGCCCCTGGCGCGTCCGTGCGCCCCCCGCGGCGCGGCGATTGTCCCGCTGCAACATGACCGCCGCCGCGCATTCCTGCCCGTCTATTCGCCATTGTCCACCTCCAACTGAGTCCATCGCACCCGATGGTCTTCACTTCTCACGGACCGTCCACGGTCCCTTCCACATTCTCTTTCCCAGGCCCGCCCCCCAACAGCGTCGCCAGCAATTCGTCCAGCCGCCCCGTGTCCCCCGCCAGATGAAGATACCCGAGCAATGCTTCAAAGCCAGTGCTCAAACGGTATTCGCCAACCGTGGCACTGCGTGGAACCGAACCAGACTTCGCATTGCGTCCGCGCATGAGTACACTGTGCTCGCGCGCCGTCAGCCCGGGGAGGATGCGCGACAGCCTGTCCGCCTGCCCGCCGGCCTGAACGTACGGGACGGCCGAACGGTGCAGGCGGTGCGGCCGCCTTTCTCCTTTCACGGCCAGCATCTCGCGCACCGCGAGTTCCCAGACCGCGTCGCCCACGTACGCGAGCACCAGCGGCGGCATCTGAAAAGCGCGCTCCTCGGCAACCCGGTCGATCCCGTCCGTTTGGCCCGCCGTCCGGCCCATTCCGTCGCCGCCGTCACCCCCGCCGGACGCTCGCCCCGCGGCCGTCACTGCGCGCGCCGCCAGCGCACGCCCTGCGCCGTGTCCTCGAGCTCGATGCCAAGCCCCTGCAGTTGCTCCCGGATACGGTCCGCGCCCGCAAAGTCGCGCGCCTTGCGCAGGGCGGTGCGTTCTGCCACCATCCGTTCCACGTGCTCATCCAATACAAGCGGCGCGCGCGGCAACAGGCCAAACAACCCGAGCCAGCCGTCCAGTTTCGTCAGCCATCCGCGCAGGCCCGCCTTGCTCACGGCCGTCCCGCGCATGTACGTGTTGGCGTCGCGCACGAGGTCAAACAGCACGCCCATCGCGTCGCCGGTGTTGATGTCGTCATCCATGGCGCGCACAAAGCGCGTCTCGTACGCCGCCAGATCCGGCGCATCGCCCTCTGGCAGGTGCGCCTCCGCCAGGCGCAGTCCCAGGTGATCGCGGCACGTTTCAATCCTGCTCAACGCCGCCACCATCTGCGCCATCACCTCGTCCGAATAATTGATCGGGTTGCGGTAATGCGACGCGAGGAGAAACATGCGCAGCGCCCGCGGGTCGTAGCGCTGCACGAGATCGTGCACAAACACACTGTTGCCGAGCGACTTCGACATCTTTTCATTGTTGATATTGATATACCCGTTGTGCATGAACCACCGCGCAAGCGGAGCGCCAAACCTCGCCTCGCTCTGCGCGATCTCGTTTTCATGATGGGGGAACATCAGGTCGTGCCCGCCGCCGTGGATGTCAATATGCTCCCCGAGGTACTTGTGGATCATCGCGGAACACTCGATATGCCACCCCGGCCGACCGGCCCCCCACGGACTGTCCCACGCCGGCTCTCCGGGCTTGGCCGCTTTCCACAACACAAAGTCCTCCGCACTGCGCTTCAACTCGCTGACGTCGACCCGCGAACCCGCCTGCAGGTCTCCGATGGTCTGCCCGGACAGCTTGCCGTAGTCGGAAAAGCGCGCGGTGTCATAGAAGACGTCGCCCCCCGCCCCGTACGCATAGCCTTTTTCCACCAGCGCGGCGATAAACGCGATGATCTCGGCCATGACCGCCGTGACGCGCGGATGGACGTCGGCCGATTCGATTCCGAGCGCCGTCGCGTCTTCGTAGTATGCCTCAATATAGCGCGACGCGACATCGTCCACGGTCGTGCCGAGCTCATTTGCCCGCGCGATCAGCTTGTCGTCGACATCCGTGAAATTCTGCACGAACGCGACCTCGTATCCCCTGTAGCGCAGATACCTGCGGACCATATCAAAAACGACAAACGCGCGTGCATTCCCGATGTGAAAGTAATTGTATACGGTCGGACCGCACGAATACATCCGGACCTTGCGACCGTCGAGCGGCACAAACGGCTCCTTGCGCCCTGTCAGGCTGTTATAGAGGTGTACAGACATGCTTCTTCTCCCCTCCTTCCTTCACGCCACCGTCCGCCCTCGCCTGAAGTTCGGCCAAGCGACACTCAAGTTCCTGCAACCGGTCCTGCATCATCACCAATTGTTCCGCGATCGGATCCGGCAGATCCGTCTGATCAAGCTCATCCACGCGCCGCCCGTCAAGCACCACGACCCTTGCCGGGATACCGACGACGGTCGCGTTTGGCGGAACCGACTTCAAGACGACGGATCCTGCGCCGATTTTTGCGTAGTCCCCCACCGTCAGCGACCCGAGCACCTTGGCGCCGGTGGCGATCAGGACGTGGTTGCCAATCGTGGGGTGCCGCTTTCCTTTCTCTTTTCCCGTTCCTCCTAGCGTGACGCCCTGGTACATGACCACATGGTCTCCGATTACAGCCGTTTCGCCAATCACGACGCCATGCCCGTGGTCAATGAACAGTCCCTTGCCGATCACCGCGCCCGGGTGGATTTCAATGCCTGTCATAAACCGCGCAACCTGCGAGACGAGGCGGGCCAGAGTAAACTGCCGGCGCGCGTGCAGCGCATGTGCAATGCGATGCATCCACACGGCGTGGACCCCGGCGTAGGTGAGGCATACTTCCAGGCGCGAGCGGGCTGCTGGATCCATCTGCATCACGATGTCCACATCTTCGCGCATCCGCTCCAACATCACCGTCACCCCCCGCACAAGTCAAAAATAGAAACACGTCTCCGGACTTGCCGGAGACGGATATCCGTCCGTTCTGCCCCGCGCTTCGCTGTGATCACGGCCCGGCTGCAGTTCATTTCGTTCATTATAGCGTGCTTTGCCGCTACGCTCAACCAGCGGACGTTCCGCTCCGTCCGCCGTGTCCCCCGTCCGCGGTCAACCGCCCGCGGCGTCCGCGCCAAACCGCCCGAGGGCGTCTCGCGTACGCCTTGCGGCGCGCTCCCGGCCGAGAATGACGAGAGAGCGGTTCAGGTCCGCCCCGTGCAATTGCCCCAGCAGCGCCGCGCGCACCGGCATGAACAGGTCCTTCCCCTTCACGCCAAGCGCCGTCTGCACGCGCTTGAGCAATGCCTTGACTTCGTCCGCGTTCCACGGACCGGGGCTGTCCAGTTCGGCCGCCAGCGCCTGCAGCACGCGGCGGCTGGCGGGCGCCGCCAACAGTCCTGCCGCCTCGTCATCGTGGGCAGCCGAAAGTCCAAGGAGCGGCGCCCCGAGCACCGGGATTTCCGACAGGCACGACACCTTGTCGTGGTACAGCCCGATCATGTCGACCATCCAATCAGGTCCAGCCGACGCCTGCATCAATGCGTCAAACGGGGCGAGATGCGGGCGGACCGACGGAAGCAACTGAAGCGGGCTGCGCTCCTTGATGTACTGGCCGTCCATCCACGCCAGGCGCACCGGATCAAAAAAAGCTCCGCTGCGCGTCACCCTGTCGAAGGAAAACTGGGCGATCAGCTCATCACGGCTGAAGATCTCCCGCTCTCCCCCCGGAGACCATCCGAGCAGCGCCAGAAAATTGAACACCGCCTCCGGAAGGTAGCCGAGCGCCCGGTACTGTTCGATGAACTGTATGATCGACTCGTCGCGCTTGCTCAGCTTCCTGCCGTCCGGTCCGAGAATCAGCGCCAAGTGACCGAATATGGGCGGCTCCCAGCCCAACGCGTCGTACAGGTAGAGCTGGCGCGGGGTGTTGGAGATGTGTTCCTCACCGCGGATCGCGTGCGTGATCTCCATCAGGTGGTCGTCGACCACGCAGGCGAAATTGTACGTCGGAATCCCGTTTGACTTGACGATCACGAAGTCTCCGCCAACGGACGGCGCATCAAACGTCAGCGGCCCGCGGACAAGATCGGTGAACCCGACCTCCCCTTCGTCCGGCACGCGAAAGCGCACGACCGGCGAGCGTCCCGACGCGCGCAGCGCAGACCGCTCCGCTTCGGACAGGCGACGGCACTTGCCGCTGTAGCGCGGCGCCTCGCCGGCGGCCAGCGCAGCGTCGCGCGCAGCCGCCAGTTCCTCTTCGCTGCAATAGCAGTCGTACGCACGCCCCGCCTGGCGCAGCAACTCCACGTGGCGGGCATAAATGGGCAGCCGCTCCATGCAGGAGTACGGTCCGTGAGATCCGCCCGCCTCGACGCCCTCGTCCCACTCCACGCCGAGCCAGCGCAGGCCCTCCGTGAAATCGCCAGTGGCGTGCGCCACATTGCGGTCTGTGTCCGTGTCCTCGATCCGCAGTATGAACACACCGTTGTGGCGGCGCGCAAACAGGTAGTTGAACAGAGCCGTCCGCGCGCCGCCGATATGCAGGTGCCCCGTCGGACTGGGCGCATAGCGCAAGCGAACCGTCATTGTCCCACCTCCCGCTCACCGTCATCGTCCTGTCCAGCCCGCGCCCCGCGCAACAGAACCGCAGCCTGGGCCGCGATGCCCTCGCGGCGCCCGACAAAGCCCATGCCCTCCATGGTGGTGGCCTTGATGCTGACGCAATTTCCCGGGACGCCCAGCTTGTGTGCCAACAAGTCTACCATGGCGCTCTTGTAGGGAGCAAGCTTCGGCCGCTCCGCCAGAACCATGGCGTCGACATTCACCACGCGGTAACCGCGTGCGCGGATCAACGCGACGACCTCTTCGAGCAGCGCGACGCTCGATATGCCACGGAACCGTTCATCCGTGTCGGGAAAGTGTTCTCCGATGTCGCCCAGCGCAAGCGCTCCGAGCAGCGCGTCCATGATCGCGTGCGTCAACACGTCCGCGTCGGAGTGGCCGAGAAGGCCCTGCTCGTGCGGAATCACCACCCCGCCCAGCACCAGCGGACGCTGGTCAGCAAACCGATGCACGTCAAAGCCAAAGCCCACCCTCACCGCGAAGCCTCCCACATCTGCATGAACTGTCTGTCTTCCGGTCCCGTGATCTTCACGTTCCATGGCGAGCCCGGCACAACGGACACGGGGTACCCCGCGTACTCCAGCAGCGCCGCATCGTCCGTTCCGGGCAATGATTCCCGCGCCGCAAGGCCGTGCGCCGCCAGCAGCCACGCACGGCGGAACACCTGCGGCGTGTGGACGAGCCACACGCCTTCGCGCGCCACGGTTTCCTGGATCGCTCCCTGTTCCGAAACCCGCTTTAGCGTATCGCGCACAGGAGCGCCGAGCGTTGCCGCGCCGCTCTCCCTGGCGCGCCGGACAACCGACAGCACGTCCCGCCGTTCGACAAACGGACGCGCGGCGTCATGCACCGCGACGAACTCACCCGTCGCAAGCGACAGCCCGCGAAAGACGGACGCCTGCCTCGTCGCGCCGCCGACAGCCACGACAACCCGCTGCAGATCCGCGCCGTCCAACGCCGCGCGCGCCGCGTCCTCGTCCTGCGCATGCACCATCACGACTGCGCGCGCGAACCCCATCGCAAGCAGCCGGCCCACCGTATACACAAACATAGGCTGACCGCAGAGCGGCAGCCACTGTTTGCGCACGTCTCCGCCCATGCGCAGGCCCGCGCCGGCGGACATCACGAGCAGATCGACATCAGACAGATCCAGTCTGTCTCCTGACATCTCCAAATCGACACCCCCGTACCCGGCGCAGGCGATGAGACAGGCCGCGTCCATGACACGGGCGACGCTTTGGCGCGGCTGCGCGGCGGCAGGAGACGGTATCGCCGCCGGGATCGCGCCGGCAAGTTTACAACGCCTTCTCCAGGAGCTTCGGCTTGGCAAAGATCATGCGCCCGGCCGAGGTCTGCAGCACACTCGTCACGAGGACGTCCACGCGATGCCCGATGTAGTCGCGCCCGCCCTCGATGACGATCATCGTCCCGTCATCCAGGTAACCCACGCCCTGCCCGTACTCCTTGCCGTCCTTGATCACGTGCACCGAGATCTCCTCGCCCGGCAGGACCACCGGCTTGACGGCGTTTGCAAGGTCGTTGATATTGAGCACCGGCACACCCTGGAGCTCGCACACCTTGTTCAAGTTGAAGTCGTTCGTCACCACTTTGCCGCCGACCTGCTTGGCCAGGCGGACCAGCTTGCTGTCCACTTCGGACAACTCGTCGAAGTCAATCTCCATCACCTGGACCTTGACCTTCAACTCCTTCTGGATCTTGTTCAGGATATCCAGGCCCCTGCGCCCGCGGTTGCGTTTCAGGACATCGGAACTGTCCGCGATGTGCTGCAGTTCCTCCAGGACGAACGACGGGATGACGAGCATGCCTTCTATGAACCCGGTCTCGACGATATCGGCAATCCTGCCGTCGATGATCACGCTCGTATCAAGCAGTTTCGCCTCGCCGCTGCGCGCGAAGGCGGCGGCCTGGCGCGACCGCTCGCCCCTGTTGCCGGCGCCCTTGGGCAACAGGGCGGGCAACAGGGCAAAGACCTCCTCGCGCCGCGAAAAAAAGATGCGAAAGCCGAGATAGGCGAGCAGGATCGACGCAAATGACTGCACGTAGACTCCCACGACAGGGACCAGGTGCAGGATGGGCGTAAGGACGTAGCCGACCAGCAGGCCGAGAAATACGCCAAGGACGCCCGACACGAGGTCCAGCAGAGGAGTATGGATCAACTTCTCTTCCAGCCAACGGAACCAGCGGACGAACGGATCAACAAAGAATGTCCCGACAAAGAGTCCAAGCAGGCCGCCCAGCACGGATGCCGTGATGGATTCCCACGAGTATATGGGGAAATGGATGAGTTCAAACAAGCGATCACCGTACGTGCCGCCCAGCACGATTCCGATTACAAGAAAGAAGATCTGAACAATTTTCCTCACCACCACATATCACCTCCTTTATGTCAGTATAGGCAGAACCCGCAGCTTTAAACGAGCCGCTGCGCAACAAGTACATTGCGTTCACGCCCGACATGCACCGTGCGTCTGCATGAAAGTGCACACATCCAAGCGTAACATTCGCGGCATTGTCCGTCAATGAGCGTATTGAACGAGCCATTCTGCGAAAGTCAAGACCGGACGCCGAAGACATTCGACCATTTCTACAATTCTTCCGACCCCTGCATGGGACGGCCCCTGTGCACCCGGCGCAACAGGGCGCGCACCTCGCTCCAGACGCCGAATGCGCCGTACAGCAGCACGCCGCCTGCGATCAGGCCCGGAACGGCCCAGCGCGCGCGCGCGAGGGCGCTGGCCGCAAAGAGGGCCAGCAGCGGGACGACCGCGAACGCGGTGCGTGGAAGGCCCATTTTTTTGAAATTTGGATAGCGCACCCTGCTGATCATCAGGAACGTCACGACCAGGCTGACCACCGGAAGCCAATCGGCGGAAACCAATCCGCGAGACAGCGAGAACGCGGCCATGATGCCCCCCGCCGCGGTGATCGGCAGACCGACGAAATGTCGCTCCTGCCCGCTAAGGATATTGAAGCGCGCAAGACGCACGGCTCCCGCAACGGCGAACAGTATGGCGACGGCTGCGCCGAACAGTCCGAGGTCGCGCAATTGGGCCTCGTACATGATGGCGGCCGGAGCCGCGCCAAACGTGACGATATCCGCCAGCGAATCGAGTTCCCGGCCAAAGCCGCTCTCCACGCCGAGCGCGCGCGCCAGGCGCCCGTCGACGCCGTCCACCGCCATGCCCGCCAAAACGACGATAGCCGCCCAGTCGTCACGCCCGTTCAGGCACAGCAAGACAGCCGTCATGCCGAGAACGAGGTTTCCCACGGTAAAAACACTCGGCAGCATTTTGCGCATGTTTTCACCCCCTGTCGCGGTCACGGGCGATCCTGTGCGCCGGTCAGCCCCCCAGGACGGCGCGCAGCGCTTCGTCGAGACTGCCCACGCCGATCACCTTGATCGACCGCCCCGCAAAAAAACCTTTCATGCGCGCCACATTCCCGCCCGGCGCTATCACCTGGTCAAAGCCGAGCTTCTCCGCCTCCTGCACGCGCTGCTCAAGCCGGGTCACGGCGCGCACTTCACCCGTGAGCCCCACTTCCCCGACGACGACCGTGCGCGGCGCAAGCGCCCGGTCACGAAAACTCGAGGCCACCGCGAGGGCGAGCCCAAGGTCGATGGCAGGCTCCTCCAGTCGCATTCCGCCCGCCACATTCACGTACGCGTCATGCCCCTGCAGGTACATGCCGGATCGTTTTTCCAACACGGCCATCAACAGATTCACGCGATTGTAGTCCAATCCCGACGCAGTGCGGCGCGGCGTGCCAAACGCGCTCGCGGTCACCAGGGCCTGCACCTCCGCGAGAACGGGGCGCGTCCCCTCCATGCTCGCGACGATCACTGAACCGGCGGCGCCCTCCGACCGCTCCGCGAGAAACAGTTCCGACGGACTCTGCACATCCGCCAGGCCGCTCGTCTGCATGTCAAAGACGCCAATTTCGTTTGTCGAGCCAAACCTGTTCTTGACCGTCCGCAGGATGCGGAACCGATGGTGCCGGTCGCCTTCAAAGTACAGCACCGCGTCGACCATGTGTTCCATGAGCCTCGGCCCTGCGATCGTCCCGTCGCGCGTCACGTGCCCCACAAGGCAGATCGCGGTCCTCCTGTCTTTTGCGAGGCGCAGCGCCTGAAGCGCGACTTCGCGCACCTGCTGCACCGTCCCGGGCGCAGACGGAAGCGCCGGATGGAACACCGTCTGCACCGAGTCGATAATTAAGAATATCGGATTGAGCTGTTCCACATGCTTCTCAATTTGCAACCAGTCCGTTTCCGCCAGCACGTACAGGCGGGATCCTCCCGCGCCGAGCCGCTCCGCGCGCAACCGCACCTGCTGCGGCGACTCTTCACCGGTCACGTACAGGACCGCGCTCCCCGTCTGCGCGATGCGGTGAGCCGTCTGCAGCAACAGCGTCGACTTGCCGATACCCGGATCGCCGCCGACGAGCAGGAGTTCACCGGGAATCACGCCGCCGCCGAGCACGCGGTCAAATTCCGCACTGCCCGTCGAGTACCGCGCGACATCCTCCAGCGAGACGTCCTCAAGGAGAAGCGGCCGCGCCGGCTCGCGCTGCAGGCCGCTGTGCGACCCGGTCGCCGCCGGCGCGCGGTCCGCGCGCTCTTCGACCATCGTGCCCCAGTTCGCGCACGACGGACAGCGGCCGAGCCACTTCGGGCTTTCTGCGCCGCATTCCTGACAGACAAAGTGTGTCTTGACCTTTTTCATGGTGCCTCCACTATACTCCTGGGCGCAGGCTCGCGCCAGGCGATCATTGGAGACAACCAAATGAAGAAAAGGAGACGCCCATGCGCGTCTCCCCACAACCCGCGGGCGTCCCGCCCGCCCGCGCCCTCCGGCCACACCCGCCGCGGCTCAGGCGCGGGCGGGCGCCGTCTCTGTCCGGCGGCGCACCTTGAGCCCCTGGCCACCCTCGTTCACGTCGATGTCCACGTAATCGCCGCGCGCGATCTCGCCCGTCAGCAGCGCCTCGGACAGACGGTCCTCGATGTGCCGCTGCATCGCCCGACGCAAGGGCCGCGCACCGTACTGCGGATCATACCCCTCCTTGGAGAGGAACTCGCGCGCCGCGTCTGTCAAGACGAAGTGCAGGCCGTACTCCTCGACGCGCTTGCGCAGGTCTTCCGACATCAACTGCACAATCTTGCCGATATCCTGTTCCGACAGTGGATGGAACACGATCATGTCATCCACGCGGTTCAGGAACTCCGGACGGAACGTCCGTTTCAATTCCTCCATCACGCGGGTCTTCATGGCGTTGTACGCGGAGTCTTCACCGCTCGTGAAGCCGAGCGGGCCGCCTTTCTTGATCATCTGCGCGCCGACGTTCGACGTCATGATGATCACCGTGTTGCGAAAATCCACCGTGCGGCCCTTGCCGTCCGTCAGACGGCCGTCGTCGAGCACCTGGAGCAACACATTGAACACCTCGGGGTGCGCCTTCTCCACCTCGTCGAGCAGCACCACCGAGTACGGCTTGCGCCGCACCTTCTCCGTCAGTTGGCCGCCTTCTTCAAACCCCACATACCCCGGGGGCGCCCCAACCAGGCGAGCCGTCGTGTGGCGCTCCATGTACTCCGACATGTCGACGCGGATCATCGCGTCCTCGTCGCCGAACATCGCTTCGGCCAGCGCGCGCGCCAGTTCCGTCTTGCCGACCCCCGTCGGTCCAAGGAAGATGAACGAGCCGATGGGCCGCTTGGGATCCTTCAGCCCCGCTCGTGCGCGCCGGATGGCCCGCGAGACAGCCGTCACCGCCTCCTCCTGGCCAATCACGCGCTGGTGCAGCAACCCCTCCATATTGAGCAGCCGGTCCGTTTCCACCTCAGCCAGTTTCTTCACCGGCACACCCGTCCAACTCGAGACGATCTCCGCGATATCCTCTTCCGTCACCGCCACGTCGTGCGCGTCCTGGCGCTTTTGCCACTCCAGCCGGCGGCCCTCCAGTTCATCGCGCAGCCGTTGCTCCTGGTCGCGCAGGGACGCCGCCTGTTCAAACTCCTGCCCCTGGATCGCCGAATCCTTCTCCGACCGCAACTCCTCCAGGCGCGTCTCCAGTTCCTTGAGGTTGGGCGGCGCCGTGTACGTCCGCAAACGCACGCGCGACGCGGCTTCGTCGATCAGGTCGATCGCCTTGTCCGGCAAGAAGCGGTCCGTGATGTAGCGATCCGACAGCCGCACCGCGGCCTCGACGGCCTTGTCGGTGATCTTCACCCGGTGGTGCGCCTCGTACCGATCGCGCAGGCCGAACAGAATGCGCACGGCCTCCTCCGTCGTCGGTTCCTCGACCTTGATCGGCTGGAAGCGCCGCTCGAGCGCCGCGTCCTTCTCGATGTGTTTGCGGTACTCGTCGAGCGTCGTCGCGCCGATGCACTGCAACTCGCCGCGCGCGAGCGCCGGCTTGAGAATGTTGGACGCGTCAATCGCGCCTTCCGCGCCGCCCGCGCCGATCAATGTGTGCAGTTCGTCGATGAACAGGATCACGTTGGCCGCGTTGCGAATCTCGTCCATGATCTTTTTGAGCCGGTCCTCGAACTCCCCGCGGTACTTCGTCCCCGCCACGACGGTGCCCATATCGAGCACCATCACCCGTTTGCCCCGCAGGATCTCCGGTATCTCATTGGACACGATGCGCTGCGCCAGCCCTTCCGCGATCGCCGTCTTGCCGACGCCGGGCTCGCCGATCAGGACCGGGTTGTTCTTCGTGCGCCGCGACAGCACCTGGATCACCCGTTCGATTTCATTCGCCCTGCCGATGACGGGGTCCAGTTTGGAGTCGCGCGCCAGCACCGTGAGATCGCGCGCCAGGCCGTCGAGCGTCGGCGTCGCGGCCGTCTGCGCCGTGTCCGCGCTCGCCTCGGGAGCGTCGCTGCCGAGCAGCTGCAGCACCTGCTGCCTGGCCTTGCCGAGGCTCACGCCCAGGTTGGTCAACACGCGCGCAGCGATGCCCTCACCCTCACGGATCAGCCCCAGCAGGATGTGCTCCGTTCCAATGTAGTTGTGCCCGAGCTTGCGCGCCTCGTCCATCGACAGTTCGATGACCTTCTTGGCCCGCGGCGTGTAGGTGGTCCCCGTCGTGTTGCCCGGTCCGCGTCCGATGATCTTTTCCACCTCGCGCTGCACCTTCTCGCTGCTCAGTCCGAGAGTGACCAGCGCCTTCGCGGCGATACCCTCGCCCTCGCGCACAAGCCCCAACAGGATGTGTTCCGTCCCCACGCCCGGATGCCCCAGGCGGACCGCTTCCTCGTGGGCCAGCGTCAAAACCTTTTGCGCCCGCTCCGTGAATCTGTTGAACAACATGATCCTCCCCTCACTCCGCACGGAAAATTGATCCATCCGCTCCGCAAAGACAGCGCGACAGCCGTCATGTGTCCTGTCGCAGCCGGTCGCGAATCATCGCGGCCCGCTTGCCGTCACGCTCCTGCGGATTCATTTCCTGACCGAAGAACATCTGCAAAAACGCCGGTTGCGTCGCCACCATCAACTCTTTAAGGATACTCGCCGAGACGCCCTTGATGATGTCGAGGTCAATCCCGAGGCGCACGTCCGACAGCCGCTCCATGGCCTCGCGCGAGTCAATCTGCCGCGCGTACGCAAGAATCCCGAACGACCGGCAGACCCTGTCCTCGACCTTTTCCCGGGCTTCGCGCATCAGGTGCTGGCGGGCGTTGCGCTCGTGATCGATAATCTGCAGCGCGACGGCGTTCAGATTGTGCAGGATCTCCTGCTCCGACTGCCCCAGGGTGATCTGGTTGGATATCTGGAACAGGTTTCCGAGCGCGTCCGATCCTTCGCCGTAAATCCCCCGCACAGCAAGCCCCACGTGTCCTACGGCCGACAGAATCCGGTTGATCTGGCCCGTCATGACGAGCACGGGCAGGTGCATCATGACCGAGGCCCGCATGCCTGTTCCGACGTTTGTCGGGCATGCGGTGAGATAGCCCTTTTGCTCGTCAAACGCGAAGTTGAGCGTCTGTTCAAACGCGTCGTCCAGGCGATCCGCTTGGTGAAAGGCCTCCACGGGCTGGTAGCCGGGAAGCAGGCACTGCATGCGCAGGTGATCCTCTTCATTCACCATGACGCTCAATTCCTCGTCCATGCGCAGCAGAACCGCTCCGACGCGCGATTCCAGGAGCGTGGGGCTGATGAGGTGCTTTTCCACCAACACCTGCCGCGTCACCGGAGTCAGGTCCCGCATCGGAAGCATGTGGAATTCGCCCAATTTCCGCACTTCATCCGCCTGCGCCGCACTCGTGACCTCCGTGAGCAGGCGCTGCTGGTCCTCCTCCGCGGCCACCATCGGAAACGCCCGATCCTCCAGGTTGCGCGCGATGCGCACCCGACTGCTGATCACGACGTCCGATTCGGGGCCGTCTTCCCTGAGCCACCTGCCGCTCGCGCGCTGGATGAAATCACTCACCGACATTTCCGCGCACCTCCGTCGTCCCGTCTTGCCCAACACCCCTGTCCGTCGCGCCGAGCCGTCCCGAATCGCCGACCGGAGCACGCAACGACAGGCCGCTTGACTGACTCTGCCCGCCTTACCCCGTCCCGGCGGCCAATTGCTGTTCAAGAACGCGGATCTTGTCCCGCAAAGCGGCGGCGTCTTCGAAACGCTCCTCCATGACACACTCCTGCAGCTTGTGCTTCATGTTCGTGAGTTCCCGCCGCGCGGCCGCATGTCCGCCCCTGCGGCGCGGAATCTTGCCCACGTGCTGGTCGGAACTCTGCACGCGCTTGAGCAGTCCGCCAAGACCCGGCGCGAACGCCTGGTAGCACCGCGGGCAACCGAAGCGGCCGACCTGGGCAAATTGCGAAAATGTCATCCCGCAATGGTCGCAGCGCAGCGTCGGCTCCGCACTGCTCTCCGTCACGGCCGGATCCATGTGCATCAGGCCCGTGAGCAGCTGGTTCACGGAAAACGGCCCGCTGACCATGTGATAGGCCTGTGCGCCCTTCTCGCGGGCGCACGCTTCGCACAAGTGAAACTCGCTCTTGCGTCCCTGGACAATCTCGGTGAAATGGACCGTGGCCGGCCGCTCACCGCACTCTTCACACAACATGCTCTTCCACCTCACATAACCGCGCGCGGTCATTTTTCAACCTGGTGGACAAATACCGCCGACAGCATGGCGCACAGCACGCGGGCGCGGATCTCGTCGCGCTCCGGCAACGGCAACCCCAGCACATCTCGCGCGAGGGCCATGCGCATGATGTCCGCCTCGCGTTCGGAGAGCATCTCGTCGCTTTCCAGGCGCCACACGATGTCCTCCGCTTCCTTCTGCGGGATGCGCGCGCCGACTTTCTGCACCAGCTGCTCTATCTTATTGATATGCTCCGCGGCAATCCGCTTGATGCGGATGTATCCGCCGCCGCCGCGCTTGGATTCGACCACGTACCCCTTCTCAAGGGTGAACCGCGTGGCAATCACGTAGTTGATCTGCGAGGGCACGCATGAAAAGCGTTCCGCGAGCTCTCCGCGCTGAACCTCGATCACACCTGCGCGGCCGACTTTCATCTGTTCCAGAAGGTATGACTCGATCAGGTCCGCTGTGCTTCTCACTCATCGCAACCCTCCACTCGTCTGACCTTGACTATTATTGACCTTTCGCGTCCATTATAAGCGCTCGGCCGTTCTCTGTAAAGTCGGTCTGCGAAATCAGTCTGTGAAATCAGCGCGCAACCGTGTCGATCGCCAGGATCTCCGGGAACGTCCGAACAATCACGTCGGCGTCGGCCACTTCGCGCTCGCCAAACCCGAAGGCGCACCCGACGGTGAACAGCCCGTTCGCACGTCCTGCCTCGATGTCCGTGTAGCGGTCGCCCACCATGACCGCCGTACTGTGCGCGATCTTTGCGCACGCGAGCCGCACCAGGTCGACCTTCGTGGCAACCCCTGCCCCGCTTGCACTGTACAGGCCGGAAAACAGCCCGGCGATGCCAAAGTGGCGGACGATCGCCTCAATGTAGGGTTGCTGCCCGTTGCTCGCGACCGCAAGGGACGCTCCCTCACGGTGCAGTGTGTCCAATGTGTCGATAACCGAATCGTACAACTGCCCGACTCCCTGCCCGATGAGACGGATCTCCTCCTCCAGCAGGACCGCGTCGGCAGCCGCCTGCTGCCCCCGGTTGAGGCCTCCGTCGTACAGCCTGTCCCAGATCTTGTCGTGCGTCAGGCCAAACGTCGATGTAATGCGCTCGTCGGTCACGGGCGACGGCGGGGCAATGCCGCTCTCCGCCATGCGCCGGATGGTGAGGTGAAAGGCGGGGACCCCCACGGGCTCCGTGCGAAACAACGTCCCGTCCATATCAAACAGCCAGAGTTGCCCTGCGCGTTCCTTCATTCGGCATCCTCCACATTGTGCGGATACTTTCTCACAATTCCATGACGAGTTCCTGGATGCGCCTGTGCATCTGTTCGGCGATGACGGCTGGACTGTATTTCTTGACCAGGTCCTGCCGCGCAGACTCCGTCAGCGATTTGGCATCCCGATAGTTTTCATAAACATGCCGCATCTGCCGCCGCGTGGCGGACACACTTGGCCGCGCCCACCGGTGGCCTCGGTAGAAAGTGTACTCCATTTCTTCGTTGACCGTCTCAAGCCCATCGATGTCAATCAGAAAACTGTTTTGATCATCCATAAATTCCATATTGCCTCCCCACCGCGTCCCTATCGTGGGCAGCCCCATCGCCATGGCTTCCATGTAGGGGCGGCACCACCCCTCGCCGCGTGTGGGTAAGACAAAAGCGTCGGACCCGACGTACAACTCACGCATCTGCGTCTCGGAAAGAAACGAGTTGATGACCTGGATGTTCGCGATGTCGTTGACATCGCGGCCCAAGCTTCGGAGATGGCGCCGGATCTCTGCGACCGGGTCGGACCGCAATAGACGGGAAACCTTCAAAAGCAACGAAACCCCTTCCGCGGGATGGAATTCTTCCGCGAACGCCCGAAGCAGGACGTCCCATCCCTTACGGAAGTTCCAGTCAAAAATCGAAAGGAAAACGAAGCGTCGCAGTTCCGGATTTGCCTTCCGAAAGGCTTCCTTGCCTGACCGGGGACTGTAGAAGTCGAAATCCAATGGACTGGGGATGACTCGCACTTTGTCGGCGACTACACCGCTGGCGATAAACGTTTCGCTGTTGAAATGGCTGGGTGTCCAGATCTCCGACAATTGATTGCACTTGTAGACCCAGTCCTCGGGGATGCGATCCGTTTCAAACATGGTGCGCCCAATCGAGATCGGCGCCTTCGGCGCGACAAAGTGGTGCCCGGGAACAAACTGGACGTGGACTACGGGAGAGGCATGCTCGTTGCCGGCCAATCCATAGGCATACCGGGTGAACGTATCGGAGTAAAGGTCAGAACGGGGAGATGGCTCCCGCAACACCAGATTCAGAGCATAGGGAAACGGGCGCAGGGCCTCGATGTGCGTCCTCCCTTCAGATGCGTAGCCAGATGTGTTAAATATCGGCGACTCCCAAAGGAGCGGCACGGCAGCCGCCTTGCCCACCATATAGTACTCTTGGTCATTCTCAAGAAAGCCACTCTCGGCGATTTCGAGTCCGACAGCCCTGAGCATCTCGATCATCAGCATGCGGGGATAAGGACGTACACGGGTGACATCAAGCCAGAAGTTCTCCTGAACAGTTTCATTTCCCATGTGTGGTGTCAGGATGACGAGCCTTCCCCCCGGCTTCAGCGCCCTTGCAGCCTGCCCCAGTAGCTCCAGCACATCCTTCGGATGCAGACGCTCGACAATATGTCCGAGGAACACGCCGTCATACGTCCCGACCTTATTTAAAAGGTGGTTTTCTGCGCGGATGCACGTGACTTGAAGTCCCTTCCCCCGCGCCGTGTCCACCTTTACCGGGTCCAGGTCGATGCCCTCGGCGCGAACGCCACGGTCGCGCAGGAGTTCCATGAAAATGCCGTCTCCACACCCGATATCCAGTACAATTTCCCCGGCCCTGAACAGTCCCACCCACTGTCGGCGACGCTCGCGGATCTCATCCGGCAATCCCTCGAAGGCATGGGCAATGGTCCGCAGCAACTGGTCCGAATCGAGAACTCGACTATCCCCCGATCGCGGGCGTTGCAACGCCGCCTCGCGCTGCGCGTGCGTCAACGCGCCGCGAATCAGTTCAGAGTCCCCCGATGATGCGAGCGCCTCGGTAAAATGCTTCGAAGCTTCCGAAAACTGCAGCAACGCCGACTTGTTCAGCCCAAGGTTATAGTGCAGGTTTCGCAACAGAGCCGGGTCAGTGACCCGCGCAAGACATCTCGTCAAGTGGGTGACCGCCTCACCGTGCTGCCGAAACAGCGTACAGAGCGTTCCCAGGGTGAAGAGCGCCTCGAAGTGATCAGGTTCTTCCCGCAGAACCCTCTGCCAAAGCCACGCACTGGTCTTCGTGTCTCCGGACGCAAGTTTGGCTCTCGCCTCCGCGGCCCAGTCAACGCGTCGGACCGCGGATCCGGAAGCCCGGACAGAGAGCAGATGGGAGTGCAGCCTCCCCAGAGCCGCGTCCCATGTAAACTGGCGAAGCACGTGCTGACTGGCCGCAAGTCCCATTTCACGCGCCGCAGCCCGGTTCTCATAGACACCGCGCATCGTATCGCGCAGCGCACCCTCATCGACTTCGATAACCTGTGGAAAATCGACCGTTTCTATGTCGCCGACGTACTTTTGGTCCATCGTGACGCGCCGGGAAGGGATCCGGAATGCGGACGCCGGCGTTGTGTACTCCACGGCAGGACCGTCATCCGGAATGATGACTGGCAATCCACAGGCCATCGCCTCAAGGATGGGGAGACCAAAGCCCTCGCCCCGGTACGGATGTACAAGACAGTCACAGGCGCGATACAGCGCGGCCATCTCGGATTCTGACAACTCATTGTCAAGATAGACAATCTCGGGGGTGTTTGGTTGATGCGCAATGCCTTCGATCATTTCCCGGTTGGTCTGCCCCCGATAAAACGAACCAGTGCCAAAATCCTTGATCACCAGAGTGACATCGTCAGATCCCGTGAAGGTATTCACATAGGCGCGCAAAAGCGTGTCTATGCCTTTCCTCCAGATCGTACCTCCTACAAAGAGAAATTTGAACTTCTTCCCGGTGTTCAGGAAATAACGGTCGCCCATGGGCGTATGCCGGACAGGATCCACACCCAGCGGAAACACGAAAATCTTGTCGGCGGGTACTCCGGACTGAATGTAGGTTTGTCTGTTATATTCACTGTAGACCCATATCTCATCCACATCGCACAACATCGGTGGAAACCATGCACTCGGGACGGGACCGTATTCCCACGGTTGGAAGACAATCCACCGGCCTTCCGGTGGTCGGATGAAATCTGGGGGCCACTGGTGTGCGATGTGAAAGTCAACCCCGGGGAGTTCCGCGCGGTACAGGGAGGCCACCTGGCCGGCGCGCGGATAGGAATCGCCCTGCAGAGTATCGTGTTCCGTTGGAAGCAGGCTGAGTTCCACATCAGGTAGATTGGCGAGGCGCAAGCAGATTTCCCTGTTCACGTATGCCAAGCTATGGTTTACAAGCTGGGCGCCTTCCCAACGGACTTTCAATTTCTCCATTCGCTCCACTCCCGGGATTCAATCAAGCGAGACGCATCAAGCGCCGCTTCCCTGCCTGCGCTGCAGGTTCCAGCGCAGGTAGGCGTTCACAAAGCCGTCGAGATCGCCGTCCGTCACGCCCTGCACATTCCCCGCCTCGTGTCCCGTGCGGTGGTCCTTGACCATCGAATACGGGTGAAACACGTAGGACCGGATCTGGCTCCCCCAGGCGATGTCCTTCTGTTCACCGCGCAGGGCCGCCACTTCCGCTTCCTGCTCTTCCCGTTTCTTTTCCAGCAGGCGCGCCGCCAGGATCCGCATGGCAACCGCCCTGTTCTGGATCTGCGAGCGTTCGCTCTGGCACGTGACCACGACGCCCGTCGGCAGATGGGTGATGCGCACGGCGGAATCCGTCGTGTTGATGTGCTGGCCGCCCGCCCCGGTCGCCCGGTACGTGTCGACCTTCAGGTCCTCCGTCCGGATGTCGATCTCGACATCCTCGTCCATCTCCGGAATGACGTCCACAGACGCGAACGACGTGTGCCGCCGGCCCGAACTGTCAAACGGGCTGATCCGCACAAGCCGGTGGACGCCCTTTTCCGCTTTCAGATACCCGTAGGCGTTGTGCCCTTTCACCAGCAGCGTGACACTCTTGAGTCCCGCCTCGTCGCCGTCCAGAAAGTCGAGCGTTTCCACCTTCCAGCCGCGTCGCTCGCAAAAGCGCGTGTACATCCGCAAGAGGATCAGCGCCCAGTCCTGCGACTCCGTCCCGCCGGCGCCGGGGTGCAGTTCAAGGATCGCGTTGTTCCTGTCATACGGACCGTCGAGCAGCAGTTCAAGTTCAAACCCGTCCAAGGCGCGCAGCAGACTCTCCGCCTCACCGTCAGTCTCCCGGAACAGTTCGCGGTCATCTTCTTCCTGCGCCAGATCAATCATCACGCCGATGTCGTCCAGGCGCGCGCGAAGCGCGGTGAACTGCCCGACAAGCTCGCGCAGCGCGTTTGCCTCAGAGATCGTCTTTTGCGCGCTGTTCTGGTCGTCCCAGAACGCCGGTTCAGCCATGAGCGCTTCGAGAGCCGCGATCCGCGCCGTCTTCACCGCAACGTCAAAGGGACCTCCCGATATCCGCCAAACGCTGGTCCATAGTCTTTATGGCGGTTCTCAACTCGCCAAACGTCTCTGACACAAAGAGTCCTCCTGGCTTTCTGTCCCTCGGACAGTCAGTTCACACATACGCGCCGCACAGCCGCGCCAATGAAAAATCCGGTTCGTCAACCCGAAGTCGACGAGTACGTGGGTTCGCGCTCCGGAAGATCGTCCTGCACGGACACCTGCGCCTTGAAGACGTAGGTCACCACTTCCTCCTGGATATTGTGGATCATGTCGCTGAACATCTGGAACCCTTCCTGCTGGTAGGCCGTCAGCGGGTCCATCTGGCCGTAAGCGCGCAGGTGGATGCCCTGACGGAGGGTCTCCATCGCGTCGATGTGATCCATCCACTTTCCGTCCACCGAGCGCAGGACCACGATACGCTCGAGTTCGCGCAAAAACTCTCCAAGCTGTTGCTCGCGCGCCTGGTACTCGACTTCGATCTGGTCGTACAGGAAATCCTGCAGTTCTCCCCGGTCCAGGCGGCGCAGTTCCTCCTCGGTCAAACGTCCCGGCGTCAGGAAGACATGCTCGCCGTAGTCGATCAAGCCCTTGATGTCCCAGTCCTCAGGCACCTGGTCCACAAGGCAATACGTCTGCAGCATAAAGTCGACGATGTCGTGGCACATCCCCGCCACAATGCCGCGCAGGTTGTTCTGTTCTAATATCTGCATGCGCTGGCGGTAGATCACTTCGCGCTGCTTGTTCATCACGTCGTCGTACTTGAGCACGTGCTTGCGAATGTCGTAGTTGTTCGCCTCGACCTTCTTCTGTGCCCGTTCGATCGCGCGCGTGACCATCTTGTTCTCGATCGGCTGGTCTTCCTCAATGCCGAGCTTATCCATCAGGCCCATGATATTTTCAGCCCCGAACAGCCTCATCAGGTCGTCCTGAAGAGACAGATAGAACTGCGACGAGCCCGGATCCCCCTGGCGTCCCGCGCGCCCGCGCAGTTGGTTGTCGATGCGCCGGCTCTCGTGCCGTTCCGTACCAATAATATGCAGGCCGCCGACATCGGCGACCCCGGGTCCGAGCAGGATGTCCGTGCCGCGTCCGGCCATGTTCGTCGCGATCGTCACCAGGTTCGGTTCTCCGGCGTGCGACACGATCTCCGCCTCGCGCTCGTGATGCTTTGCGTTCAACACCTGGTGACTGATGCCGCGCGCCTTCAAAAGGCTGGACAGGTACTCCGACTTCTCGATCGAGGTCGTCCCGACAAGAATCGGCTGCCCCACCTTGTGCCGCTCCGCGATTTCACTCACTACGGCGTTGAATTTGCCTTTCACGCTCTTGTAGACGACATCCGAGAGGTCCTGGCGCTGGTTCGGCTTGTTCGGCGGGACGCTCATGACGTCCATCGCGTAGATGTCGACGAGTTCCTGCTCTTCGGTCTTGGCCGTGCCTGTCATCCCGGA
This sequence comes from Bacillota bacterium, assembly GCA_021821055.1. GTDB lineage: Bacteria > Bacillota > Bacilli > Alicyclobacillales > SLC66 > JAKACX01. The sequence goes on from JAKACX010000003.1 coordinate 31,754, forward strand.
CAGTTTGCGGTACATGCGAAAGTAGTTCTGCAGCGTGATCGTCGCAAGCGTGCGCGACTCGTTCTGCACTTTCACGCCTTCCTTGGCTTCGATGGCCTGGTGCAGTCCGTCGCTGTACCGCCGCCCCTGCATCATCCGCCCGGTGAACTCGTCGACAATGACGACTTCCTCGCCGAGGACGACATAGTCCTTGTCGCGGTGCATCAGTGCGTGCGCCTTGAGCGCCTGCGTGATATGGTGGTTCGTCGTGATATTGTCCGGATCGTAAAGATTCTGCACATGGAAATAACGCTCGGCCTTGTGCACGCCGTCCTCCGTGAGGTTCGCCGTGCGCGCCTTTTCATCGAATGTATAGTCGGCCTCGTGCTTCAGCGACCGCACGAACAGATCCGCCATGAAGTACAGATCAGTAGACTTCTCCGCAGGTCCCGAAATGATGAGCGGCGTGCGCGCCTCGTCAATCAGGATGCTGTCCACCTCGTCGACGATCGCGTACGCGAGCGGCCGTTGCACCATTTCCGCCAGGTTCAGGACCATGTTGTCGCGCAGATAGTCAAAGCCGAATTCGTTGTTCGTGCCGTATGTGATGTCCGCCCTGTACGCTTCTTGCTTCTCCGCATGGGACAGCCCGTGGACGTTCAGTCCCACCGTCAGTCCGAGCATGCGGTGCACCTGCCCCATCCACTCGCTGTCGCGCCGCGCCAGGTAGTCGTTGACCGTGATGATGTGCACGCCGTCCCCTGCAAGGGCGTTCAGATAGGCGGGCAACGTCGCGACGAGCGTCTTGCCTTCACCAGTCCGCATCTCCGCGACGCGCCCCTGGTGCAGCACGATGCCTCCAACCATCTGAACGTCAAAATGGCGCATGCCGAGCACGCGTTTCGCCGCCTCGCGCACCGCCGAAAACGCCTCGGGAAGTATCGATTCCAGCTTCTCACCGTTTGCGTAACGCTCTTTGAAGACTGCCGTCTGCCCCCGCAGATCGTCGTCCGAGAGCGCCTCAAACTGAGGCTCCAGGCTGCGGATCCCGTCGACCGTCCGGAACATCTTCTTCAGTTCGCGTTCATTGCCCAGAAGCTTGTCTAACAACCCCATGGACAGGGTGTCACTCCCCTCGCTTCAGGAGGTTGCAGGACCACGTTGCGCGCACAGGGGCGCAGAGCGTACAGTCCAATCGCAAACTCGGCTGTAGACTTACATTGTACCGTTTCTAGCCTCGCCGCACAACCTCGGCGATATGTGAAACCAGGTCTACGGCGGAGCGATCGAACTTCACATGTCCCCTCGGACAATCCGACAATCGGACAAGGCAAGCGCAAAAGGCTCCACGCCTCTCCCGCTTGCCGTCGCCCGCTCCCCGATCACGGGGAGTGCATCCCCCTGTTGTACTCGTACTCCCCGCTCGCCACGCCGACCATCAGCGCGGTGAGCAGGATCTCCGCCCACGCCCCGCGAACCGCATGCAGGAACGCCACCGTCACGATCGCGATAACCAGCGTCACTCCCATCGTGACGGGCAATGAAGTGAGTCCCGTCATCCTGCGCGCGTTCCAGAACAACAGATGGGCCGCCTTCCACACCGCAAGGAAAGCGACAATCTGCACCAGCCAGACGAGGATGCCCACGCCCGCTCCCCCTTGCGCCAGAAGCCCGCCATCACATCCTTTACCAGCATATTCGGCGCGCCCGTCCTTCTTTCCCGACAGTCAACGCGCTTCGATCAGTCCGTACTGGCCGTCGCGCCTCTTGTAGACCACATTTGTCCTGTCCGTGTCGGCGTTCGCAAAAACAAAAAAATCATGCCCCAGCATGTCCATCTGCAGAATAGCCTCGTCAATGTGCATCGGTTTCATGTCGAACTCCTTCTTGCGGACAACCGCCAGTTCGACCTCCTCCGCCTCTTGCTCGTGGTCCGCTCCCCGGGCAAGCCGCTGTCCGGCCTTGGCGCGGCTGCCCTCGACCTTTTGCCGTTGGTCAACCTTCTGCCCGACTCTATGTTTGTATTTGGCCAATTGTTTCTCCAGCTTGTCCACGACCATGTCGATCGACGCATACATGTCGGGCGACCGTTCTTCGGCCCGCAACAAGAGGTGAGAAACCGGCATGGTCACCTCCACGCTGTGCACGTCCCGCGTGACAGCCATGGTGACACTGACCTCTTTGGCCTCATCCGTATCCATATAACGTTCAAGGCGCCCCAGCTTTTTTTCAACATATTCCTTTAAGGCAGGCGTCACATCCAGATGATGGTCCCCACGGACGTGAATCTTCATCTTTGGAATCCTCCCTTCTTACGTTGAAGTATAACACCACTGACACACCCCGGCAAAAAGAACTTTTGTGCAAGAACAGCGCGAACTGCGCCCGCGCCGCCGGTCGGGGCGCATGGAAATGGCCGTCCGGCGGCCGCTGTGTTATGTTAGGTTTGCTCCACATTGACCCAGGCATGGCCCATTCCCCGCACAGGGCCGCGCGCAAGTGAGCGCGAGACCCGATGGAGGCGCGAATTGGATTACCCCGAACGAGAGTTCACACCCGGGCAACTGGCCTACTTGAAGCGGTTGGCCCGACGGCTTGCCGGGCTGCGCAGGAGCGCCGCAATCGACGAGGACGACCTGGTCGGCGCCGCGGCCCTGCGATGGTGGCAGTTTTGTCTGAGGAACGGCGCCACTTGCGCCTGCGACAGCAATGACATCCTCTTTCGGCAACAGTGCAAGTTCGGCATGCGCGACGCCCTGCGCGATTCGGCGCCCGTCAAGGTCACCCGCACCGACCAGGCCAAACTGCGCGCCTACGAGACGCCCTACACCGTGACGCTCGACCACGCGATCGACCTGTCCGCGGGCGACCTGCACGACGACCACGAACTCTGGATGGACGTGGTGCAGGCCTTGCAGCAATTGGACCAGCGCGACCAGACCATCATCTCGTTATTTGTCGAGCACGGCTATACATTCACCGAAATCGCCTATGCCATGGATGTCTCTGTATCCACCGTGACGCGCGCCTACCGCAAGGGGCTTGACACAGTCAAAAAAAAATTGCTCGGGATCAAACAAGAGCGCAAAAAAAGGACGAATCCGACCGATGTATAAGGTGAGGGGGGAGACAGGATGGACAACTCGTTCATTCGTCCCGTTTCCGGCACGCCCGGCGTTACGCCGGCGCCGCGCTCGGACGGGCAGGCGCAGCAGGGGGCTGCGGCGCACCAGTCTTCAAGAGCGGCCGATCTGGAACGCCTCAGGCGCGCCATCGCGAGCGGAGCGCACACCGTTGACCTGGGTTCGCTCGCCAAGTCACTGATCAACGGCAAGTACATCGGCTGACTCCTCATGCCCGAAGGGGACGGAGCCCGCGAAACGGGGCGTGTCGCATGGACGCGGAATCGGATGCAACGGCGGCGCAGTGCATCAGCCGACTTGAACAATTGAACCAGGAGATCATCGCCGCGGTGGTCGAGAGCAGGGTCGACTCCATCGAAGACCTGGTCGTTGAACAGTGTGTCTGGGCCCGCAGACTTGAGGGGAAGCCGCTTGACCTGGCTGAACGCGAACGGTTGGGTCGGCTGGCGGACTCCGTACGGACGCAGCAGACATTGGTTGCACAGGCGCTGCACATGGTGGAGGGCGTCATGCAGACGCTCGGCAGTCACCGCGCGTTTTCCCGCGTGGGTTAAGGGAGGATCGACCGTCATGCAGATCTCGACTTTTTTCGCACTGAATACGGGCATGACGGCGCTTGACACCGCTTCCCAGGCAGAAAACGTGATCGCCAACAACATCGCGAACGCAAACACCCCGGGGTATGCGCAGGAGACGGCGCAACTCGGCGAGTACGGTTCGTTTCCCGCCCTGCCTGCGGGCAACGCCCCGCTTACGTCCGGACAGATCGGCGAAGGCGTCACGGTGACGCAGGTCTCGCGCCAGATCAACGCCTTTTACAACGCGCAGGACCGGGCCAACCAGGGCACCTACCAGATGTACAGCACGCACAACGCGGTGCTGACGCAGGTGCAGGGCATCCTGAACGAGCCGAGCTCACAGAGCATGCAAAACTCCCTTGACCAGTTCTTTTCATCCTGGCAGACGCTCTCGACCGATCCAAGCAACGCGGCGGCCGCCCAATCAGTGGTGTCGCAGGCCAAGACGCTGGGACAGACATTCCAGTTGGTCGGAAATCAACTCTCGGCGCTGCAGGCGAATCTTCAGTCGGTCATCGGCACCGCGCAGCCGTCGGCGCCTGGCGGCCCTTCGGGGCAACTCGGCGAACTCATGGGCTACGCCGCACAGGTTGCGCAACTGAACTCGCAGATCGTCAACGTCTCCCAGACAGGCGCGAGCCCGAACGCGCTTGAGGACCAACGCAGCGTCCTGCTGGACAAGATGTCGGGATTGGCCAACATCAAGTACTTCCAGGACCCGCAGATGACAAGCGGATCGAGTCCGGCGCCAAAGTATCCCGGATACCTTGATGTCACGCTGTCTGCGGGCGGGCAGACCATCTACCTGGTGGGCCCCGCCGGTTCGCCGCCGCAGCCGACGCCCACCGACGCCGCGCTGCTCGGAGCGATTACGTCCGGTTCCATCGCAGGAAACATGGCAGGCATCGCGGATGCCCGAAACACGGTCGGCTACCTCAACGCATACGTGCAAAACCTTGCGTCTCAAGTGAACAAGGCCTACGGCAATCCTGTATTTGACGTGAATCCCGCAGGGACGGGCACTCCCCCGGCGGACAGTCCGGTGGTGTACCTGACCGTTGATCCATCCTTTACGGCGTCCTCCCTGTCGACCGCGGGCACTGCAAATCCAGGAAACAACAGCGCGTCGCAGGCCGTCGCAAATGTGCAAAACACGGATACGAGCTTCTCGTACAACACCTATAATTCCATAGCCGGCGGGCCGTCGTCCACGCAGACGTTCACGGGGACATTCGACCAGGGAGTCGCCCAGGTCGTTTCGGCCGTAGGGACCGAAGCGGCCAGCGTCATGTCGGGCGAACAGACGGCAAACGCGCTGGCCCAACAGTCCTCGCAGCTGCGCCAGTCCGTGTCCGGGGTGGACATCAACCAGCAGGCCGCGCAGATGGTCCAGTATCAGAACGCGTACAGCGCCGCCGCCAAGTTTATCACGGTGTACGACCAGATGATTCAGACGCTGCTGAACAGCGTGCCGTAAACGGCGCTGGCCTTGGGCGCCTGAGCGGAGGCTTCGCAAAGCGACTGTGTGGGGTGAAGAATGTGAGAGTTACGCAAAACATGATGACACAGCAGTTTCTATACAACCTTACACAGGACGCACAGCGCATGCAGACCGCCCAGGTGCAGATGTCGACCGGCAAGGTCTTGAACCAGCCGTCCGACAACCCGCTCGCCGTGTCGCAGGACATGGCGATCAACGCCACACTGAGTCAGATCAATTCCTACCAAGCTTCGACCACGGCGGGCCTCACATGGCTGCAGAACAGTTCATCCGCCGTGCAGTCGATGGTCACCCAGTTGCAGGGTATTCAGGGCCTGGTGATTCAGGGCCTGAACGGAACCGCAAACAGCCCGTCCGGGAACGCCGCCCTGTCGCAGACCGCCAAACAGTTGGCGCAGTCGGTCAACCAGGCGCTCGACAGCCAACAGGGCAACCGCTACCTGTTCGGCGGAACGGCGACCGCCACGCCGCCGTCGAGCTACGCGGGCTACGCTGGGACGCCGGCCAGCACCCCTGCGGGGGCGTCGCAGTCGATCGCGTACACCGTCGCGACGGGTGTCCAGATCAACGTCAACACGACCGCGAGCGCCATGTTTCTCTCGACGGCCGCGGGGGCGTCCAGCAACCTGCAGGGAACGCTGCAGAGCATCGTCACGGATCTCGCGAGCGGCAACCACGCCGCGCTGTCGCAAGACCTGACGAACCTGAACGCCAATCTGAACCAGGTGGTGAATATCAACGCAGACCTGGGGACGCACGTTCAGCGCATGACCGCGGCGCAGAACCTGATGAAACAGTACGCGCAGCGCATGACCACGCAAAAGGGGGTGATCGTCGACGCGAACATGGCCCAGGTCATCACCCAGTTCAACACTGACCAGACCGTATTCCAGGCAGCGTTGAAAATGGGAGCCGGCATCCTGTTGCCGTCGCTCGTCAGCTATCTGCCAAACGGTTGATCGCGGGCGAAGAGCAGTCGCAAGTGCCTCACAGCAGCGAAGACATCCTACTCGGTATTGAAAGGACGTGCTGTACATGTCGCTCAGCTTCAGCGTAAACAACAACAGTTCGGCGAGTAATATCCTGAGCAACCTCAGTTATGTTCAAAACCAATTGAACACGTCATACGCCCAACTGTCGTCCGGCAACCGGATCAACAGCGCCGCGAACGATCCGGCAGGCTACGCCATCTCGCAACAGATGATGTCGCAGGTGAACGGCCTCAACCAGGCCACGCAAAACGCCCAGAACGGCGTGAGCCTGATCCAGACGGCGAGTGGCGCCATGAACCAGGTTGAGAGCATCCTGCAGACGATGAACACGCTGGCTGTAGAAGCGTCCAACGGAACCCAGACATCCAGCGACCTGGCGAACCTGCAGACCGAATTCACGTCGCTGCAAAATCAGATCAGCAGCATTTCAAAGAACACTCAGTTCAACGGCATGACGCTGCTCAATGGCTCGTATGGCTCCCCCAGCACCCCGATGACGCTTCAGGTCGGCGCGCAAAACAACCAGACCTTGGCGTTCACGATCGCAACGGTCAATAACACGAGTCTCGGAATCGCAACAACGTCGATCTCCATCACAAGCCAGGCGTCCGCTCAGGCCGCGATCGCGAGCGTTCAGTCCGCGATCACGACGTTGTCCGGATTTCAGGCCAGTCTTGGCGCGATTCAGGATCAGTTGAACTACACGATCTCTAACCTCCAGAACTCGTCGCAGAACCTGCAGAACGCGGAATCCACCATCACCAACACCAACATGGCCACCGCCTATACGCAGTTCAGCCAGGAGCAGGTGCTGCAACAGGTCGGTCTGGCCATGCTCGGCCAGGCGCAGCAGCAACCCGCCGCCATCCTGAAGCTGCTCAGCTGAGTTTTCCACCGCACATCTCGACTCGGAAGATTTCGAGCCGCGCACCATCTACCCGGCTCCCGCGTGATTTTCTCTCGCGGGAGCCCCTTAGGGGGTCACTGGCGTGTCGATCAATCTCATGCAACAGTTGAATACCATCTCGAACCCTGGCGGCGGCGGCGTTCCCGTGACGCAGTACGTCCAGGAGTATCAGGCCGTCCTCACGCAGCAACTCGAGTCGACTCCAAAACAGGAGTTGAGCACCTTGTCGACCCAACAAAGCGCGCTCACCGCGCTACAGTCGGCGCTAAACCAGTTCCAGTCCGCCACGCAGACGCTGGCCAGTCTCCAGGCGTGGACTCCGGTGACGGTGGCCTCAAGCTCAAGCGCATTTTCCGCAACCGCCCAGGCGGGAGCCCAGCCTGCGACATACAGCATCGGCGTCACGCAACTCGCGCAGAGTCAATTCTCGGTGGCCACGGTTGGGCAGACCACAGAGAGCGGTTCGTCTTCCATAACGGCCGGTTCCCTTACTGTCACATCGCTGAACGGCGGAGCCGCCACGGTGAGCATCACAGCTGGCGAGAGCCTTGACAGCATCGCCGCCGCGATCAACCAGAACAGTGCTACGACAGACGTTTCGGCCAGCATCATCAACAGCGGAAGCGGCAGCACACCGTACTACATCGCGCTGCAGTCGACCCAGACAGGGGCGCAGTACGGATTTTCCCTGAGCAGCTCAACCAGCAGCACTTACCTGTCGACCAACTTCGGATTCCCGTCCACGCCGAATCAAGCGGCGCAAAACGCGCAAATCACAGTCGACAACTCCGTCAACCTCTCTTCATCAAGCAACACATTTACCAGTGCGATCCCTAATGTGACGTTGACCGTGTCCCAGCCAACATCGACGGCCGGGACCCTCACCATCGCCCAGAATCAAAGCGCGATCGTCGGGGCAGTGCAAACATGGATGAAGTCCTATAATTCGCTAATCGATCTCGTGCATAAAGACACTGCGTACACCCCGGGAACAGGGACAACACCCGGCACCTCGGGTCCTCTGTTCAACGATCCAAACGCGGCGGGAGTGCTCGCCCAGCTGCCAGCGGCGCTGAACATGGTCCAGGGATCCGGCGTACAAAACTCCCTCGCGTCGGTCGGAATCGTGCTGGATCCAAACACCGGGCATCTGGAGTTCCAGCCTGCCGGAGGCTTCGGGTCGACAGGCGGAACACTGCAGGATGGGCAGACGATGTTCACCAACGCCCTCCAGTCCAATGCGAGCGCTGTGCAACAGTTATTCGGCGTCGTTCAGAATGCCGGGGCGTCGTCGGCCATACCGACGACGGGCGTCCTCGGCAGCGTCACCACGACACTCAGCGAGTTCGTCGGCGGAGGAGGCCAGACTGGGACGATCCAGTCCGAACTGACAGGCATCCAGAGCCAACAGACCAATCTCAACAGCTACATCACCCAGTTGGACCAGATGATCAGCCAGAACGTGGCGAACTTCACCAAACAACTCAACGCCCTGAACGCTAGCCTTGCCCAGTCCCAGTCCCAGATGCAGATGCTGGCCGCGCTGATGGGCGGCGGGTCGGCTGGCAGCGGGGGTTCAACAGGCGGCACGCCGGCAGGCATCCCGTAATCCACGTTCCCGGACGGCAGACAGGAGGCGTTTCATTTGCGGACCACCCTCGAAATGGCCATGAGCGTGCATGGACTCTATGAGGCCTGTCTGACCGCTCTCGATGAGGAACGTAATTATGATTGCTTCGTGCTGATGCTCGAACGGTCCAAGACCATTAGCGAATGGACGGCCTACGCGCCCGACAGCACGACGCGTGAACTGTGGCAGTCTACGATGGTCGAGACTGCCCATCTCGAGGGCCGCATCCGCACGCGCCTCCAGTACTACGAAGAATCCATGCAACGCGAGTTTGCCACAGCTGAACCGCGCCGCGCCTACATGAGAAGCATGGCGTGCAATCGCTAACCTGGCCGACTATAGATGAATGGAGGACCATCATGCTCATATCGGCCTGCCTCATCACACGCAACGAAGAATGGACGATCCAGAGATGCCTGGAGTCACTCAAGGACGTCGTCGACGAGATCATCGTCGTGGATACCGGGTCAACCGACAACACCGTCTCCCTCGCCCGGCAAGCCGGCGCGCGCGTCTTCCTGAGCACGTGGAAGGATGACTTTTCGATTGCGCGCAATGAGTCTTTGAGCCACGCCAGCGGCGACTACGTCCTCGTGATCGATGCAGATGAATACCTTGACGCGGATCAGCGGACGAACCTCCGCGCCGTGCTGGAGCGCGAGCAGCCAGAGGCGCTGATCGTCCAGATCCGGAACTATGCAGGCTCACTCGCCAACATCAGCGGTGCATCGATGCTTTGGGTCACGCGCGTCTTCCGCCGTGGGCACCTTTATGAGGGCGCCATCCACGAGCAGGTAGCGAATTCGGTCATTTCGTCCGGCGGACGGACGATGCGCATAGACCTGACATTTCACCATCTCGGCTACCTTGAAGAGTTTGTTCGACTGCGCGGGAAATCCGCCCGCAATGTCAGTCTGTTGAACAAGGAACTGGAGAATGACCCAGACAGTTGGTTTCATCGCTGTAATCTTATGGCTGAGCACATGCAGACACAGGAATTCGGGGCGTGCGCCGACCTGGGGATGGACTTGCTGTCTGAGATCAGACAGTCTCCAGTTGAGACTTGGCCGCCGTACACCGCACGAATATTCAATTTCCTCACAGTAGCCCTATGGCATTCCGGGGACAAACAAACCGCCATGGATGTCGCGCGCGAAGGAATTGGCCATTACCCATGGCTGACCGACCTGAAGACTCACTATGGCGAAATGCTGCTGGGAGATGGACGCAAGATAGAGGCCGTCAACGCCCTGATGGAAGCGAGGGCGCAGGGTGATCCCACAGGCAGCCATGTGGACACACTCGAGGGCATGGGCACCTATTATGCTTCTCTGCGACTGGGTGAAGCGTGGCTAGCTTTGGGCGATGTCTGGCTCGCGCGCGAGTGGCATCTGCGGGCGTTTGTGGAGCACCCGTCGCTTGCCGGCGCGCTGCATGCGTTGGTGTACCTCCTGCCAAAGGATCCCGTATTCCTCTACCAGCATCTCGAGTCGCGAATCGGGGATGCGGCCACCTACGCACTCTACGCTGAGGTGTACACAGTCAACGACGTTCCCGACGCCGCAGCGGTGATCGAGCGCGCCGAAAGTGCCTTTGGATCATCCTCACTCCTGGTGCGGGCGCGAATGGCGGCCAGTTGCAGAAATTCACCCCAAACGGCAGCCGCGTACGCAGAGCAACATCCGTCCGAGGAGACCTGGATGCTCGCCGGGATGTATCACGCAGAAGAGAACGACATGACATTTGCGTTGGAGTGCTTCTCCAAGGCTGGCCCACGCGGTGAATATCTTTCACAGGTCTTGGCGTCGCTTCGTCAACCCAACCTAGAACTTCGACTCGGAGACATTGCCCGCGACATCGTCCTCGCGCACGCGGCTCGTCTGCTGCGCAAGCTCCTGCCGCACGCCACGGATCTGGAGACGGCTTGGGCCTTTTTTGCCGCATCCCCCCTCGCGCATGTCCTTACGGAGATAGAGTGGCCAGGAGCCACTTCCGCCCAGTGTGAGAAAAACGCGCTGCGCGCCTTTCAGTCGGGAGCAGTCCCCGCCGCCGAATACTGGACCGCCAGAGCCATGGATTTTGAGCCCACGGTGACGCGTGTGTTGTTGGAGTGTGACATCGCGCTCGCAAAAGGCGGTAGATCATACATGGCGGAGATCCTGCGGCAGGGATGCCTGCTCTTCCCGGCGTCAGAAATGCTCAAACGGGTGCAGGAACAGACAGGCGAGACCATTTTGGCCGAGGAGGACCCTTTCATGAATCCCGCTGACATCTACCGCAAAAACGCCGTGCTGACCATGCCCCTTCACGTTCAGTTGGTCAAACTGCACGAGCAGGGATCTCTCTTGACACAGGAGATTCTCCAGTGCCGCGACGCAGATGACATTCCCGCCATGCGCGCTCGCATCTCGCAGCTTCAGGACATCATCACGTATTTGCGCGCGTCGTTGGACCGTTCCATATCACTCGCCGACGTCACGGACCAGACGTACGCGTTCTATTATTCAACGCTCGTAAGGTGGTACCTGCAGCCATCCGCTGTCGAAGAGACGTACGACGCGATGCTGGGATTCTGGACCTCATGGGCGGAGACGTGGATGAAGGTGCAGCCCCAGTCCGCCAGCGCCGAGGCGCGCTGAGTGATGCCATTCATTTCGGCCTGCATGATCGTCCGGGACGAGGCAGAGCGCCTTCCCGCCTGCCTTGCGTCCATTCAAGATCAGGTCGATGAGATCGTAATCATGGACACCGGCTCCAGTGACGCGACCGTGGAGATCGCCCGAGACCATGGCGCGCGTGTTTCCACCATGGCGTGGGCTGGCAATTTTGCCGACGCCCGCAACCGCAGCATGGCCATGGCGCGCGGCAGCCATCTTTTCATCATCGACGCCGACGAACTCGCTCCGCAGCATCTGCGGCAACGCATTCTGCATTTTGTGTCCGACCATCCCCATGCGTTTGGGCGCGTCCAGATTCGCAGCCCCTTTCGCAGCGCCGCCCGCGCCCTGCACGCAAGCGCGTGGGTCAGCAGACTGTCGCCGCACATCCCGGGCATCGGGTTTTTTGGCGCGGTTCACGAGCAGTTGCGGCGCCAAGGTACGGACCTGCCGCGGCTGAACACGGACATCGTACTTGAACACTCGGGATACGACCTGTCAGAACAACGGACGGTCGAGAAATATCAGCGCAACAAAGGACTGCTCGAGAGCGCAGTCCTGGCGGAACCGGAAAATCCATATCTGTGGTTTCAACTCGGAAAAACACTGCAGACAATGGACCGCCATGCGGAAGCCGCGGCAGCGTACGAGCGGTCCTGGTCGATTGTGCAGCCGGACGGGGCGCACGCATTCAACTTCACATCCGACTTGCTCCTGGGTTATCTGCACACGCTCAAGCACCTTCAACGAGCCGATGCATTCTTCCCTCTTATGGAAGCGGCGCTGGGTCTGTACCCCGGCGTCCCGGACCTGCCGTTTCTGCTCGCGGGTGCGCTGATGGCCTTTGGCATACCCGACTTCGACCGCATAAAGCGGTGCTATGACCGGTGCCTCGCCATCGGCGAACAGGGACACCGGCTCGACACTGTCGAGGGCACAGGATCGTATTTGGCGCTCTACAACCTCGGCGTCTTCCATGAAGCACTGGGAGAAGTGGCGCAGGCGCGCGACGCCTTTGCAAAGGCTGCAGAGTACGGCTATCGGCCGGCCGAACACGCCCTGCAGAGAATCTTGCCGACAATGTAGCCGCCCGTCCCATGGCGACACCGGGCCCCTTTGTCAGTCCCGGTCCCGCCGCGTGTAGTATGATCCCTTCCCCGCGTCGCTGGCCGAACCCTCTTTGAGCGAACTGCGCAAGACGTTTGCCGCCGAACGCAGCGATTGGTCGAGTTGCACGCGGCAGCGCAGGCACAGCTTCTGCCCGAACTGTGCTTCCCCTCCGCAGGATTCGCACCGGTTCCGTTGGCTCCCAGACATGACGAGACGTCCCTCTTCGATCAGGCGTGAAACCGTCTCTTCAGCCACGCCCAAGGCATCGCACAGAGTCATCATCGTTGCCCCGGGGTGCTCGTCCAGGTAGCCGCGAATCGCGAGAAAGTCATCCTCCCCGCGCCGCGCGCAGTCCGGACACAGAACGCTCGTCCGCTTCATGAACACCTTCCCGCACTGTCGGCACGTCTCGATCTCCATGCACATCCACCCCTTTTTGGAGGACTGGGCGCTTAACGCCCCAGACTGGGGAATGCAACAAATTTCTTGGCCTGTTCATCCCACAACCGATAGCCGAGCGCCCGCAGGCTGGCGAGCAGTCCCACACTCGGCACACCGCAGAGTGCGAGTTTCTGTTCGTGAAACCCCTTCAGGTTGTAGTTTGGCACGCGCGAACTCAGGTGGTGAATGTGGTGGTACCCGATATTGCCCACCATCCACTGCAGCACTCCCGGCAGCTTATAGAACGAACTCCCACGCAGGGCTGCGGAGACGTAATCCCAGTCCTTCGCCGGCTCAAAGTACGCGCCGTCGAAATGATGCTGGACGTAAAACAGCCAGATGCCGGCCATCGAGGCGAGATAGAGAATCGGGCCCTCGACGAGCAGGAACGATTTCCAGCCGAGCAGCCAGCATGCGAGCGCAATCGCAAGCGCAAGCCCCATATTGGTCGCACGCGTGTTACGACGCTCGGTCCGGCCCGCGCGTCTCGTGTTGTAACGGTAGGCGACAAGAATCATGTAGACAGGGCCCACGCCGAACATGAAAAACGGGTTGCGGTAGATGTGATACGCTATTTTTCTCCATTTTGACGCAGCCAGGTATTCATCCACGGTCAGGATCCAGATATCCCCGATGCCCCTGCGGTCCAGATTACCGCTGCTCGCATGGTGAATGGCGTGCTCGTTTTTCCAGCGATAGTAGGGGAAGGCCGCGAGGAGGCCCGTGATGATGCCCGTAATCTCATTGGCCAGTTTGTTCGGAAAGAACGCGTAGTGACAGCAATCGTGAAACAGAATGAATGTGCGAATCAGGAACCCCGCCGCAAGCATGACAAATACCATCGTAAGCCAATACGAGAGGGAGAGGCTGAAGTACGCCAGGCACCAGAGAACAAGAAACGGGGCGATCGTGTTGACCAACTGCCACGCGCTCCTGCCCACGCGCGGGCGCTCGTACGGCGCCACTTCCTGCTTCCAGTCGCGCGCTGCATTCTGACCGATCATAACCGGTTCTTCCTCTCCTCAAGCGGACCTTACCTCGCCACCGTCAGGACGTGCACGGAAACCGCACCGTGCTGGAACAGCACGCGCGCACAAGCATCGGCCGTTCCGCCCGTCGTCAACACATCGTCCACAAGGAGGAACTCGCGCCCGCGCACCGCATCCGCTCCGAAATCGCCATTCAAGGCAAACGCGCCCTCCATGGCCCGCAGGCGCTCCTCACGCGTCACCGTGGTCTGACTCTGGTCAAGCCGGACCCTGGCCAGCGGGCGGGCCGTCTTAAGGCGCAACCTCGCGCTGAGCACTAGGGCGATCTCCTCGGCCTGATTGAACCCGCGGCGCTTTTGTTTCACAGGGTGCAATGGCACCGGTGCAACAAGCATGTGTCGATCATCTCCATGATACCGCACATACGTCTCCACAAGCCATTCACCAATAATTGGAATCAACTCGCGTTTGCCTTGATACTTGAGCGCCTTGATCGCCTGTTCCGCGATTCCGTCGTAGTGCGCGTACGCACGCGCCGTGAAAAATACGTGCGATTCTCGTTGACAGTCCGCGCACAGCGCACCCTGCCGCACTCTGCCGCAGACGCGGCACATGGGCTCGCTCACCGCATGGACTCCGGCCAGGCACTGTTCACACAACTCAGGGCCGCGCAAGACGCGCCACCACCCCGCGAGCGCGCCGCCGCACAGCACGCAGCGCGGACTCTCTGGAAAGAGCAGTCCCAGGGCCGTCCCCCTCCAAGTCCTGCTCACCGACAGCCCTCCCGTCACGCCTGCGGCGGCGGACCGATGTACACCACTCCCGCGTGCCCCGCGCCCAGGTGCACGCCGAGCGTCGGCCCCATGTCCCGCACGTGCCACTCCACCCGCGGCGCGACGCGTGTCAGCAACTGCGCCAGAGTCGCCGCGTGCTCCGGCGCCGCCGTGTGCACGACCGCCACCTGCGGCGTGCCGGCCTCATCCAAGGCCGTAGCCTCGCGCCCCGCCCGCTGCGCGAGAACGTCCAGCGCCCGCTGAAACGTCCGCACCTTCTCCTCCACAGAAACCAGACCGTCTTTCACCGTCAGAATCGGCTTGATCTGCAAGAGCGACCCCAGCAACGCCGCGGCGCCGCCGATCCTGCCGCCGCGGCGCAGACTGTCCAGCGAGTCCACGGCAATGTAGGCGTGCGACCTCGCCATGAGACGCCGCAAGGTCTCCACAACCTCCGCCTGCCCCCCGCCGCGCGACGCCACGCGCGCCGCGGCGGCCACCACCTGGCCCAGCGCGTACGACGTCGTCCCGGAGTCAATCAACTCGATCGCTCCGTCCATAGCCGCCCCGGAATCCATCACCATCTTGCGCGCCGTTTCCGCCGCCGCGACCGTTCCGCTCAGCTTGCGGCTGATGAACGCACCCACAATCGCGTCGTGGCTCGTCAGAAGATCGCTGAACACGTCCGCGAACGCCGTCGGCGACGGCTGCGATGTCGTCGGCAACACGCCTCCCCCGGCCAGGCGGCGGTAGAACTCCGCCGGCGTGAGTTCCGCCCGGTCGAGCAGCGTCTCATCCCCGAACCCGATCTGCAGCGGCACCATCGCGACGCCAAGACGCCTGGCTTCTTCGATTGTCAGATCCGCCGTGCTGTCTGTGACCAACGCCACCCGCATACGCGTCCGTCCCTCCGTCGTCCGGCTTCCTGTACATATTATGATAGCACAGGCGCCTCAGGAACCGGCAGCATTCAGGACATGCAGTTTTGCATACAGCGTCCCGTACGAGTGCGCCTCAGACCTCTTCGCCAGACCTCGCCCTCAGACCCCACCCTCAGACCCCACCCTCAGACCTCGCCCTCAGACCCCACCCCCGGACTGTCCCCGGTAAGCCGGAATGTCGAAAAAGAACTGGCTGCCCTTGCCCACTTCGGACTGCACCCCGACGTGCCCGCCGTGCACCTCCACGATGTGCTTCACGATCGCCAGGCCCAGCCCCGTTCCGCCCGACTGGCGGCTGCGCGCCTTGTCGACGCGGTAGAACCGTTCGAACACGCGCCCGATGTCGGACGGCGGAATGCCCACGCCGGTGTCCTCCACCGTGACAACCACCCTGTCCGCCTGCACCTTCGCCCGCAACCGGATCCATCCTCCAGACGGCGTGAACTGCAGCGCATTGCTCGCCAGGTTGATCAGCACCTGCTTGAGCCGGTCCTTGTCCGCGTACGCCATGATCCCGTCCGTCTCCTCGGACACCTCCAGCCCCACGCCGGCTTCCGCCGCCCGTCCCGAGAGCGCCCCGGCCACCTGCTCAAACAGGCGCAGCACCGGCACCGGCTGCAGGTCCAGCCGCGTCTGCTTCGCTTCAATGCGCGACAGATCGAGCAGGTCCTCCACCAGCCGGCCCAGCCGATCCGCCTCTTCCTTCATGATTTGCACAAATTCCCGCGCCGTGGGCGGATCCGCCAACGCCCCATCCAGAAGAGTCTCCGCAAAACCCTTGAGACCCGTGATGGGTGTGCGCAACTCATGCGACACATTGGCGACAAAGTCACTCCGCATCCGCTCCAGACGCCGCCATTCGCTGACGTCGTGCAGGAGCACCACCGCGCCGGAAATCGTGCCGCTCGACTGCAGGATGGGCGTCACGTTCGCTTCGAGCGTCAACTCCTGCGGCTTGTGGAACTGAACCTCGCGCTTTTGCACCGAGCCGAGCGCGATCGTCTCATCGACAATCGACGCCAGACCGTAGTGGTGCCCGAGCTCCCAGTGCCACCTGCCGATCATCTCCACTTCCGTCAGTCCGAACAGGCGCTCCGCCGCCTCATTGGCCAGCACCACCCGCCCCGCCCGGTCAATCACGATCACCCCGCTCAGGATGTGGCTGAGCACGCCGGCCATCTTGCTGCGCTCCTGAAGCGTCTCCTCGCGTTCCTCGCCAATCGCCGACGTCAGCGCGTGGATCCGCTCCGCCAAGTGGTCGAGGTCGTCGCGCCAGTTTGCGTCCGCGTGTCCCGCATCCGGCCCGTCGAGCGCGCGCCCCTCGTCGAGCGCCGCATTGATGGCGACCATCAGTTCACGGTGCGTCCGCTTGACGCCGACCAATTTTGCCGACAGCCACACCGTCGCTCCGGCGAACAGCGTTGCCAGCACCGTCATGCTGTCAGACACGACCTGCCCCGGCACGGTTACGCATCTCCCCTGACAAACTTGTACCCGACGCCGCGCACCGTCTTGATGTGTTGCGGCGACTTTGGATCCTGTTCAATCTTGTCCCGCAGGTGGCTGATATGCACGTCCACCAGCCGCGTGTCGCCCGCGTACTCGTAGCCCCACACCCGGTCCAGCAACTGGTCGCGGCTGACCACGCGGTCCGCGTGCTTGAGCAGATAGTGCAGCAGTTCAAATTCCCGCGGCGTCAATTCCACAGGCTGTCCGCGCATCGTCACCTCGTATTTCTCCAGATCCAGCCGCAGCGGCCCGGCGTCGATCGTCGCGCCCGGGTTTGCCGGTTCCTCCGGGTTGCGCCGCAGCACCGCCCTGGCGCGCGCCACCAGTTCCCGCGGGCTGAACGGCTTAGTCACGTAATCGTCGGCGCCCATCTCCAAACCGAGCACCCTGTCGATCTCTTCGCCGCGCGCGGTCAGCATGATGATAGGAATCTTCGCCTGCTCCTGGCGCAGCCGCTTGCAGAGTTCCATTCCGCCGATGCCGGGGAGCATCAGGTCCAAAATCAACAGGTCGTAGCGCTGCTGGTGCACCATCTCCAGCGCCACTGAACCGTTTTCCGCAACCGTGACGTCATACCCCGCCTGAGCCAGATTGTATTCGACCAACTTGCGGATCGGCTCTTCGTCATCCACCACAAGTACTCTGTCCGCCACCTTGGCTCCACCTTTCACGTGCCTGGCTGTATGGCCCCTTTGGCACCGCGTTCCCGCTCCAGCCTCCACGGGAGGCGACTGTACCGCCGTGCGACATCCCCGCGCCGCACGGCCGACTGAAACGCGCCGCGCGACCCCACGATCACCAGCAGCAAACGCGCCCGCGTCATGGCCGTGTAGAGCAGTTGCCTGTTGAGCAGCACCGTGTGTTCGCGAACGACCGGCAGCACCACGCAGGGGAATTCGCCGCCCTGGCTCTTGTGCACTGAAACCGCGTACGCGTGTACCAGTTGACCGCACACCGCCTTGTCAAAACGTACATCGCGCCCCTCCGGCCCCTCCCCGAAGCGGACGGTCACACCATCCTCGTCTAGACCGGCGACAAGCCCGATATCACCATTATAGACGTCGCGTTCATAGTCGTTTTTCACATTCATCAATTTGTCCCGCAACCGGATGGTCCGCGCCCCGATCTTGACAGCCGGCGCGTCCGGCGCCGTCAGCCGGTCACTGAGCCGCGCATTCAGCGCATCCAGCCCGCAGACGCCCTTGCGCATGGGCGCGAGCACCTGCACGCCGGCCACCGCGTCGACCCCGAGATACGTCGGCAAGCGCGCCGTCGCCAGTTCAACGACCGTGTCCGCGGCCCTTGCGGGATCGTCCTCTTCGATGAAGTAGTACTCCGAATCCGGCAACCGCGGCAGGTCCGGCGTCCGCCCCGCGCGCACGGCGTGCGCGGCGAGCACGATCTGACTGTGGCGCGACTGGCGAAAGACCAGTTCCAGTTCATACACCTGCGCCACGCCCGACGCGATGATGTCGCGCAGCACGCTGCCAGGGCCGACCGGGGGCAACTGCTCCGGGTCGCCGACCAGGAGCAGCCGCGCGTGATCCGGCAACGCGTCGAGAAAGTGGGAGAACAGCGGAGCATCGACCATGGACGCTTCATCGACGATAAACAGGTCGCCCTCCAGACGGTGCGCCGGGCCCCGGCCAAAACCGAACGACCCGCGCGCCTGCTGGCCGACTTCGAGCAGCCTGTGCATCGTGCGGGCGTCCTCTCCCGCTCCCTCAGCCAGGCGTCTGGCCGCGCGACCGGTGGGCGCGGACAGAACCACCCTCTCCCCGCGCGCCTGCGCGTCCTGCACGACGCGGCGCATCGTCGTCGTCTTGCCTGTTCCCGGGCCCCCCGTGAGTACGACGAGGGAATGGCGCCGCACGGCGCGCGCCGCGGCTTCCTGTGCGGGCGACAATTCCACGCGCCCTTCCCCGGGCGCCGCCACCCCGACTGACGCCGTCGCCCCGCCGGTTTCCTCCCCCGACGCGTCAACCGCACAACCGCCGTCGGGCGCGTCCCGCCCCGCCGCAAGCTCGTCGCGCCGCGCCAACGCGCACAGTCGCACGGCGATATTGCGCTCGATCCGGTGCATCCGCGGCAGGTACACCGCCATCGCCCCCGCGTCGTCCGCCTCAAACAGCACGCCGCTCTTGTTGGCGAGGCCCCCGGCGACCTCGTCCACCAAAGCGACGGGAGCGCCAGTCAACTCCTGCGCCGCCGCCACCCACACCGCGTACGGCAGATAGAGGTGGCCGTCCTCCTCCGCTTGGTCCAGGGCGTGAAACAGCGCCGCCGTCAGCCTCTCCGGGGCGTGTTCAGGCAACCCCATGGCGCGCGCGATGGCATCCGCCGTACGAAAGCCGATGCCGCGCACGTCCTCGACGACCTGGTAGGGGTTTGCCCGCAACACCTCCAGCGCGGCCGCACCCCCGCCAAACGTCCGCGCCAGCTTCTCCGCGAGGTGCAACGGCAGGTCGTGCCCCCGCAAAAAAGTCGCCAACCGCGCCACGTCCCGGTGCTCCACGAAGGCGCGCGCGATCGCCGCCGCCTTCTTGCCCGTGACGCCGGGCACCCGCGCAATCTCCTCCGGACGCTGTTGCAACACCTCCAGCGTCTCCAGACCGAACTGCTCCACGATCCGCTTGGCCGTCCGCGGCCCAACGCCCTTGAAGCGTCCGCTGGCGAGGAACCGTTCGATGCCGACCAGGCTCGTCGCCGCCTGCTCCGTGCGGGCCAGCACGCGAAATTCCCTGCCGTAGGTCGCGTGTACATGGAACTCGCCGACGAAGTCGTACTCCATCCCGAGCTTCACGCCCGCCAGATCGCCGACCGCCCGGAGCGTGTCGCCGTCCGCCAGGCGCACGCGCACCACGGCGTATCCGCGGTCGCTTTGCAGCAGGAACTTCTCCGCCGTTCCCCGCATCCGCTGCGTCGCCATGGCTATATGTTCAGGTCCCGCCGCACCCCTTGGACCATATAGATGACCCACTCGCCAATGTTTGTCGCGTGGTCGCCGATCCGCTCCAGGTGCTGCGAGACCATCATGAGTTGCGTCGCCTGCTCCACCGCGGCCGGCGAGGACAGCATCAGATCGAGCAACTCGCGGAAAATTTGCGCGTAGAGGCTGTCCACCTCATCGTCGCGTTGCGCCAGACTCTCTGCAAGAACGGTATCGCGCCGGATGTAGGCCGTCAAGCCGTCGCGCACCATACCTTCCACAACATTCGCCATCCGCGGGATGTCAATCAGCGGCTTGAGCCAAGGCTGCCTGTTCATGCGCAGGACCACCTTGGCAATATCCACCGAATGGTCCGCGATCCGCTCCAGGTCCGTGACCGCCTTGAGCGCGGTCCCAAGGATCCGCAGGTCGCCCGCCATCGGCTGCTGCAGCGCAATCAGGCCGAGCGACCTGGTCTCAATGTCGATCTCCATGTCGTCGATCTGGTCGTCCCCGGCGAGGATCTCCTGCGCCAGGTCCGGATTCTGATCCGTCAACGCGCGCACGGCCTTGAAAATGGACTCCTCCACCAGAGCACCCATGCGCAGCAAATCCTGCTGCAGAACCTCCAAGTCGACGTGAAACTGTCTCCTGGCGTCCAATGAAAAACCTCCTTGACACACGCCGGGCATGGCTGATTGTATCATGTTTATATTAAGGCTTTGTCAACGACATGTTAAGAGCTTGTCTAAGGAGCCGCCCCGGGATCGAAGAAACAGTCCGGCCGCCCGAGCCATGATCAGCATGAAAATGATAGATATGAACCCCGCGGGAGAATTCTTTCAGAAACAGTTGCGCATTGTGTTCATTTGACGTATGATCTGTTCAGGTCAATAATAATTAAGAACACGAGGGACATTCCGATGGCTTCCTTAATAGGACAACGCATTCGCGAACTGCGCACAAATGCCGGTCTCACGCAGACAGACCTGGCCAGGGACATCGTCACTCCGAGCATGATCAGCCAGATTGAGGCTGGCAAGGCGCAGCCCTCGACGTCGCTGCTGAGAAAACTCGCCGCCCGCCTGAACGTCACGGAGGCGGAACTGTTCGTCGAAAAGTCGCTCGACGTTTCCATCCGCGCG
Organism: Bacillota bacterium; assembly: GCA_021821055.1. Lineage (GTDB taxonomy): Bacteria > Bacillota > Bacilli > Alicyclobacillales > SLC66 > JAKACX01. The sequence goes on from JAKACX010000003.1 coordinate 52,978, forward strand.
AGACTGCGCGTACTGCGCGTCTGCTCCGAGCAGGGACTGCACGAAGAGGCGCTGAGTCTCGCCCGCGATGTGGAGGCCGAGTCCGCCGGGCACTGGCAGATCCCCTACGCCCGGGCCATGGCGGCCCTGCACGGTCAGGAGTGGGTGGAGGCCGCGAAGCACACGCGGCAGGCACAGCGCTCCGCCGCCGGGCAGCAACAGACGGATGTACTCCCCGACCTGTACTCCATGGAAGGAGACATCTACCTCGCCTCCGGGGATCCGGCGCTGGCGCTCCACGCCTACCGTCAGGCGCGCATCGCGTTGCGCGCCCAGCAGGCGCCTGGCGTGGTGGCGGACGTCGCACTGACGTTGCGTTTTGTGCAGGCATTCTCCGCACAGAACGACGCGGTCGCCGCGGCGCGCCACGTCGACGAAGCCGCCAGGCAGATGGCGCCAAAAGAGAACTCGCGCGGCGCGGCGCGCAGTGAGGCGCTCTTCGCCTTTCGCGCCCTGTCCACATCGGATGAGGATCATGCGACGCGCGCGGCTGGCCAGGTGGCTGCGCTGCAGGAGATCGCCCAGTGGGTCGACGCCTCCGCCGCAACCTGCATCGCGCTCGCGGACCGCTTCATGCGGGCGGGAGACCTGTCACGGGCGACAGAACAGCTCGAAAAGTGCCGGGGCCTGCGGGAGAGCGACTGGAGCGTCGGCGTACGCTCGCACGCGCTGTTCGTTGAAGCGGCCATCAGACTGCAGGAGAAACGAACGGATGACTGGACCGCTCTGATCGGGATCGCACTGGCGCTGACCCCGGAAGTCCCGTGCCTCGTCCGGGCGACTGACCTGCTCCAGGCGGCTGACGCGGCCATACAAATCGGTCAGTCCGCCTTCGCCTGCCGCATCGCTAAAGCGGCGCTCGACGCGGCCAAACCGTTGCAACGTCCGGACATTGAAGCACGCGCCGTCATACTGTGCAGGCGTTTGGGCGAGCAGTGACCAGCGGGACCACCTCCGCCATGTCGCGCGTATCGATCCCGTAGTACCGGAGCGCGTCGGCGACGAGCGACTGCGTACCCACGATGGCGATCAGCCCGCCTGCGGATCCGAGGCGGCGTTTCGCCACGCCCACGGCCTCCGCGAGGTCTGCCGCGGCCTCGCTCGGCAGCATCCTTTCGGCAACCTCCAGGGCGTTCGCGGGAAACTCAAGGTGCGGGTTTGACGCGCAGGTCACGATGATCCGCTCCGAGACGCCGGCCATCACCTCGAGCACGCCGACGTAGTCCTTGTCGGCCGGCACCGCGATCACCGAGATGACCGACTGCGCCTCAAGCGTTCCGATGAACTCGCTGACGTAGTGGGCGCTCTCGCGATTGATTGCCCCGTCGATCAGCACCGTCGGATTGCCTGGAATCACCTGGCATCGACCCGGAAACGCGAGCCGCCCCAGATGGCGGCGCACCGCCTCCGGATCAAGCGGCGCGCCGTGGAACGCCTCCGCCGCAGCCACCGCCACCGCCGCGTTGTCCGCCTGGTGCCTGCCCCGCAGCGAGAGGTGCTGCGCGCCGTACACCTGTTGCCCCGTCCAGAGCGAGAAGCGCACCCCATCCGCGGCGGCCGTGACGCCCTCGACGCCAAACTGCCCGTCCAGGCGCCCCGCAAGCTGCCTGGCGCACTGCCCGTCCACCCCCATTGCCCGCTCCGCGGACTCGCCGCCCAAGCGCAGGACCGGAAGCGCCAGGCGCCCGGCCTCCCGCAGCAGCTGCGCCACGGCCTCCGGCGACTGGCGCCCGAGGATGACGCCATGCATGCCGGCGTCCATCACGCCTGCCTTATTGTCAATGATCGAGCGCAGGTCGGGCCCGAGTTGTTCCGCGTGCTCCCGCAGGACAGGGGTCAGCACCGCCCACTCGCCCGCCAGCTGGTTCACATCGTCATAGCGGGCGCCGCGCCCCAGTTCCACCACATTGACGTCGGTCGCGCGGCGCGCAAAGTAGATGCAGGCCACGACGGCCACGAGCCCGACCGGTCCGAAGTACCCGTGCGGCGCAAAATTCGCGGCGATCCGGTCCGCCAGCGGCCGGATGTCCGCGAGAATCTCCATGAACTCCGATTCACCGATGGCCCTGCCGTCCACGCGGATCCGTTCCGTAAAATCGACAAGGTGCGGGCTGGAGAAGAATCCCACGCGGTAACCGTGCATCTGCAGGAGACCCGCGATGATGCGTGCGGTGGACCCCTTTCCCTTGCTCCCCGTCACCTTGATCGTCCGCGCGAGACGGTCGGGCGCGCCGAGGCTGTCCAGCAGCTGCCGCGTGTGCCAAGGCTGGCGCACATCCCTGTCGAGCCCCGGGGGACGGTGCGGCGCCGATTTGACATAGGTGGAAAAGATGTAACGCACAGCCTCGTAGAAGCTGTCGAACGCAGATGGACTCCCTTCCACAACCATCCTCCTGAACCGTTCATTCACCCGTTCATTGGACCGCCTCGCCGTAGATCCCCACGCGATTGCGCCCGGCCTGCTTGGAACCCACGTACATCGCCCGGTCCGCGTTACGCAGCAGGCTCTGCGGGCTGTCCGCCATTTCCGGGTACGTCGCGACGCCGATGCTGGCCGTCACCCGCACCGGGAGCGCCGCCGTGTTTCCCACCGGCGGCACCGAAATCGGCGTCGCCTCCACGGCCCGGCGCAGCCGCTCCGCAATCTGCACGCCCGTGTCGATCGACGCGCGCGGCAGAATAATCATGAACTCCTCGCCGCCGTAACGGCAGACCACATCCCGGTCGCGCACCTGGTGTTTGAGGATCTGCGCCACGCGCTGCAACACGGCGTTCCCCACATCGTGGCCGAACGCGTCATTGACCGACTTGAAGAAGTCCAGATCGACCACGAGCAGCGACACGGGCGCCCCCGTCTCGTTCGATTCCGCGCACATCTCCTCGAGAGTCTCGACAAAGTAACGATAATTATACACGCCTGTGAGTTGATCCGTATAGGACTGCACCCTCGACTGCTGCAGCTTGCGCGCGTTCCACAGTCCGACCGCCGCCTGCCCCGCGAGAATCTGCGTCATCTTCAGGTCGCGCTTGCAAAAACCGTTACTCTCCCTGTTCGTCATGACCAGAATCCCCAGTCGATGCTCCTGGTACACGATCGGAACGATGAGGATGGACGGACTGCGCATCCACTCGTCGACAGTCTCCGGTATACCGGTCAGGGAGCGGGCCGTCCGCCGTTGCAGCAACGGACGCCTGTCGCTGAACTTGCGGCCGATCAGGCCCTCTCCGTCCTGGACGCTCCAGTTGCTCGCGGCCTCCTCCATGCCCGGAGCGTGCGCGCGCACGACGCTCACGCGCAGGACGCCGAGCTCGTCCGGCAGGAAAAGCACGGCGACGGTCGCCTGGACCAGATTCGGAACGGTGTCCATGAGCCCCGTGACCAACAGGTCGGCGCTCAGATCGCGGTTCAGCTTGATGGACGCGTCGCTGATCGCCGACAGTTGTTGATTGGCGATCAAGAGATCGGAGTATATCCGAAATCCGATCAGGCCGATCACAAACGCGCCGAACGCCGCCGGGAACCAGTCCGGGCCGTACGCGTGCAGGACGATGACAAAGACCCAGGCGAGCAGCAGTTCATTGACCGCGGCGATCAGTTCCCAGAGCACTCCCAGGGGCGACAGGCTTCCGCGGGCGCGTCCAAGCAGGTGCACGAGGCCCCGCGTCATCAGAAAATTCACCGCCGTTCCCGTCACAAAGAAGGCTGTCACCGGCCAGACGACCCGCCCGAGAGGCGTGGACCAGTCGTCGGGCATCAGGGTCCCTCCCGCCAGGTGGAACGCCAGCGCGGCCCCCAGAGCCATCAGGGTGTAAACGGCAAAATTCATCAGCACGCGAAACCAGCCCAGGTGCCTGCCCATGACCACCTGGCTCGCCATCCACGAAACGAACGCGAGCAGGACGGCCAGCACCACGCCGAACTGAAGGAACAGCGGGATGACGACGCTCAGCACCACGCTGGACCACTGCTCGCCGAGACGCACGGGAAACGCCCAGGCGATGAGGAGAAGCAGGAAATAGGCCGCGAGGAGCAACCAGTGTTCCCCGGTCGTCGGCCACAAGGGCGGCCGCCGGACGGCGCACCAGACGAGCAATACTGCAGCGAGACTGGACAACACGGCCGCGATTGTGAGAAAGCTCGCGTGGATGCGCTGCGCCGCCATCCGACATCCCCCCCGCGTTCAAGGCGCCAATTGAGCAATCATGCGAATGGCGCGACGCACATCTGTCTCGTCCTCCAGTTCGACAAACAGGGCCTGGGAACGTTTGGCGGCCTCCAGCAAGGCAGCGACGTCCGTCCAGCACCGCTGTTCCGAACTTGGGACATATGTTATGAAGCGATATGAACGCTGCAGCCTCGTGACGATGAAGGCGATCTCGTCCGAGGCGCTCTTGTCGACAATCAGCACCTCGATCGGCCCGTGAGCCTGAGAGAAGATCTCAAGCGACAGTTTGCGGACGAACCATTCGATCCAGTCGCTCGCATGGTCCACCACGACAATGACCGCCGGCACCCCGGCACGGGATTTCCGCTCGCCGACCCAACGCCACATCCGCCACGCCAGTGTTACGAAACCATAAACCGCAAACCCCACCACGACGATCGATGCCAACTCGGCCACCGCTCCCCCCGCAGCGTAGTCAGACCGCTCAAGTGGAGCCAGTGTATGCCGTTTCGGGGCCGCGCGTGATGATCATGGAATTCCCCAAATACCGCTACAATTTTTCTATCGCTATTTTACCATTACTCGCTGTTTGGAAACAGTGAATTTGCAAAAAAGAGGGCGCACCGCTCTCACAAGGCGGTGCGCCCCAAACGGGGTTAGGGTGTTCTCCGAAAGCATTCGCGGATTGCCTCGATTTTGTGGGGGTACCCGAGTATTTTTCTATTGGATTTCACTCCGGGCTTCTTCACGGTCCCCCTCGGCGTTTGCCGCAAGTCCGGCGTCGGCGCGCAGCAGGACCGCGCGGTCCGTGCGCTCCCACGGCAGGTCCAGGTCATCCCGCCCAAAGTGTCCGTACGCCGCCGTCTGGCGATAAATCGGACGGCGCAGGTCGAGCGCCTTGATGATGCCGGCAGGCCGAAGATCAAAGTTGCGCAACACCAGCCGTTCAATCGCGTCGTCGTCAATCGCGCCCGTCCCGAACGTATCCACCGCGATCGACACCGGCCGCGCCACGCCGATCGCATACGCGATCTGCACCTCACAGCGGTCCGCCAGCCCCGCCGCCACCACATTTTTCGCGACGTACCGCGCCGCGTAGGCGGCCGACCGGTCAACCTTGGTCGGATCCTTGCCCGAGAACGCGCCTCCGCCGTGACGCGCGTAACCGCCGTACGTGTCGACGATGATCTTGCGGCCTGTCAGCCCCGCGTCCCCCTGCGGTCCGCCGATGACGAAGCGTCCCGTGGGATTTATGAAATACTTCGTTTCCGCGTCCAGCAGTTCGCCGGGCACCACGGCGTCGACCACCAGTCTGCGCAGGTCCCGTTCGATGGTCTCCTGATCGACAAGCGGGTGGTGCTGCGTCGAGATCACCACCGTATCCACGCGCACAGGCTGGTTGCCCACGTACTCCACCGTCACCTGCGTCTTGCCGTCCGGCCGCAGGTAGCTCACCAGGCGCTCCTTGCGCACCTGCGCCAGCCGGCGCGCCAAACGGTGCGCCAGCGAGATAGGCAGCGGCATGAGTTCTTCCGTCTCATTGCAGGCGAAACCGAACATCAGCCCCTGGTCCCCCGCGCCGATCAGCGAGATTTCCTCATCTTCCGTCATGTCTCCGCGCCGCGCTTCCAGCGCCTTGTTCACGCCGACGGCAATATCGGACGACTGCTCGTCGATCGACGTGATCACGGCGCACGTGTCCGCGTCGAAGCCGAACTTCGCGCGCGTGTAACCCAGTTCTCTTATGGTTTCCCGAACCACGCGGGGAATATCCACATAAGCCTCCGTCGTCACCTCGCCCGCCACCAGGACCAGGCCCGTTGTGACCGACGTCTCGCACGCCACCCGGGAATACGCGTCTTTTGACAAAAAGGCATCCAGCAACGCATCAGATATCTGATCACAAATTTTATCGGGATGACCCTCAGTCACCGATTCTGAAGTGAACAATCGCCGCCGCGCCGTCATCGAGCCACCTCCCCAACAGAATACAGGCGGTACACCCGCAGTACGGCTGCAGGGGCAGCGGGGCATCCAAACGCCCGTGCGCGCGCAGCCATGCGGCCACCATAGCAAACACTCTAGTACAGACCACCCCCGGTGTCAACGAATGGGCCCGGGCGAATCCTTCCATAGAATAGATTCGGGATTCCCTGCGCCGCAAAACCGTCCCCGCGAACGAGGGGACGGTTTTGCGCTGACCATGCATCGTATTCATTTCCGGGGGGAAGTGTGACGGGAGCGGCGTGCGGGCGGGCTAGAGGGGTTTTTCCTGTGCCAGCGCAAGTTCCGCGAACGCCACCAGCTTCCTCGTCATCTGTCCGCCGACCCGTCCGGCGTCTTTTGTCATGACCTCGCCCCAGTAGTCTTCGCTGCCCTGGAACACCGGCAGTCCCAGCTCGGACGCGATCTCGTACTTCATGTCATCCAGCGCCTTGTGCGATCCCTTGATGATCTGTGTGAATCCGCTCGCCATGACGACCACGCTCCTTCCTGCAGAGTGTCTTGTTGCGACACGCATATTGTGCACCGCCGCGCGGCGTGTCAGGACGTTAGATTTTGTCGCATTCACCCCGGATCTTCAATGGAATCGAGCCCGTCCGCCGCCCCCTTGCGCCCCTCGCCGCATCCGTCTGACGGCGCGCGGGCGCGGGCTTTGCGCCCCGTGAACGGCGCCGCATACAGACGGCGCGGACGCGTGCCGGAGTGGATTGCCAGCCAATAAGCGGTTCGCCGTCCGGCTCCCTCAGCGCCGCCGTTCGCGCGCCTCGTTCCAAGCGCGCCAGGCAAACAGCGGCAGCGCGAGCTGGCGCTTGAAACGGCGCGGTTCCTTCACGAGGCGGTACAGCCATTCCAGGTGGGCCCGACGCCACACTAGAGGCGCCCGCTTCACCGTGCCCCCCAGGATGTCGATCACGCCGCCGATGCCCATGGCAAGCGGCGCCCCCAGGCTCTCCCTGTGCTCCCGAATGAACAGGTCCTGCCGCGGCTGGCCCAGCCCCACGAGCAAGAGGTGCGGCGCGAACGACCGCACAGACTCGACGACCAACGGGATGTCCGCGGCGCCAAAATACCCGTTGCGTCCCGCCGCCTGCACGCCCGGATAACGGGCGCGCACTGTCTCGAGCGCCTTTTGCAGGGAATCCTCTGCGGCGCCGAGAAGGAACACCCGCAAGCCGTGCCGCGCGGCGTATGCCAGCAGTCGTTCCGTCAATTCCGCCCCCGTCACCCGCTCCGGCAACGGCTCACCGTACCAGCGCGACGCAATGACGACGCCCACGCCGTCGGCCGTCACAAGATCGGCGGCGGCGGCGGCCGACCGCAAGTCCCCGCGCTGCTGAGCGGCCATGACAAATTCCGGCCCGGCGGTCAACACGACCCGGTTCCCATCGCCCTCCATGTAGGCAACGCAGCGCGCGAACGCCTCATCTTCGCTGACGTGGGCGAAATCGATGCCGAGGATCGATACCATTTACGAATTCACACGCTTTCCATCGTGGAGATGCACTGCCCCAAGCTACAAACAAAGAACCGAACATCCACGGGGGAGTCCGGTCCAGTTTGAAACATCTATTGCTTGATAAAAACATATCTCTCAATCTATATATGTCCATCTATAGTCTGCACCCTATGCCCCGAACATACGCTCTGCACTCTAGACACCGCGCACCGCATATTTGCTTGCATCGCCACGCTGTGGGGAGAAGGGAACGTGGGGGATTAGTATCCTAGGGGGGACTAGGTTCCGTTCCATTCTCCCTCAGCCGTGACTCCGAGCGATCCTCTCTCGTGCATCAACCGTCCGTGCGCGACCACTTTCGGCAGCCCGGCCATCGTAGCGGCTTTCGCCCAAGGCGTCACCCACTCGTAGATCCGAGGCTTTGCGTCCCTGCCTTTCGGCAGGTTTGCCTTTATCGAGAGGCCTCTCTGGTGCCCATTATACGACCTTCGACAACATTTGACAAGCTCTGCGCGAAAAAAATGAGAAAAATCATGGAGTCAACGCCGGGTCAATGAAATCCGTAAAGACAATCGGGTCCGTTTTCGATCCATCGGGATTCTGCGGCGGCGCCACATAGCTCTGTCCCGTGGCGTACACCGTACCCTGGGCGTCCTTGACCTGGTACTGGATCTGGAGATTCTGCACGCCCGACACGTCGACCGACACCGCGGCGGGAGCGGATCCTCCCTGCATCCACGGCGTCTGCGCGAGCGTGACGCCGTCGCCGAGGAAGACGAGGCGCACGGTGCCATTGTAGTTCTTGCTGAGGTCATCCACCGCAAACAGGCCCGTGAGTGTGCGGTACCGGCCGCCCAGGTTGTAGTCCAGGCCCGGGATCTTGGACGTCTGGCCGGGCATGATGCCCCATTCCACAGTCGACGACCCTGGATACAGTTGGCCAATGACGGTCGCGGGCCACTGGTTGGTCAGCCGGCCGCCCGGGTACAGCGTCGTATTGGCGAAGTCCCCCAGCAGCGTCGACGGCGTCAGCGCGGTCAGCGCGGTGGCGCCCGCCGGCAGAGAAGATCCGGCAGCGGGCGCAAAGTTTACATTGCCCGCCGTGTCCACCGTGGTCTTGAGACCGGTCGCCTGCATGTAGGCGGCCGTCGTGGCCGGCACATCGGCGTACGACGTACCGTTCGTCACGCCGCCAGGCAGCGCCGTCCCGTTATAGAAGACGCGGAGCGGCTGCGCGGACGGCGGCGCCGTCACCATGACCGCGGCGGGACTGTTCACCCACGCCACGTGCGCCCCGAGGGCGTGGGCAACGGTACTGATGGGAACATAGACATTGTAGTTGTAGATCATTGGCTGCGCCGTGACCGTGACGGGACGGCCGTTCAGCTGGATGCCAATATTGTCAAATTCGGCGCGCACCATCTGGACCCCGGTCGACGCGTACGATGCGCCCGCCCACAGCACGGCGCTCGTCGCGACGCCCAGGGCAACGCTCCATTTCGGTTTCACACCAGACACCTCCCGATGGACCCGCGAAGACGCGCGGTCAGTGAACGTTCACATTCGCAAAGTCGATATTGACAGCGTAACCCGCGGGCATGGACTGCCCCATCGCATACACCTTCGCGCCAATCTTGACGGAAAAGCCGATGGTCAACAACCTGACCCCCGACACATCCACGCTCACCGGCGCCGCCGGTTGGTGCAGGCCCATCCAGGGCGACTGGTACAACTGCTTGCCGTTCCCCGATACCGTCAGTTGGACCTGCTCCTTGCCGTCCGACGCGTCGTCAAGCCCAAAATTGCCCGTGAGTTGCGAGTAGTGGCCCTGCAGATTGTACTCCACGCCAGGCACCTGTGAACCGCCCTTTGTCGAAGACGACCACACCAGGCTGTTCGCGTTCGGATACGGCACCCCGTCGATGCGGGGCGCCCCGTCAGCCCAGCCGTAGGTCGGTCCCGCGAGTTGCGGGTGGAGCATCGCGTATGCTCCGTAGTCGCGGACGTCGTAGAACGCCTGGATCGGCATGCCTGTCGACGGACCGCGGCCGATGTACGCGACGCGCTGGGCGTAGTTCACGTAGTACGGCTCATTTAGCGCTGTCGCAAGAGCAAAGGCGGACACATACGGATAGCCGCGGTAGTATGCGGTTTGGGTTCCGTTATACACGGGAAGACCGGCGTAATCCATGTTCCCTCGGCGGATCGTGGCGGGAGGATTCGCGGTCAGTTCCACCTGGCGTTTGGCGTTGTTCCAGGCGACCGACGCCCCCAGGCCATGAGCCACCGTGCTCACCGGCACGTAGACATTGTGATTGAAGATAAAGGGCTGCGCCGCTGTGTTGATGGTCGTGCCATTCGTGAGCAGCTTGATGTTGGCATAATGCGCGGCAATCGTCATCATGCCCGTGTTGGCGTACGTCAGACCGCCGAAACAGAGCGCTCCAATGCCGAGACCGGTTACGTACCCCGACAACGTCCGCTTCCATTTTTTCATTGCGCCAGTTCCCTCCTCCGGCCGACAAGTCATGTCCTATGATACTGGTTTGCAGCAGAGGCGACAATGTCAATATTGGTCACCAGCGCCATGTCCGCCGTCGCGCGAAGTGTCAGAAATCGTTTGACATCTGAAGCGGCATGGTGCTATGCTACAAATGCACACTAATTAGTAAGTACGCCTGTACTACTGTAGGGGGACTCAGACAGTGCAAGGAACTGTGAAGTGGTTCAACGGCGAAAAGGGCTACGGCTTCATTCGTGTGGATGGCGGCAACGACGTGTTCGTCCATTATACCGCGATCAACGGAGACGGCTACCGTACGCTTGAAGAAGGACAACAGGTAGAATTCGATATCGTGGAAGGTCAACGCGGCCCCCAAGCGGCGAACGTCACCAAGCTCTGAGAATATCTTACACCTTACGCGATCCTGGCGATGGGCTCATGAAGCCTGTCGTCTTTTTTGTGCGCCCGCACCCACCTGAAAAAGGGACGGCGCATGGGCGCCGTCCCTTTTTGCCTTTGACCGGTCGGTCGCGGGCCCTGTCGCCAGCGGCTCACTCCACTGGTCAAGGACTCAATACGTGAATTGCGCCTGCGTGTTCGTCACGCTCGTGCCAGCCACTGTCGCGACGATCGCGTCGACCACATCACCATCATTGTCCGCAGTGCTGCTCGACGTGTAGTCGACTGTCGCCTGGCCGTTTGCCCCGGTCGGCAACTGCGTCACCGAAAGCGTCCCCGCCGCCTCGGAGGTCTCAGCCTGTGCCTCGGCCGACGTTCCCACGGATTGGCGAACCGAGAAGTTGACCATGGCGTTCGGCACCACATTGCCATACTGGTCCTTCACCGTGTACGTGACCGCCGACATCTGCGATGCGCCGACACCCGCCGCGGTCGTCGTCGAACTGGTGATGCTGTAAGCCGCACCCGGATTGACCGTCAAGTCAAACTGCGGCCCGCTCACCGTTGTCCCGCCCGCGACAACGGAGATCGGCGCGCTGTCCGCCGCCGTGGTCGGCTGCAGTGTGACGCTGAACGCGCCGTTCGCGGCCGTCTGCGTCTGCGCGGAGACACCGTCCACGGTTACCGTGACGGGTGCGCCCGGAATGGCGGCGTCCGACGTGCTGTAAACAGAACCGGACACCGTGACATTCTGGCCAGCGGTGATCGTCCCTTGCGAAACCGACAGCGTGCTGTAGGACGGCGATACGCCCGAACCGCTCGGCGGCGTCGGCGTCACCGTCGTCAGCGTGCTCAGATACGCGCCGATATTCGTCAAACCGTGCAGCAACTCCACGCTCGCTTCATTGTACGATCTCAACAGCGTCCAAAGAACGTGGGCGTTCTGTGGAGACACCTGGCCGCTGGAATCAGACTGGATGGCCGCCTCGACCCGCGCGTACAGCGCCGCGTAGCGCCCCTCGGCCGTCTGCAGCTTTGCCTGCATCTGTTGCAGGGACTTCGCGTCTCCACCGGACAGCGAATTCTCCATGTGGCCCAGGCCAAACGCGTGCAGGATGGCGTTCATCCACGCGACCGCGGCATGGTTGTGATCATCGCCCTTGCCGTGGTCGTCCTGGTGCTGCCGATCTGACGACCGGCTCGTATGCGCCTTGAGTTCAGAGATCAACTCTTTGACGTGCGAGACGAGGGAACGCAACTGCCCGGGCGACTTCACGGACGACATCTGCGCGATGTCGGCCTGAATCTGTTGCTCGATGGCCACGTCCGCCGCTGAATTCGCCTGCGGTTGCGCACTGGCCGTCGCGCTCATCTGGATGGCCGCCGCGAGTTCCGTCTGCACTTTCTGCTCGAGCGCCTGGATGGGCGGGTTGTAGTATGCCGCCGCCTTGCTCAATCCGGCCACGATGGCCTGCACCCGCACCTGAAAGCCAATCTTCTCGCCGTGATCCCCGCGATCGTGTTCCTTGTGGCTCTTGTATTTGTGATCATTCTGCTGCTGTTGGCCGTGCTGCTGTTGGCCGTGCTCATGTTGACTCTGGCCATGCTCATGTTGACTCTGGCCGTGATGGCCCGAGTCGGCCATCGCGAATCCTGGCGCCAACGCCATCGTCATCGTAAGTGCTGCCGCCGCCGTCAAACCTGCCTTGCGCATTTTCCCGTTCATGAAAGTATGTCCTCCCCCTTTTGCGCCCAGTTCCATGAACTGGTGCGCATGTGTCGGCCACGCCAACGAATCTCCCACGTCCGCCCTGTGCTGTGGAGCGCGCTGCTGGCGGTGCATGTGCAGTGTCTCGGCAAGAACGTCTCGTCACAAGCATTCGCTGGAGGCCAATAGTTTGTGTCGGTCGAATGATAAAAATATTTCTGCGCCGTAGCGCGGGCCCGCCGCCCCACCCGATTATTCGCGTCACCTTTATCTATTGATGCACTTCGGGCGCCGATTCACCGTCTAAGGAAACTATCATACTCAGATTCCATTTATTGAGTTTTCGCTTTCGTATGTCTATGATGATGGAGTGGTTGTCCTTGTGCAAACTCTCACAGCCTATCTGCTCCAATTTCATTCGACTCGGGGAGGGATTTTCGATGCAGAACAAGCAGCATCCACCCAGACGGCTGCTGTCGCGGCACGCTGCGGTTTCCATTGCACTCTCTGTCACTCTGCCCACGCTCGTCATCGCTCCCGCTGCATTCGCTGCAACAACCACCAGCGGGTCGATGTACCCGAACACGACCATCAACGGCACCGTTGGAGTCGCGTTCAGCGGGGTATCGCTGAGCAATTTCATCACCGGCGGGACGTCGCCATACGTGTGGTCCGTTCCGAAAATCGCGGGCACAGCCCCATCTGTGGTCGGCAGCGTGTATTCGAGCGCCACGCCGCAGACTGGCTCAGTGGTCGGCACGGTCTACGGGGTTCCGACCATGTTGGGCGCACCTTCAGCGACCTCTACGGTGACCGACAACGTGTACCAGCACAGCGTAACGGGCAATGTCTACGCGCTGTCGGGCGGCCCTACCGGCATCATGGTGTGGAGCGACGGCAACATCTCGGGCACCCCTGCTTCTGCCAATACGATTCCGTTTGAGGGCGCCGTGACGGACGCAACCAACCACATGCTGAACGGGATGTATTCGCTCAAGATCGTTTCAGCGCCGTCGACCGTCACGACACCGACGACGACACCGACAACGACGCCTACGACAACGACGCCTACGACAACGCCGACCACCACACCGACCACCAATCCATACGGCACACAGAGCTTCCAGACCACCGTGAACTCTTCCGCGTTTTCGCAAACCCTCACGACACTCGCCATCGCGTCAACTGGTGGAACGGTGAGCGCCCACACGACAAACAGTTCGATCAATGTCACCGTCGCGTCAGGCGCGTTTACCACCAGCCAGAATGTCACGGTCAGCCAGGCTCCCACGTCCACCGTGCAGGCGGGCATGCCGAGCGGCCAGACCGCAGTTGACGCGTTCGGTTTGAATTTCGGCGGAGCCACCCCGACGACGCCGGTCACGCTGTCCATCAGCAACAAGGCCATACCAACCTCGGCCCTCGTCTACCAGGTGCAGTCCAACGGCATGTGGACCCCCATTCCCGCTCAGGTGAGCAACGGGAAGCTGACGGTATCGGTCACCAGCGCGCAGGACATCGTCATTGCCAACCCGCAGCTCGCGACCACGAACAGGCAGATCCTGTGGAATGGCCAACGCGAACAGACTGCACACGGATTTGTCGCCAAAGACCCGGCCAGCGGGGTCATGACGACGTACATGCCGATCTGGTATCTGATGCAAGTGCTCAAGAGTCAGAACATAACAAGCTCGTGGAACGGGAAAGTGTGGAACATGACGACGACAGGCTCGACGTTTACCCCGAGCCTGACCAACGCCACGCCGGGCAACGGAACCTACCAGATTGAAATCAATGGTCAACTTGTCCAAAATGCCTACGGTCAGATTGCCGTCGATCCTGCGCATGGCAACAAGACAACGTACATGCCGATCTACTGGGTATTCCAGGCGCTCAGCCACCTCGGCTTGCACAGCACGTGGAACGGGGCATCCTGGAGCATCACGACGCCCACCTCCTCCTCTTCGTCCACGTCAGCCACGTCAGCCACGTCGACCACGTCGACGACCTGACGCTGATCCTATCCCGGGATTAACCGGGCCGCCACATCGCCGGTCGACGCATCACGCAGAGAAAAGGCCGCGCCACGCGGCCTTTTCTCTGCGTGCGCGATTCTGTACGTATGGTCGCAGCACCCTCAGCAGCACCCTCAGCAGCACCAGAATTCTGCGACGACATGCGACAGTCAATCAAGTCAATACCTCACATCCAGGTTGCACGGCGTCGGTCGTGGTTTCGGTTCCGGGATCGGTCCCGAGGCCAGTGTCCCGGGGTCCGATTTGATGCGAGAAATTAGTTCACGCGGTAACTGAAGGAGTCCACAAGCCCGCCACGGAGACCCCCACGGGACGGATTCCAGCGGGCGCCTTTCGTCACTGTTTGGAAGTCTAAATTCCGAAGCGGGGAAAGACTCTCCTCACAGCACACAATGGAACCACCGACGAAGAGCGGCGCGTATGCGGTGAGCGACGCATCCACCAATCACCTTCGTCCCATGCCAGAATGAGCGCGATCGCGTCGTGCGCGACGCCGAATTCGCGAGTCGGTGCATGAACGTCATTCCCCGCAGGATTCCCAGCGGGATTCACAGCGGGATTCCGATCGCATTCCCGGCGAGTCCAGACAGACGGGTGACCGCGCCTTTTCGGTGCGGCATCCGGTTTGAGGGATCTTGGAAGGTGCTGGAGAAGCATGATTGACGCTTGGCTTGGCAGACGACACAAGACCTGAAATTGTGCTTATAGTTCCTTTTATTACTAATTTCGAGCGATTTAGCGATAGGATTTGGGCCTATTTCCGAAATAGAACTCGAAATGACATCTAATATGTAATTTATTGGGTGGCATAAGCCCAATTACTTGTGTTATCTCGGCAGCGACCATACCGCGCATCGCGCGCACCGTACCCGCGCACCCCGCGCACCGTACCCGCGCACCCCGCGCACCGTACGCGCGCACCGCATGCCAGACAGAACGAGCGGCCCCCAACGAGGGGACCGCCCGCACCACGCCACATCTGTTGCCTTGCCCTACCTTGCCCTGCTCCGGATCACGTCGTGGACGCCGTCGCCGCCACGAGAGCCGTGGTGTTGTTCGGGTTCACATAGTACACCGGGATTCCGCTGCTGCCGGCCGGAATCTGCACCGAGCTTACCGTGGCGCCGGCCGCACTCAGTCGGAAGCTTCCGCCCGCGCCGCCATCGCTCAGGTTGAACGTCTGCGCCGTCGAACCCTCGATCACCGAGTTACCCTGCGAGTCGACAGGCCGCAGGAAGAGTTGCACAGGCTGGTTCGCCGTCACCGACAACTCGTTGGCGCTCGTGACCTCCTGGCCGGACGAGTTGAACAGCGCCGCGCCAACCGCCGGGCCCGGGACGATGTTCATCGTCGCGCTGCCCGTCACATTGCCCGTTCCGACGCTCAGATCCTGGACCTGCATCGTCGCCGGCCCGGCTTGAGCGGCCGTGGCGGTAAACGTCACCGTTCCCGCTGAGGACCCGGACGTCGGCACGGTAACGTCATACACATTGGCTGTGGCTGTCGCCGTGATGCCGGAACCCTGCGGGTTGCTCAGTCCGGCCGGAAGTGTGACCTGCAGCAGGTCACCGTTCGTGCTCGCATTGCCATACGCGTCGGTCGGCGTGATGTTGACCGTCACCGTGTCGCCCGCTTGCGCGGTGGTCGGACTGTTCAGGTACACCGCGTTGTTGCCGGCGTGGGTTGCCGTGTCCTGCATGGCAATCTTCAGCGCCGTGGGCACGATGCTGACCATTGAGATCTTGACCGGGGCGACGGAGACCGACTGCCCGTTCACCTGGTTGGCCGACACGTTCCACGCATCGCCCGCCAGATGGCTGCCCACAAACGGCATGGTGATCTGGCCGCTTGAATTGCTGCTCGCCGTCACGGTTCCCGAGGTGGAACCGTTCAGGGTCGCGGTGTCGCTGCCCGCCGCGTTGCTGACGACGAACTGCACGGGAACGCCGGACTGCGCCACCGGGTTGCCATACGTGTCCTCAACCTGCGCAACGATGTTCATCGTGTTGCTGGCGATCGGCAGGTCCACATTCGCCGTGGGCGACGTGAACGCCACTTTCGCCGCGGCCGCCGCCTGGATTGTGAAGTTTGCGCTGGCCGGCGTGAGGTTGTCGCTCGAGAAGACCTTCAGCGTGTAGCTGCCCGCTTTGGTTCCGGTGACGGTAATCGTGCCGCCCGAGACCTGCGCCGTCACGCCGGAGGTGATCTGCGTGTTGCCCTGCCAGACCTGCGCTGTGAAACCGCTGTTGTTCGGATCGGACACGGTGTTTCCGTTCGCATCCACCGTCGTCGCATCGAACACGCCGCCGCTCGACCCCGCCGTGATGGTGCTGCTGCTGTTCGGATTCACCGCAACGTGCACTGCCGCCGGACTGCCCACAACGGTCGACTGGATATTCGCCGTCCCGGTCTGCAGCCCTTGCGACGTCGCCGTCACCGTGATCGTCCCAGACTGTCCTTGCACCGACTGCAGCACGCCGGAAACCGCGGAGTTCGACGAACCGTTGCCCACGTACGCCGTGCTGGTCGCCGTGCTGGTCGTGAACTGGCCAGGGCCGGAAATCGCCAGGGTCACAGGATACACGCCGCTCAGCATCGGCTCGCCATTTTGGTCGAGCACCTGCACTGTGAACGCGTCCTGCGTCGACTGGTTGTTCTCGACGGTCGTGGCCGCAGGCACGACCTTGAGCGAGGTCGCCTGCTGCGCAACCTCCGTCACGGACACCTGCGCCGAAGCCGCCTGGCCGTTGGTCTGCAACGGCTGGGCCGAGCCCGTCGCAACGATGTTCGAACCCGTGATCGTATCGGACGTGCCAGCGTTCGTGTTCGCCTTCAGGTTGATTTTCGCCACGCCGTTCGTGACCGGGACGTTCGTCACGGTGTTGGCGGTCGTACCCGAACTGGTCACCAACTGTCCATTGGTGTCCGAGAAGGTCATGGTGCCGTTGAAGCTCGTCACCGGATTGCCCGCCGCGTCGACGATCGTCGCAATCACCGTGTCGCCCGCCTGGCCGTCCGCCACAAAGGACGACTGGCTCGTGGACAGCTTCACGCCGCTCGCCTGACCGTACACCGTGATGGTCAGCGGAGCCGAGGTCACGCCGTCAATCGTCGCGGTGACGTTGTACGTGCCCGCCGCAGTCGCGACAAACTGGCCGCTGCTGCTGACAAACGCGTTTTGCGTCGCCGCCCCGTTGCTGGTGACCGCATAAGTTACCGGCGCGGAGCCATAATTATAAGGATTGCCGCTCGCGTCCTTCATGGAGACCGACAGCGCCTCGTTGCTGTTCATCGCCATCTGTGACGCGCCGGTCAGCGAGACCGTCGCTCCCGACGGCACCTGGCCCTGCGTCTCAAACTTGAGGATGTTCGCCAGGACGACCGCCGCGCTGGCGCGGTTCAGGTAGATCTGGTTCTGGCTCGACGGAATGCCGTTGAACAGTCCGATCGACTTTGCGTACGCCAGAGGCGCCATGCCGTTGGTCGTCTTGATCAGGCCGGCCTGCTCGAATGCCGCGACGAAGAATGACGCCGCGTCGCCCCAGGATGCGTGAAAGTTTTCGTTGAAGCGGCCGTGCAGTTTCACATTGATCCAGTAGGGTTTGATCCAGCCCGCCTGCTGTGCGGCCCCGATGTAGTTGTAATCCCAGTTGCGCGGAGGGATGTCGGCGTAGTACTGCGCGTGCGCCACCGGCTCCACATGCGTCACGCTCTTGGCCACGTTCAGGAAATAAGCCAGGAACTGACCTCTGGTGACAGGCGCGTTCGGAAGAAATGTCCCATTGCTGAAGCCATGAATGAAGCCCTGCTGCGTGAGTGTGATGATGTCCTGCTGGGCGAAGTTGCCGCTGATGTCCGTGTAATTCGCGGTCGTCGCCGCGAACGCCATCGGAGCGAAATTACCCACGAGCAGAGCCGCCGCGGCGATACCGGTAAGCGTGCGTTTCATTTCGATGAACTCTCCTCTCGTTCGGGTCAATGAATGCCCCGTGTTCACGCAACCCATCATACGGGGGCCGCGGATAGAATACTAGCGCCATTAAGTCGCTAGCGCGGTACAATGTGCCTTGATGTCCTGCCAGTTGACAAACCGGCGCACCACGTCTTCCTCCACCAGGGATGAACCGCGCTGTACTTCGATGAACGTGAGCTGAGTCTGCGCGCGGATCGCGTGCCACTGGTCGGGCAAGACGCGAACGACATCTCCGGGTGCAATTTCCACCCGCTGTGTACCGAGGAACAGTTCGCCCGTCCCTTCAATCGCAGTCCACACCTCTGTGCGCATGAGATGCTTGTGGTAGCTTATGTTTCTGCCCGCTGAGAGCACGACGGTCTTGGTCAAGACCTCGGTCCCGTCTGCGAGCTTTGTGTAGTCCAGCACGCGGTAGTGACCCCAGCGCCGTTCCTCGTACATCGGGCGTTCCGGATACCGCAGCAGCCCCAACGCGCGCTTCAGTTGTCCGCTTTGCGATTTGTCCGCCGCCAGAATGCCGTCCGGCGTCGCCACCACCATCACATCCTGCAGGCCGATCGCTACCAGCGGGATGCCCAGTTCATTAATGACGTGCGTACCGACGCATTCGACGGCGACGCCAAGGCCCGCGACTTGCCCGGACATCTCGCCGGACAGTGTCTCCCATGTTCCGAGGTCCTTCCACGCGCCGCCGTATGCGGCAGCCACGACCGATTCCGCCTGCTCGACCACTTCATAGTCAAAACTGCGCGATACCACTTCATCATAGTGCGCGCACAACTCCCCGTAACTATATGGATACTCTTTCCGTCTTAAAATCTCCTTTATATAGCCGGCGCGAAAACAGAAGACGCCGCAATTCCACAACGCGCCCCCGGCCATCAGCCTCTCCGCCGCCGCGCGTTCCGGCTTCTCGACAAACGCCTCCACACGCATGTACCCGCGGGGCTCCCCATGCGCGACGTTCCCGTCCGCGGCGTGGCGCGCCACCTTGATGTACCCGAACTTGCCCGACGGTTCCGTGGGCTCGACCCCGAGCAGCGCAAGATCCGCGCCCGACGCGCGCAGGTCAAACTCCAGGTCGACGAGCGCGGCAAAATAACCGTCCTCCACGTACGGATCCACCGGAAGAACGATGATCGCCTCGTCGTCCGGCACACCGCACACGTCGGTGAGATACAGCGTCGCCAGGGCGATGGCGGCAAACGTGTCCCGCCGCGCCGGCTCGACGATCAAGGGCACGTCTCCCACCTGCGATTCGATCATCTCCACCTGCGCCTTCGACGCGCAGATGTACGCGTCGCCCGCCAGACCGGCGCGTTCCAATTGGCGCCACACGCGCTGCACCATCGACTGCATCGAACCCTCGCCATCGGTCAATACCTTCAGGAACTGCTTCGACCGACTGTCGTTCGACATCGGCCAGAGCCGCTTGCCAGATCCACCGGACAGCAGAACGAGTTTCATCTCCGCACCCCCTCCGAATCCGCGTCATTCCCGCACGTCCCAATTATATCACGGACTTGCGGAATTCTAGCACAATCTGGAAAGTAATCTGCGAAGATTTGTGGCTTTGTTCGCGAGCTCGGGCGCCCGTCCGCCATCCGCCATCCGCCGCACGCCCGCGCGGCCCAGGCTTGTCCATCCGGTCACCGGGGAACGGTGCCGGAGGCAGGACCGCGCGCCGCCGCTCACGCGTCCTTCGCTGGCCCCCCGCCTGTGCCGCCGCTTCCGCCGCCTGCCACTCCTCCCCCGTTGCCCGCCGTCTTCGCGGACGCCTGCCTCATGAGAAACGCGCTGCCCGTGACGCGCGACGCGAAGATCTCCGTCAGTTGCGCGGCGAATTTCTCATTGTATCCCCCGAAGAAGGCGACCAGCACATAGAACAGCCAGCCGGTTCCGGCATGCGCTGTGGACAGTCCGCCGCCGGTCACGCTCTGCGCGAGAAACAGCGCAATGTTGGCCACAAACGCGCCCATCACGCCGCCAGTGATCGGTTTGACGACGTACCACAGGAGCGCGTCGCGATCCAGCGTCCGGTGCAGCGCCCCGACATAGAGACTGTAGAGACTGTACACCGACCCTCCGACAGCCGCCGCCAGAAAGCTGAGCACAGCGGCCCCCACAGCACCCGCACCGCCGACTCCCGCCGCGCCGCCCGCACCTGCGCCGTGTACGACCGCCGCGCCAAAGCCCGCCGGGCTCAAAACTCCCACCGCCGTCCACGCCGCGGCGAGCCATCCGACGCCCGCAACCGCCAGCGCGACCACAGCAAATTCGTACAGCGCCAGCCACCAGACCGTGCGCGAGGAGGAGAACGCCGCGCAGTCGGCCGCGTGCGCCGCCGCGTTCTCCGCCCTCGCGACCGCATCCACCCACGCAGACACTGCCGCAAGATCGCCCGACTGTGGCGCCGCATCCAGCGCCGCCTTGTACAGCGCGCCCACGGCCGGCGGCAAGACCCCCCGCTCCGCAAGCTGCTGAACCTGCGCGTCGACCCGCACGAAGCGACCGTCCCACTCCGCCTTCAGATCCGCCAGAACCAGTGTCTCCGGCGCCCCTTCGCCCGCCTGTCCACCCATCATCGCGATCCACCTCCACCATGCAACAGTGTATGAGCATCGCGCGTCGGGGGACACTGGTCCGTCCACGATTCAGCCGGTTCACGACTGCCGGGCAAAGTCCTCAAGGCCAGCGCCGTTCTGCGGCGCCGGGACCGGACGCGCAATCGAAAAAAGGGCCGCGCAGGCGCGCGACCCTTTCTCGCAAACTGGTTCCTCACCCCAACCTGGCCTCAGGAAGTGGATGTGGGCGACGAGGATGTCGAAGTGGAAGACGTGGTCGTGCTGGTCGAAGAGGAACTGGATGTCGTGATACTCCAGGACGAGCCATTCCAGGAACTCTGTATACCGAGATGGCTGAGCGCCTTGAAGACCCAGTAGATCGGCATGTAGGTCGTCTTGTTGCCGTGGGCCGGATCGACCGCGACCTGGCTGTACGCACTTTGCACGAGTTGGCCGTTGATCACAATCTGACTCGTTCCCTGGCCGGGACTGACACCTGTCAGAGACGGGGTGAACGGCGATCCGGAAGTCGACATGTTCCACACCTTGCCGTTCCACGAGCTTGTGATCCCTTGCTGCTTGAGGATCTGCATCAAATACCAGATCGGCATGAACGTGGTCATGTTCCCGTGAACAGGGTCCTTCCCGAGCAACGCATGGGCCACCTGCTCACGCTGTCCGTTCCACAGGATCTGCCTCTGATTCGAGGGCAGGTTCGGATTGGCAATGACGATATCCTGCGCACCGGTGACAGGGACGGACAGACGCCCGTTATTCACCTTCGCCGGCACAGGCATCCACATTCCGCTGGAGAGAACCTTGTAGACCAGAGCCGAAGCCGGAATAGCCTTGTTGGAAATGGACAGTGTCGCAGGCGTCGTGGGCGCGGCGCCGTTAAAGTTCACGCCAAAGCCCGCGACCGGCGTCATCCCGGATGGCGCTCCGCCCTGCAGACTCGACAGGGGCGCCTGATTGACCGTGACATTCTGGCTCGACGTAAAGGAGCCAGCTTGAATCGAGAGTGAGAGGAAGCTGTCCGTCGTATGCGCGTTCACCGTTCCGCCAGACGAACTGATGGAGGCGGATGTAAGGTTCAATGAGAACGCGGACGACGTGACCGTGCTCTGGAAGCCCGTTACGCCGCTCGGCAGTGTTGGCGTTGGCGTTGGTGTAGGCGTCGGTGTTGGCGTCGGTGTTGGCGTCGGCGTTGGCGTTGGCGTTGGTGTAGGCGTCGGTGTTGGCGTCGGTGTTGTGGTAGGCGCCGACACGATCTTCAGCGCGTACATCGCGTTTGCCGTCGAATTGTTCTTGTCCGTCACGACGCCGTCGAACGAAATCGTTCCGGCGGAGGCCGGCGTGCCCGAGACGTTGCCGTCGCTCCACACCTTGATGCCGCTGGAACCGCCGGACAACGCGTACACATTGCCCACCACGCTGTGCTGGTACACATTGTCAACCACAGTCGGCTGGTACACATTGCCTGTCACCGTGGAACCGGAACTGGTCGTCAACAAAGACGGAACTCCGTATACCTTGCCGACAACGGAACCCGCCTGCGGCGTAGCGCTGGAATAGACGCTCCCGACGACTGACGGGGCCATGCCATCGATTTTCGGAACCGACCACGTGTACGGCGAGGTTCCACCCGTGATGAAGTCACTCAGAGATGTGCCTGTAATCGGGACTCCAACCGTCCCGGGAATCGTGGTGCTGAGGAACATCGATCCGCTGGTAGTAGTTGCCGCGAACGCGGCAGGCGCCGTCGCGAGCGCAGGGAGAGTGACCGACAGAACCATGCAAACGGACGCCCGCCGTGAACGTCTTCTTCCCGGTGGCTTTTGTTTCTCCTGCATCTGTGAAGTCCCTCCTTGAGTCGAGTAAAATCGGGACACCTACCCCGAGCCGTCCACACCTCCCACCCTGAGAGTCATGTGAACACCCCGACAACAAAAGCGAGACCCCTGCTCGCAAAGCCTCCCTGAACCGACCTGAGATTGAATCTTCAGCAAATCGGAGCGAGAAATGTATTGTGCGTTTCTATTTTTCGACGAGACGTGTTGCGAGGTTAGGATAGCCCCAAGGCGGAGAAAAATCAATAAGTGGATTCTGAGACAAGCCGCCGCGCAGGGCGGCGCACAGCGGATCGGCCGGCAGGATGGCTGCGCTCGCCATCGGGCGGGGCGCCTGCAGGCACGGCCACGCCGGGCCCGGTTCCTCACTTCACGGGCTTGTGCCGAGTCCAAAAGCCAGCCGTGATGATAGAACGAGAATTGCGATGGACAGAGCAAGCGGTCAAGACCTGGCGATCGAACGCGCCAAGATGCACCTTTCCCTGCACTCGGGCGCCCAATCCCCTCGCACGGACCCCTCGACCACGGTGCACCTCCTCGTGATGCAACCCCGTCGCTTCATGAGATGAGCGGCGGCATCAATGGGTCATCGCGGGAACCGCCGCCTCACCCGGCGACCCCGCTTTGGCAGTCCTTCCTCACCGTACAGCCACCGTCGCGCCGAGACAAACCTATTGTCCAATCGATCCTTAAGCACCCCCGAGATCCCCCCGAACTTCACCCCCGCGTCCCGTCCGGACGCCTCTGCGAGTATCCGGTCGCGCCGCTCGGACACCTCGTCCAGCGGCATGCCTTCTCTATCGGCCTGCCTGTTCAAGGCGAGCAACGCCTCCACGGCGGAGGGACCGATACTCTCATTGGCGGTGTACTCACCGGAGAGTTGCGCATGGAATTCGTCCAGACCCACGGTGTGAAAGAACTGTTCCACAGTCCCTTTCCCGTACGCACGCCAGAGAACGCGGTCGGCGCCAAACACCCCTTGGAACCCTGCCACGATCCTCGAATAATCAAAGCAAAACCGCCAGCCCGCGGGCGCCACAAACTCTCCCTGCAGGATGATGCCGTCCACAAACTCCTCCACGCTCTGCGTAAGTCCGTACTTGATCAGTTCGGCGTACAAGGAATTCGCGTAACTTGCCCATTCTCTAAAAAAGACCACCACGTAGGCGTCATAGCCCAAGGAATCCGCAAGGGACTTCACGACACTCATCCGCTCAGGCCGACAGTAGAGATACTCGAAGTCTTCCGAGGAGAGGATGACCGTCGAGTGACCGGCGCTTGCGATCTCCTCCCGAAGCGCGTTCACGTCGCCCAGGGAGGGCTCGAACCTGGGGTCGTCATTCAACTGCCACGCCAGGTTGTGATGCCCGGAAAACATGGAACTTCTTCCCGCCCGGGGAATGCAGACCCCGCGCTCCCCCAACTCCGCCTCCATGGTCGTCAGGATAGTCTGCAACGACGTGGTGCCAGTCTTGTGCGTACCGATGTGCAGGAAGAGTGATTTGCCCATTCTGGTCAAGCCTCCACGTGCGGATGGCGCTGCGCGTCTCACCCCTGCCACCGCTGCAAACTTGGCTCCTGTCGCTGCCTGCCATCGACCGTTGAGCAGTCCTGCCATTATTTCCATGGTATCCTGCGCAACTCCCAACTGAGTGTGCCCTCGTACATTCGCTCACAAAGATCGCGAAAATCCGCAGAAGCATCCCCAGATCACCTGGGCCGCCTTGCCGCCACCCCCTTGGCAGCAGCCTCTTGAGATATTCTACGTCGGCCTTCGTTTGATTGCGGTTAACGATCAACACAGGCAGTTTTTGCTGTTCCAAAATGTCTGACGGATCCAGGAAGCCAAGATATGCTAAATTGAGACTCAGCGCGGCAATGCGCAACGCATCGCCGTTTACATCCATACCAGCTATCTGTCGCGCGATGATTCCCTTAAGAAATTCCTGATCTACATGCACCTCAGGATGGGAAGCAATATGGTAGCGCACGATACGCTTAAAGCATTCCACAAGGAAAATTCCGGACCCGCAAGCAGAATCCATTACGCGGGGCTCATGGCGAAGGCGCTCGACGGTCAATGTATGGGACAATACAAAATCCGCAAGCGACGTGGGCGTGTAGTGAGTGCTGTTGTCTTTGACCTGAATCCTGCTGGTTTGAGCAGTGTTTTCAGAGTGAAAGAACTCTTCATGGATGTTCCTGATGAGCTCAACGGGAATTACGTCAAACTTGTACGCCCATAAGAATAACCGCGATTGTTGACCGACGTCTCCGATCAGCAGCCTTCGCAAGCACTGTAGGTGGGCTTCCTTCACGATGTGGATCTCCAACTCATCGTGAGGGAACATATCGCCATAAAAATCCACTGATAATTGGTTGAATATGGCGCATATAAACTCCTTTTAAAGCCTCACACGGAATTGTAATTCTTATCCACCAATGCCTTGTAGTAGTCGGCCGTCAATATACCCCGATCTTCAAGATGACGAATAAAAATGGAACGGGCAATCAGGGTGTGCGCGGACCGAATGTTGCGACCTCCCAGACCGAGTTTTGTGAGTTCGGACCGAACCGTCTTCAGGTCCTCCATGAATCGCCAGTCCGCTCTTCCGTCGGTGGTCCGAAACCGCTCCGATCTGAAGAACAGCCCAGACTCTATGTTCTCTCGTGTACAGAATTTCAACCGATCCTGTATATCCGCTACAGAACGAACGATTTCCAGATGAACGCCCTGGGATTGTGGACTGGCTGATCTTAGAAGAGGGAGATCACGCTGACGGGAGATCCCTTCTCGTCCTTTCTGAAAGTTTCAATCAAGAGCGAGAAGTCATCTAACCCGCGCCAATCTACGATTTTGAAGCCGTCATATCCCGCAATTGAAGACACTGGCCCGTCGTCCCGCAAGAGACCCTCAAACTCGCCCTGTGCAGTGGATACGACAAAATTATTGTGTTTTGTTAAGTGAACCGCATATTGCTTGGCTGCCGCGTCGGCGTCGCAGTCGACCAATAGCAGCCTATCGCCAGACTTCATGTTGCCAATGATCATTTTCGAAGTCCGATAAAGCGATCTGATATTCCGACGACAATGCACAACAAAGAGCAATGGTGTCTTGTGATGACCACTCGTGCCGGGCAACTCGAAGCTCATCTGAAACAGTCTGCGGTTCAACCACTTTTCGTTCAGCAACTCCAGATTCCATTCGTCACGCGTTGTATTGCCAGGCTCTTCCGCGCGTGTCTTGGATTCCAGATGAATGAGTGTGGAATTTGCTTCATACCATACGACTCTTCCAGCTTCGATGACTTTTAGGCACAAATCGATGTCCTCTGCCGAGAAGACGTACCGCTCATCGAACATACCGATTGCATCAAACAGCTCCCGTTCAATCATAAAAGCTGCACCTGTGACTGCAGGATACGGCCGAGAGATCAAAACGTTCGGATCATCATGGGCCATCCCCCTATAAACGTGCACCGGGTGAAGCGGAAAAATCCCCTCTGTCGCAAACACAATACCTGCATGCTGAATCGTCATGTCAGGGTACAGCAGACGGGAACCAACTAGACCGATGGCCGGATTGGCCTTGAAGGCACTCAGCATCGGGCTGATCCAGTCCGAAAAGGTCACCGTGTCGTTGTTAAGAAAAACGATATGCCTCCCGGAACTCGCTTGTGCTCCGAGGTTGCATATCCGAGAGAAACTGATGTTGGTCGGCTGGCGAAGAATCGAGACACTCTTTCCAAGAGCATTTTCCACTTGATCTATGGTCCCCGGGGTAGATCCGTTATCAACAATAAGCACTTCAACAATGTATTGTTGAGGAATATATGGAAGTAAAGATGTTACACACTGAACTGTAAGTTCCGGCTTATTGTACTGCGTGATCAGAATGGATATGTCTACCGACTTCGAACACATAGTTATTCCCTCCTTCGCTGAGTGTGGTTGCTCTTGGTAAGTCTACCCCAAGGCGTCTCGCAGGTTCTGGATCAGATAGTCCATCCTTCTTTCGTCAATACCCGGATAAACCCCCACCCAGAACGTTCTTTCCATGACTGCATCCGTATTTTCCAAGGAACTTGCGACACGGAAATTGACACCTCTAAAGGCCAGTTGTTTCGTCAAATTGCCCCCAAACAGCAATCGAGTGCCAATGCCACGCTCATTCAGAGCCTCAGTAAGTGTGCGCCTGTCCCGAAACCCGTCTCTCCTGAGGGTGATGGGAAACCCAAACCATGAGGGATCCGCATTCTCTTCCGGTTCTGGAAGTATGATACGGTCCTCCAGGTCTCGCAACCCACTGTATAGTGCACTAAAATTGCTTTTCCGGGATGAAATAAATCCTGGGAGTTTCTTTAGTTGCGCAAGCCCGATCGCCGCCTGCATGTCTGTCACCTTCAAATTATACCCCAGGTGTGAGTAGACGTACTTGTGGTCGTATCCGTAAGGCAGGTCGCCAAACTGTTGCTGAAATCGGACTCCACAAGTATTGTCGCACCCGGGATCGCACCAGCAATCACGCCCCCAGTCCCGAAATGACTCAACAATTCTCTTCAAGGACGGACTGTCAGTCAGTACAGCCCCTCCTTCCCCCATCGTAATGTGGTGCGCCGGATAGAAACTGACGGTCGCGATATCGCCAAACGTCCCTACCTGACGGCCAAGATAGGTCGATCCCACCGCGTCACACGCATCCTCTATCAGGAAGAGATCGTGGCGTTTTGCAAAATCAGACACGACCTGCACATTAAATGTGTTGCCCAAGGTATGCGCAAGTACAATCGCTCCAGTCCGTTCTGAAAAGGCAGCCTGAAGCAAGGTCTCATCTACATTGTAGGTTGGGAACTTGACGTCAATGAAGACGGGCACCAGGCGATTCTGGACGATTGGGGCAACGGTCGTGGGGAAACCAGCGGCGACGGTGATGACTTCGTCACCGGGAAGCAGTCGCTTGCCGCCCAAGGACGGAGATGTAAGTGCAGAGATGGCTAACAAATTCGCGGAGGACCCTGAGTTGGTCAAAATTGCGGCACGAACGCCCATGAATTTTGAGAATTCCTTCTCAAACTCCGCGGCAAATCGCCCACTCGTCCACCAGCCGTCCAAGACGGCGTCCACAGCAAGACACATCTCTTCGGCATCAAACACTTTCCCCGAAACGGGAACGTTCGTAGGATCGTTCGCGGGCATCAACGTGGGCGCAGATTCGCGAATCAGGTCAGCGATTTTCTGTCTCACCGACGCGTTTTGCTCGTTCACCTTGTCCAAACATCCTCTCGGGCTTGATGGGCGCCACCCTCTACGGCGTCCATGCCAGACGTTCACGCTCGGCTGCCGCGACATAGTTCGAAATGTATGTGAGGCCCCGCTCCAGATCAACAGAAGACAGGTAATACGTTTGGTACCAACTGACGACTTCCCTGATCCCCTCGTCCAACGTGAACACAGGGCGCCATCTCAATTCAGATGCTGCTTTTGTCCAGTCCAGCTTCAACAGGTTTGCCTCCGGCATTGTTTGTGGACCAGATTCTACGATACTGTACGATCCGCCCCACTGGTTCCCGACACGACTCGTAAATTCCCTCACCGATAACGCATTTGAGGCCACGGGCCCGAAGTTCCACTGACCAACAAACTTGGCCGGACTTAAATACATCTCCGCCGCGAGGGAAAGGTAACCAGATAGCGGCTCCAGCACGTATTGCCACGGACGTACAGATCCAGGGTTACGCAGATGAATCGGCGCCCCCTCGACAAGGGACCGCACGATATCCGGCACAAGACGCTCGTCCGCCCAGTCTCCACCGCCATAGACGTTTCCTGCGCGTACCGTTGCTATCCCAACTTCCTTATGGTGGAACGTGGGTTGCTGATACACTGCCGTCAGCAGGTCGGCGCAGGCCTTACTGGAACTATAGGGATCGAGTCCCCCCAAAGCATCGTTTTCCCGATATGCAAACACCCATTCTCGGTTACTGTAAACCTTGTCACTCGTGACATTGACGACGGCCCTTGTTCTATCCGCCCGCCGGACGGCCTCCAAGAGATTGACCGTGCCCATGACGTTTGTCGAAAAGGTATCTCTTGGATTTCTGTAGGAACGGCGAACCAACGCTTGCGCAGCCAAGTGCAGTACAATATCAGGCTCGTACTTGGCCACCACCCTTTGGAGACCGTCGAAGTCACGCACATCCCCGTCAATATGGTCGATCTGGGCATCCATACCCAATGCCGTAAACATACTTGGATTCGTTTCGGGAGGTAGCGCAAATCCAATGACGTTAGCCCCCATTTGCAGAAGCCAAAGACACAGCCACGTTCCCTTAAAGCCGGTGTCGCCCGTCACAAGAACCGTCTTGCCTCTGTAAACATTCCCGAATAGTCCTTCCAAGGGGGCGTGACCTCCGGCGATCAAGGTATTTTCCAAGGTGCATTCCCGCTCTTCCAGAGACCATCGAGAAGCATTTTGTCACGAAGTGTATCCATGGCCTGCCAGAATCCACGGTGACGGAAGGCAGCAAGCTGCCCCTGCGCGGCCAGGTTTCTTAATGGCTCTTGCTCGAAAATGGTTTCATCGCCGGTGATATACTCGAATATCCCCGGCTCCAGGACAAAATAACCCCCATTGACCCAAGCCCCGTCGCCAGGTGG
The DNA here is from genome assembly GCA_021821055.1 of Bacillota bacterium. Taxonomy (GTDB): domain Bacteria; phylum Bacillota; class Bacilli; order Alicyclobacillales; family SLC66; genus JAKACX01. Next base: position 82,333 of record JAKACX010000003.1, read on the forward strand.
TTTCTCCACAAATGATCGCACGGTGGAGTCCGGCCCCATTTCCAGAGCGCCGAACCTCCCTGAGGGCTGAATGGCCGATACAGTTGCTATCTTACCATGTCCTTCGTGAAATGAGAGCAGATCATTTAGATTGATGTTGGAGAGACCGTCACCATACGTCAGGAAAAATTTCTCATTCCCCACGTAGGGCGCAATTCTCTTGATCCGCCCTCCGGTCATTGAGGACAACCCAGTATCCACCAACGTCACACGCCATGGCTCCGCAGCGTTGAAGTGTACCTCCGAGGCATTTGTCCTCAAGTCAAAAGTCACGTCACTGTTGTGCAAAAAATAATTTGCAAAGTACTCCTTTACCACATAGCCCTTGTAGCCAAGGCAAATGATGAAATCGTTGTATCCATAATGACTGTAGTGTTTCATGATATGCCAGAGGATTGGCTTGTCCCCCACCTCTACCATCGGCTTGGGTTTCAGAACGGTCTCTTCACTGAGCCTGGTTCCCAGCCCGCCGGCCAGAATGACAACTTTCATGTAACATTCTCCCAATCCTAACAATGGATTCAGTGCCAACCCGGCACGTTCATACAAGACGGTCTCTTAAGAGTTGTCTTTGGAATTCATCGCATTCTCGGAATGATCGGCCTCCATTCGCCTGATGCCGTCTGCCAGACTGACGATAGGCTGCCATCCCGGCAACCACCGCCCAGTTCGCCACGGGACCATGACCTCTCGCTTTCGGTATGCGCGGCCACCCCACTGTACCTGCAAATTGACCTGCGCAATGTCGGCGTACATTTCTACCACTTCCCTCAATTTATACAGTTCCGTCGATGACACGGAGTATTCTTCCCGGCAATCCGTGGTATTCAGCAGTCTTTCGGCAGCAACGACATACGCCTGCACCACATCATCGATGTATACCAAATCGACGAACTGCTCCCCTGGCGACATCAGGATTGAGTCCTGCCGCTCTGCGGAATCCCTGAGCAGTGTGAAAAGTTTTCTCCTTCTGTCACCAGGGCCATAAGTATCGCTTAACTTCAAGGTAATCACCTTCAAATGTGATGACTCGACATAGAATGCGATTATGGCCTCGAATGCCTGCTTTGTCGCTGCGTATAAAGAGACCGGGTTGTAGGCGTCACCATTATAGTGCTGCCATGATGTCCCTGTGTTAATGAAGTTTCTCACACCGTTTTCAAGCATCGCGTCGACCAATTTCGCCCCGAATGCGATGTTGCTTTCAATCAATAATGGTATGTCCCCGCGTTTGTGCTCCGCCTGAAACAAGGAAGCGAGATGAAAAACGATTTGCGGATTAGCCGCTCCGATGATGTCATAGAGATCTCCACCGTTACGGTGCCCGTCCATGACATGAAGTTCAATCTTGTTTGCCATTCTCGCCAAGGCACTGACACTCGATTCCCGGCGAATGAGAGCGTGAACATCCCATCCCATACCCACGAGCCTGGCGACAACATGAGATCCAATGTATCCAGTGGCTCCAGTCACGAGTGCAACTCTTTTCATGGCCGTCCGCCCTTCCGTCAACTCTCATACACGAATGGAGACACGAAATCGGACAAACGTGGAAACTTCACGTCACGATCAGACAGTATCGGAGAATCGCTTGGCCATGGAATCCCTGCCGAGTCCCATCGAATACCACTATCGTGTTCTGCCGAATATACGCTGGTGACCTTGTACATGACCATGGCGGTATCGCTCAGTGTATAGAACCCATGGGCAATTCCCGGTGGAATGTATATGAGGCTTGCGTCATCCTCGCTTAGCACCATTGATTGCATCTTTTTGAACGTAGGTGAACCAACGCGCAGATCGACTATGACGTCAAATATCGAACCTTGAACGCAGCAAACCACTTTCGTATGGTCGCAGGGTGGGGTCTGAAAGTGAAACCCCCGCAAGACATTCCGTTTCGAAGTCGAATAAAAATCCTCTTTGAAATCAGTGGATAGACCATGAAGAGAAAAATAGTCCGCGTTATACGTCTTGACGAATCGCCCTCTGACATCTTCATTTGAAAAAGGAACAATTACGAAAGCCCCTGGAATAAGACTATCTCTGATCTCGATGAGTGCACCTCCTTGCATGTGAACTGCTTTTCCCCAGCGCGACGCTCACCAACGGATTCTCAAATACTACACGGGGGCCACCGCTGTCGCTTTCGAGACTATGCCTCTTGCGTATTCTTGTCAATCCCGCCATGTCGATCGGTTCCACCGCGTCTCTCTACATGCCGCCCTCCTGCTTGTCCGTTGACACAGCAGCGGATGGTTGACGCGGTGGCGATGTCCACGCGCTTGGCGCGCCTGCCCAGGACAATGACGAGTTGCGCTTCATCCAGGAATACGGACGCCGGCCCGAATCCCTGCCGTGCGCATGGCGACAGCCGCCTAGAGTACGTCGGCAATCTTCGTGATATGCCACCGTCCCAGGTTGGACACAAACAGGTCCTTTCCCCGAAACGCGCAGTTCGTCGGATGACAGAGCGTGTGCGCGATCACATCATGGTAGAGCAGTTCCAGTCCCGCCTGAGCGGAGAAACGGTACAGGAGTGATGGCTCATAACAGGCAATGTAGATCCGACCCATCGCGTCCAGAGCGATCCCGTCGGGGAGCGCGGGAACATCTGTCACCTTCTCTTTGACGCCGGGAGTGCCATCCTTTTTGATGCGAATGCGGCTGACACAGTAGTCGAAGGTCTCGGCCACAAGCAGTTCGTCGCCGCTGTCCGACATGGCCAGCCCGTTGGCGAACCGCAAGGGAAGCTCGTACCACAGTCCGCCGCGGCCCGTTTCCAGATCGAATCGCCAGACACCGGGCCCGGCCCGGCCCGCGTCAAAGCTGTCGCTGACATAGAGAAAACCGTTCACCGCATCCACCACAGGAAAATTGGGAATCCGGATCTTCCCGCCCCGCCCGCCGCCGTCCGCAAATCGCCTGAGCTCTCCCGTCTTCGTGTTCAGCTTGAAGACGGCCGACAGCTTCAAGTCACACGTATACAGGTTCCCCTGATGGTCAAGGGCCACGCCGAGCGTGAACCCCCCTGTAGAGGCAACCTGTTCCATGTGCCGGCCGTCCGGATCAATGCGAAAAATCTCCCCTGCCTCGCCGCCGCACCAGATGCATCCCTCGTGATCAATGGCAATGCCTTCGGGATGATTGAGCCGCGGTTCGGAGAAGGTCCCATCGAAAAAGACGCTCACCTGATCCTCCGCGACAACGGCCCCTTGCCCCCCCACACCGGAACGCTCGTTCATGTCATTCCCCCCTCATCCGCCGCCTGGCATTATCGCAACGGATCTGCCCAGCGCTCGTTGGGCAGCAGCGGAAACCATTCGGGACGAGTCGGGTCCCGGTCATACGGGTAACCGCCCAGTTCACGATACAGTTCCGCGTACTCGCGAATCTTGTCCGGATCAACCTCGACGCCCAATCCCGGGCCCTCCGGCACAGCCATGTTGCCGTTGCTGTAGGGCAATTTGCCTCCCTTTAAAATATCGTCCTGCAGATGATGATAGTGTGCATCGGCCGCGAAGGACAGGTTGGATACAACCGCGCCCAGATGAAGCATGGTGGCCAGTTGAATGCCGAGTTCTCCGGAAGAATGCACGGCCACGCCCAGTTGGAACGTTTCGCACACGCCCGCCGCCTTGATGCAGGCACGGACGCCGCCCCAAAACGTCGTGTCCAGCAGTATGACGTCGACCGCAGGATCAAGGATGTTGGCCGCCAGTTGTTCGAAGTTCACGACGACTGTGTTGGTTGCCAGCGGAATGCGTGTCATCGACCTCACGCGGCGGATTCCATTGAGTCCCCAGGTCGGATCTTCCAGATAATCGTTGTTGAGACCTTCGATGGCGTGACTGAAACGAATCGCCTGTTCCACGCTCAATACGCAGTTCGGGTCGTAGCGCAGCCTGTCATCCGGGAACGCGTCGGCCAGCGCGCGATAGCATTCCAATTCGAAGTCGGGGTGAAAGACTCCCCCCTTGAGCTTGTGCACGGTGAATCCATGCTTTTGCTTCAATTCTCCACAATGGCGCACCAGTTGATCGACCGTCCGGACCTCCCCGACGCCCGTCCCCTCGTCCGCAAAACGATAGAACAAGTAACTGGCGAACGGCACCTCGTCACGGACCTTGCCTCCCAGCAACTGATACAGTGGAACACTCAGCTTCTTGCCCATGATGTCGAGACACGCGAATTCGACGGCGGCATGCAGTTGTGTCCGATTGTTATACAGAGATGCGGTCGGGTTCAAGATTTTAAATCTCAGTTCTTCCAGTTGAAACGGGTCATGCCCCAATAAATAATGCTTCAGTCCAGCGAATGCGAGCTCGGCGCTTTCCCCGCCGCCCCCCATTTCGCCGTAGCCTATAATTCCTTCATCCGTATGGACCTCCACAATCGTACGCACAAACCGTCCCCAATGAGCGCCATTGGCGTGTCGCAATGGCGCCTCCAAAGGCACCGTGACCGTCGTCGCACGAATATCCGTAATCTTCATGGCGGTGTCTCCTTACTCCGGAAGTGCGACCCCGATGGCAGACAGCAGACCTCCGTCGATCTTGATGTCCGCTCCTGTGATGAAGGAAGCCTTGTCACTGCACAAATACGCGATCAAATGCGCGATCTCCTCAGGCGTGCCGACCCGCCCGATCGGGTGCATGGCCCCCCACGTCTCGACCATGGACTCCTGCGACATTTCACCGCGCAGCAGATCCGCCGCAAAGCGCAACATCGGCGTATCCACCGACGCGGGACATACGGCATTCACACGAATGCCGTCCGCCGCGTGGTCCACCGCCATCGCCCGCATCAGCGCGTTGATCCCCCCTTTCGAGGCGCTGTAGGCCGCCACCCCCTTCTGGGCCGCATACGCCTGAACGGATGAGACGTGCACGATGGCGCCGCCGCCCCGTTTTCTCATGGCCGGGATGCAATACTTGGAGGTCAGAAACATGCCCTTCAAGTTGGTGTCGATCACCTGGTCCCACAGTTCCTCATCTGTGTCCACCACGTTCCCATACCTCTGGATACCGGCGCTGTTGACCAGAATGTCGACGCCCCCAAAGGCGTCTGTCACCTGCTGCACCATCTGCCGAACCTGTGCGGCGTCCGACACGTCCGCCTGAATGCCGATGACTTGATCATGGCCCGCAGTGCCGCGTATTTCCCGCACAACGTCGCCGGCGTCATGAAAGGAAACAACCGCTGTCGACGCCCCTTGACCCGCCAACAGCCGCGCCGCCGCCAGGCCGATCCCCTTGGAACCGCCCGTCACCACCGCGACTTTGCCGCGAAATGACATCCTTACTCACCCCTCTCCCGTGCCGCCATTCCGTCAAGGGAACAATCCGAATCCGCCTGGCATCCAGAAGCGACAGCAACATTCACAACCGCACCCCTGCGTTTTGCACGATCCCGAGAACTCCTTCCTTCGCATCGGTGATGTGACGCAAAACCAGATTCCGAGCCCGCCCATAATCCCGTCTGACGATGGCTAGGTAGATATCCCGGTGGTCGTCCTCGTTGGCGATCGCCTTTTCCAAAGCCCTGCCGAAGTAAGCGCGGGCCGTCACGAAATGGGCGTGCAGGGAACGGTACAAACGCAGCAGTTCCGGGTTCCCGCTCAACTCAACCAGCGTCTCGTGAAATCCGATATCCGCTTCGTTGTACGCTCCGAAACGAAAGGGTTCTTCATTGGCCACGCCACTCAGCACCGCCGCCTTTTCCGCCAGGACGGCCAAAGAGTCGGGGCTTGGGTCGCTGATGGAAGACACGGCGAACGTCTCGATCATTAATCTGGCATCGAGGATATGGTGGATATCCGGCAGTGTCAGCGTCCGGATGAATGTGCCGCTTCGCGGTTTGACTGTCACAAGGCCCTCCAGCGCCAGGCGGTTGAGAGCTTCGTTGACTGGGTGGTTGCTGACGCCAAACTCCTCGGCCAGACGTTTGATGTCCAGTCGCTGGGCAGAAGCCAGTTCTCCGCTAAAGATCGCGTCGCGTAGTCGCCGATACACATCGTCGCTGATGAGAGTGTGTTTCACCTGCGTCACATGCATGCGCTGCATCCTCCTTTATCAATGTCAGTGTAACATCTGAAATCATTGGATCCGTGTCTGGGCGGACCGCCAGGGTTCCAGCCATGGGACATGCCGTCATCCGTTCGCCATAAAATGGTAGGTTGCGATTCCTTTCGGAGCGAGCGAGACGTTGAAACTGCGTCCCGCGCTGGCGCCGTCCGCACTCAACCCGTCGGCCATCGGCTCTTCCAGCAGATTCACCTGATACACCCGATCCGGCTGCCGACAAAAGCGCATGTCCACGGAAACGTCCTTCTCTTCCACGTTGTAGAGCCGGACAATCACTCCCTGCCCGTCTTCCGCCCATTTCACCGCGGACAGCAGCGCCTCGCCGTCCAAGGCCATGAAGGTGTCGACTGCCGCAAGCCGTTCCTTGTGTCCATTCGGATCCGGCCGCATGAATGTGCCTGTCAATTTCGAACCTTGCACCCACGGCCTCCCCTGCGACCATCTCTCCTCGTCCACCGCCAATAACCGGGTCCTGACCCCCTGGTGAAACGCCTCCGCCTCTTGATACAGTCGGGTGGCCGAGTCGCCGCCAGTCGTGTCGCCAGTCGTGTTCCCGGCCTTATCGCCGGTCGGGCGAATGGCCAGCTCGAACCTGTGCTTCCCCAGACACTGCCCCTTCGGCTGCACATCGGTTTCCAACGGCACCGCCGCCCGAACGTTGATGTTCTCAGCGCCGCGCAACACGGTGATGGCCATCGTCCTGCCGTCGTGCGATGTCTCATACGCGTGCAATCCCTTCGCAAATACCGCGAAACCGCCGTCGCCGCCCTGGAAGTCCACGGCCGCCGCCCATTTCCAAAAGGGCTGCTGGTTGCTTTCGCGGTCAAACTCCCGCCCCTCGCCCCAGGCTCTTCTGACGGCGTCAAACTGGCCGCCGGCCAGGACGTGCGCGACTTCGCGCGGCGCAGGAAACAGCAGGCGCAAACGGTGATCCCTGGCCTGGTTGTCCACTTCGGCCGTGAAGTCGAGCTGGCGGGAGTCTCTCCCCAGACGGAGCGTCACCTCAAACGCGCAGGAAGCGGTCTCCGTCTGCCTCTGTGTGCAGGTATGGTCCAATCCCGCCGGCAACTCCCACACGAACCGGTAACGGCATTCGTCGTACAACGCGTTCGAGCGCCGATCGAGGAACTCCACGGCCCGTGACCAGACACGGGGCTGCTCGCCGGGGACCGCCCGGAACACGTACAAATCGCCGCTGTCCCCGGCGTCCTCCCACTGCCCCAAACGATCCAGAATCGCGCCCGTGTGCTTGTCCGTGACGCGAAACGCGCCGTCGGTCTGCACATCGACCCGCAGATGCCCATTTTCCAGGACCGGCAGCCCGGACAGCCCACGCTCCGTCACCTGTTTGCCGGCCATGTGCGGACGGACGCGGTACGCCGCATACCCCAAGGCCGGAACAGACGGTGTCCACTCGATGTCAAAGCGCTTGACACTGAGTACGCCCGGGAGATTGATGGGGCTGAGCACCTGAATGCGACTCGGCTCACTGCGGAGCACGCGGTACTCGACAGAATGGCCCTGCGCGTCTTCCAGACAGAAATCATGGACGTCATCCTCTTCCAGGAAATACACGCTCGACTTCACCACCGGACGAGAGTCGAGTTGCGATGTGTTGACCACAAGCAACTTGAGGTCCTGGCGGTCGAGTGAATCCATCCGGACTTGTCGCGCCAGCACCTGCAATTTCCGGTCGATGAGCTCCTCAGCGACTTCTTTTACGGACGCGAAACGATCCATCATGTGGTCGTGGACGGCATCCTGGCTGCACCCGCAGATACTGTCATGCGGATGGTTTTCCATGTACGACCGCCACAGGTGCCGAATGATTTCGTGGTCGTAGGGATCCAGGCCGAGCATCGCACACCAGGCGGAAAGTGGTTCCAGCCACTTCTCCAGCAGATCATGGCAGTCCACATTCGCCTGTTTCAGGTAGACGCGACTGGACAGGGTGCCGCTGAGAATCGAAAGGTCGGGCCCCTCGCGCAATTCTCCGCATACCGTGGGCCATGATCCATCCGGAAGGCCGGCCGGCCATTCCTTTACGGCGTCCACGTAGTTCGGCAGGGTATCATGCACAAATTCGCATTCCTCCGGGTAGAGGCTTTGCAACATTTCGAGCACGGCACTCAGATTCTCCTGCGCTTCCAGGTGGTCCACACCGTTCATCAACAGGTAGTGGGGCAGTGCGGCGACCCGCTCTTCGCGGGTGCGGATCTGGTCAAAGATGGTTTTCAGGCCGCCCATTTCATCCGGCAGTCGCTGCGCGTTGTTGTACCAATACGTCATCAGGATACCGGTGACCTCACTGCCGTCCGGTGCGCGCCAACGAAAGTGTGGACTCCCGTGGCGCCGGATGTCGTATCCCCGTCCGAAAACGGCGTTGTCAATACCTACACCGCGCAGGATCTGGGGCATCTGCCCAATCAGTCCAAAATGGTCGGGCAGGTACCCCACCTTCATCTCGCTGTCGATCTCCCGTGAAATTCGGATGCCCTCGATCAGATTCCGCACCGTCGATTCGGCGCTGGTGAGAAACAGATCGTTTTGCTCGTACCATGGTCCGACAAGAATTCTGCCCTCCTGAATCCGCGTTTTCAGGCGTTCCCGTTGACTGGGCCGGACCGCGAGATAATCGCCGATGACAATCGTCTGCCCGTCCAAATGAAAGTGCCGGAACCGTTCATCTTGGTCCAGCAGATCAAGGACGTTGTCCACAAGATTGACAAGCCGCAGGCGGAACTGTTCAAAGGTCAGATACCATTCCCGGTCCCAGTGCGTATGGGATATAAAGTGATACGTCGGCTTATTTGACATGCCACACCTCCCGCGTATGATGGATGCCAGCAGATATACCCGTCGCGAATGGCGCGGACCCAGATTCGGCGGCACCAAGTAGAGATGGAGGATTATCAGACGGGATTGGACCGGAACACGGGAATGCCGCGGTTGATCCGCCTGCACCACGAGAGCGCCTCGCGGTGGTCCCCGAACGCGGATCCCCAGGAGACGCGATAGGTGAACTCGTAGAAACCGCCGGCCTCCGGCGCAAAATTGGTCTCCCAGAAGTTGTTGATCGCCCAGGCGTACAGGACCGTCCACGGCGCATCGGGCCTCCGCTCCCCGTGCAACCGGCGCCGTCCATAGGAAAGCGGCCCGAGTTGCAGCAGCGGCGTGTCCGGCATCGCGACCGCCACTCCGAAGTCCGGCGCAACGACGGCAAACCCGTCGGAAATACAGTAGAAATCGGTTCCCGTCCCCGGCAATTGGTCGATACACGGCCGCACCCCGCCGCCCATCTTGTCGAGCCACACGCTCGGCGCCCCGCGTGGCCCCTCGCCCGCAGCACTCTCTCCCCTGTCCTCATGGTCCAGCTGCGCGACAGCGGGCGCTGGCCCTTCCGTCCATTCCACAGAGGCGTCCGCGCCTCGCACAGCGCACACCGGCAGCGCAATGTACACATTCTCCGGCTCCCGCACGCTCTCCTTGTGCATGCGCACAGCGGCGTCAACCCTTGGAAAATCGGCGTACACCGTGATGACGACCACGTATTGGCGCATCCCCGGCGCCTCGTGGACGAGTTCCACGGAAGCCGCAAGGGGTCCGTCAAGGCCGCGCCGCACTTCCACCAGTTCGCCCTGCGTCCGCCTGCACGGCATGCCCTTGCGGTTGCGTCCCATCGCACCGCGCACCTGCACCTGGGATTGACCGTCGCGCGGCGCCGTCACCTCGTAGATGGGCGCAAATGCCCCGGCGCCGCCATCCTGGACGAGCAGTTCGCGATTTCCAGCGCGCTCGCGCATGGAAATCACGCCACGGCCAACCTCCCACGTCACGCAAACGAACGGCGATGTCAGGGACGTCTGTGTAAACACAAACGGCCCTTCGCCGATTTCCTCGTGCGCCACGTCAGCGACGCCGTCCGTGATCGTCCGGCGTTTGACCGCTTCGGCCTTGCCGTCTGTTGGCCGTGCGGCTCCGGGCCGCAGGACCTCCGCCTCCTGCGCCAGTTCCACTTTCCACGCGGCGCGCGCGCCCGCCCCGAGCACCGCCGGCACCGCCAGGTGCGTTCTGCCGTCACAGCGCAGCCGCTGTGCGACGACCGCCTGACCTGTCGCCGCGTCGACAACGCGCGCCTCTCCCTGTCTGGAGGCTTCCCACGCCTCCAGCGGCAGCATGGCGAGGCCCGACACAGCCTGCGCGTAGGGATTGACGGCCTGGAAAAACAGTGGACGGCGCGCGGCCAGCCCCAGGGCGCCGTACGCCTCCAGGACATCGTCCAAAACGGTCATGGCCTTCTCGTGGGCCGCTACCGCATACGCCTGTTTACGCGCCTGTAGCCCCTGGACGCCAATCGTCCACGGCTGATCGACAGACGCGTGGTGGCCCCAGGTGTGCTCGGCGTACAGCATGAGATCGTCCACGGCCGAGTCCCTCCACACCTGAACCGCCCGCCGTGTGATCCCTCCTGATTGTCCAGTTGCAGTCTCCGCATGTCGGTCGACCGTCTCCGCCGTCTCCGCCGTCTCCGCAGATCCGGCTTCATCCTCCGCACTCGCGCGCGCTGCCGCCGCCAGTCGGTCGGCCGTCTCAAGCGTCCGCTGCGCCTCACGGAAGATCTGCGTGTACAGCGGAGTCGACGCGACGCCGTCAGACCACCAGTCGGGCCAGTCGCCGCGGTACACGGGAATCTCCGCCGCCGCCTGTTCCACGCTCGCGAAGAACTCCCGGAGCGTGCTCGGTTCCAGGCGGACCTGGTCCGCGTGTCGCCCGTTCCAGCGATGGATGAATTCGATCACGGCCGGATTGGGCGGTGCGTTGTCCGTGACCAGACCCGACACGGTCACGGGGACGAAATCATACGGGTAGTCCCTGTCCTCCAGTTCGCGCAGGAAGGCCTCGACGCGCACCTGGGAGACCTCCCAGCCATCCTTGACCGCCCCGTACGCGGGGATCCCGTCGCGAAACGTGTACGTGAGAAATCCCTCCGGACTGATGCCCAGTTCGTTTCCGAGATTGTAGTGGTCGCCAATCCACACGAGCAGGCGTTCCCCGCCCTGCGTCTCCCACCAGAACGGCGTCTGCGTGCGCGCCGCCGGATACATCCCGTGATGTGTGTGGACACACGAGAGCAGACGGCGAACCCCGGCATCATGCAGACACTGCGCGTAACCCCAGCTGTACCCGTTGATGTCCGCCGTCATCGCGGCGTCGGCCGTCGCGCCAAGCGACCGGGAGAAGACCTGCGCCCTCTGCAGGGCCTCGCGCAGCGGCCGCCCGTCGATGAGTTCCGTCATGTTGAGGTAATTGCCGGTCAGCTCAATGTCTCCGCGCCTGACCGCCTGCGCCAACGAGGCCTTCTCCTGCTCCGTAGACCGCAGCAGGAACTGCTCGACGCCCCAGTGCGTCTCGCACGTCCAGCGAAACGATTCCCACTCGGGGTGCTGTCCGGTGTGCGCCGCTTCGCTGATCGCGATGGCCTGGCGGATGTAGTCGGCGTGGGCGCGCCCGATCACTTCCTGTCTGTCCGTGTACCCGATGTCGGTATGCGCGTGATGAATGACGTGCACGGTCCAACGCCGCTTGAGTCGCATCCCGTCAGCCTCCTCTGCGGTTACGGGCGCCGCCGAATGCCTCGACACTACATCTTCATGGCGCCGCTGGTCATGCCTTCTACAAAATAGCGCATTAAAAAAGTAAACAGAAGCGCAAGCGGAATACACGAGAGCGTAAACGCGGCCAACTGAATGTTGAAGGCGTTTCCCACGGGCGCGAAGGGAGGCGGCTGAAAGTTCACGATGGCCACCGCGAGCGTCGGGTCCGAGGTCCCGAGCACCAGTGACGGCAACAGATAATCACTCCAAAGTCCTCCGAGATACGGGATAGACGGGTCTACAAGCGAATCGATTTCGAGAAGAATCGTTAGCCGAACGTGGAAGAAGGATACGTGGGCCCTGCACACTGCGTACAACGCCCGCAAAACGATACTGCATATGATACCATAAGGCTGGAGGCGACGAACGCGAGCCGGTTCGAAACGTTGTTGGATGCAATTGTACACATGATTATCGAGGCGCTCAAAAAGGAGGGTCTGCTCTAATGGAGGAGAAATCGCTCGATCACTACCTGTCGCTCCCCTATTCGATTACGTTGGTTCCGTCGCCGGAAGGAGGATTTGCTGTGAAAATCAATGAATTGACAGGCTGCATCAGCCAGGGAGAAACGGTTGAGGACGCATACCGAATGATCGAAGACGCGAAACGGGAATGGCTCGCGGCCGCTTTGGAGATGGGTATAGAGATCCCTGTGCCGGCTGCCGATCCAGAAGAATTCTCCGGCAGGTTTATCGCTCGACTGCCGAAGTCTCTTCACAAGACCTTGGTCAAGAAGGCGCGTGAAGAAGGCGTCAGCCTCAATCAGTACGTGGTGTACCAACTGTCCAAGGGCATCGGAATGCCCACGGGAAACAACGAGCAGGCTGCCGCTTCCGTGAAATAGCAGCGCTCCCTCCATCGGACGCGGCAGCGACACATGCTGCTGACGCTGTTTGTGCGACGGGATCGAGATCCACGCCGTTTCTCCACTCAATCGTATGGGGCTCGCGTACTCGAACGGTCGGAAAGGAGGAACTGCCGCCCCTCCCCGTCGTGATCCTCGATAACGCGTCGCAGGACAACACTGCCGATGTCCTGCGCCAACACGTCGCGCAACCCGTCGCTGTCCACCCCGCGTCGATCGACCTCAGCATCCACATCAATCAGACCAACATCGGCTACGCAGCCGGGCACAACCACGGTCTGCGCGCAGCGCCCGGGAAGCTGTTGAGGGCGGGATCGACAACTGAATCGACACATGGACCCGAATCGACGCGCCGTCCTGTCAAGCCCCCAGTCGCCGCCACGATTGACAGCGCCGGTCTGCGCATGGGGGCTTTCCTCATGGCGCCGACGAAATGGAACTGGTCTTCATCGACAATGCATCGACACTTCGCCGGTTTCCAGTGATGGCGAGATAGTCAACAATCTCCCCCCATGTATGATAGCGCCGAATGATGTCATGCTCCACGATCTCCGATCCCCGTTGGACCTCTATGAAGACGAGCTTGTCCCGTGCGCGGATCGCATGCCATTGCTCAGGGTGGATCCTGACAACATCGCCGGCGGTGACATGGACCAAGCGCCCGTCGATGGCCACTTCTCCGCTCCCCTCCAGGACCGTCCACATCTCCGCGCGTCTCTCGTGCTTTTGATAGCTGAGATTATGGCCCGGCAGCAATTCGATCCACCTTGTCAGGACTTCCGTGCCGTCAGACAGCTCCTGATAGTCCATGACGCGATACAATCCCCACCGACGTTCCTCAAACATCGGGCGTCCCGCATAGGGAGCCACGATTTCCTTCACCTGGGTGCTCATTTCCTTGTCGGCGACCAGCATCCCGTCGGGCGTGGCCACGACGATCGCGTTCCGCAACCCAATCGCCAAAAGAGGGATCCCCAACTCATTGATGACATGCGTTTCCTCACAACGAAATTGTCGTCCTTTGCCGATGAATCGATCGACGATCCGTTGCGAGAGCGACCCCCAGGTACCCAAATCCGTCCAGAGGCCCGAAAACGGATGGACGGCGACGGAGGACGCCTTTTCGACGACCTCGTAGTCAAAGCTCCGTTTTGGCAGCGAGAGAAACTCCTCAGAGAGGTTCCTGTAGGACAGCGGCAACCCGCGATCACTGAGCGCGCGCTTCATGTAACCGAGCCGGAAACAGAACACGCCGCAGTTCCACAGGGATCCTCGCGCCACCAATTCCTCTGCCACGTCCCGGGTCGGCTTTTCCACAAACGAAGAGACACCCTTCCAGTCGAAGACACCGTTCGGGTGCAATTCTGGCTCAGTGCATATGTAGCCAAACTTGCTGCTGGGCTCAGTGGGACGCACACCCATTAGCACCATATCGGCATCCGATTCCATCAGCACCTGAGGTAGCGACTTGAGGCTTGAAAAGAACTCACCGTCCACGTATGGGTCAATAGGCATTACGACAACTATTTCATCCTCCGAAGCCGCCTCCACATCCAATAAATAGGCAGATGCCAGCGAAATGGCCGGAAAGGTGTCCCGGCGCGCAGGCTCTTCAATGAACGAGGCCTGCCCGATCTGTGCCTCAATTACGTCAAGTTGCACCCGCGACGCACAGATGTGCGAACTCTCTCGAAGACCCGCCTCGCCGAGCTGGGTCCAGACCCGTTGCAGCATGGACACGGATTCTCCATCCTCAGTCGGCAGGACCCGCAGGAACTGCTTCGAGCGGATGTCGTTGGACATCGGCCAAAGACGCTTCCCCGATCCACCCGACAGCAGCACCAGTCTCATCATCGCTCCTCCTCCGAGTTGTTGTGCATTACACTATATCATACATGCTGGTACGTCTCGGACGCCAACGACACGCCGCCATGGCCGGCGAGCGGTGCGTTCGGAGTCAGCGAAATCCAGTAGCCCGGCGTCAAGTGCTTCGGGACCGCACGTACGTTCCACCCATCGAATGCACCCGGCGGAACGGCGTAGATCCTCACCCCCACGGCCGCGCTGGCTTCATACAGCCACACCACACGCGGATTCATCGAACCGCCCACGATCACATGAAGATCAGGGATGTCTTTTCCCCTCCAGGCAAGAGGGAGCAGATCTTGATAAGACTTATAAAGGTGACCGTCGCTTATGACCTGCGCGCCCGCACCCGACACCGTTAGACCGAGCAGAACGAGTCCAATTACGAGCACCGGGGTCCGCATCCCTTTACTCTCCTGCCACCGCGCGCGGCGAAGATTTGCCCAGGCGTCGAGCCAAATCCACAGACCAATGGCTGCCACGACCATCGAGATTATCATACCGAGCTTTCGGGCCAACGCAGTGAGCAGGATCAGAGACGGTGCATCGGTCATCGACCAGCCCTGTGCATAAAATGGCAACGCAGCAGCACACGCGGCAGCGATGCCCACGAGGACGAGTCTCGAGATCGGCGTGCCAGCTTTGACTGACTTTCCCTTTATGCCCGGCCCGCACAGCCAAAGGCCCATGACAAAGGGGATGAACACATACCAGTAGCGCTCATGCACTCGCCAATTATGCGCCACCCCGTCATTAATCACGGACATCACGATGACGATCAGACTGGCGATGAGCAAAAATGCGGCCAGAGAGCGTTCGCGGCGATCTGCTCCTTGGTTGCCCAGCCAAATTGACACGGGAAAGAAACCTGCTAGCACAGTAAAGCCCGACACATTGGCCACCAGGCTTGTCCCTGCAATGGAGAGGCTTATGCCGCCCGTGAGTCCGGAGGTATAGAAATTGTTCGTGAACCCACTCCCTGTCATCCATACGAGCAGAACGTAGAAGAGCAAGAAACCGAGGAGATAGGCGCCAGCATGAAGAACGCCGACACCCCATCTTCGCGCCCGCCAGGTCTCCGTGATCAGCCACGCCACGGTAGCCGCGACCAGCGCCAGCCCCGTCACCTTCGCCGAAAAAACCGCTCCCGCGAGCGCTCCCATGCCGAGAAAGTCCCATATCCAAGTCCTCGACCTCTCATGCCTGTAGACGCCGCCAAGTGACACGAAGGCGTACACATACCAAGCGATCAGAGGAATGGCCAGATTCTCACTCATCACCGTCTCAGCAAACAGGGTAATGGGTGATGCAGCGAACAGGACAGCAACGAGCAACCCAACCTTGCGCCGTCCAAGACGCGCGAACGTCAGGTACAGCGGAACGACCGTGCTTCCCAATGTGATGCTGTTCCACAAGAGTGTAAGATGGTACCACTTGCCCAAGGATGCGAGGAAAGATATCCAGATCGGATAGCCCAGTTGCAGAAAGTGCACGGACCCGCCGCGAAATGTCGTCCCTGCCCCATGAATCAGATGGACGGACAATTTGTGATAAAGGAGTTCATCGATGAAGATGAACGGACCCTTGATCAGCAGCGAGACCGCTGAATGAAAGATGACGAAGGCGAGCCACAGCGCGAGGATGACCGTCCAATACCGTTTCTTGTCGTCTGACCCAACACTAAACCATTGTGAAAATCTCGACCAAACTATCAACACCATTGCCTCCATAGGCCTGTCTGTCCTGTTGCAATTCTATCATTCTATCCTATTTCGAGCGACCATATGATAAACTCAGTTCGTTGCGCGACGCTTGTGTCTTTATGGAGACTGCCGTGGGGATCTGTGTTCATCCATCTGGAAGGATTGTCTCATGGAGAATCAGAGTGAAACTGTGAGAGTTGCACTTGTACACGAGTGGCTGGTAAATTTCCGCGGATCCGAAAAGGTTCTACTGGAATTGGCACGCATGTTTCCAGACGCGGTGATCTACGCATCTGTGCTGCGCCGTTGCGAATTGCCAGAAGAACTGGCCAAACGGGACATTCGCACGACATTCATTCAGCGGCTGCCGTGGGCGCATCGTCTCTATCAGATGTACCTGTTCCTGATGCCACTCGCCTATTCCTGGCTCGACATGTGGCCGTACGACCTTGTCATCACCAGCAGCCACGCGTGCGCCAACGGGGTCCGGCCCAGGGATGGCGCCACGCACGTCAGCTACTGCTATACGCCCATGAGATACGCCTGGAGTGGATACGAGGACTACCGCAACAGTTTGCGGTCGCCAATGGCACGAGCAGTCATGTCATTATTGATGCGCTTGATGCGCCGTTGGGATTACAGCACCGCGCAGCGCGTTACCCAGTATATCGCGTGCAGCGGCGAAGTGGCTGCACGCATTAAACGCTACTACCACCGGGAATCGACCGTCATTTTCCCGCCTGCGACCATGGATACGGCGGAACCACAGGGAGCCATCGCCGATCTGCTTCCAGAGTTGGCGGGAGGTCCATTCTACCTGTCGCTCGGCAGGCTGGTTCCCTATAAGCGGGTTGACCTTGCAATCGAAGCATGCAGGCGCCTTGGACGCCGACTGGTGATCGCAGGAACCGGTCCTGAACTTGACCGTCTGCGCGCCCTTGGTGGCCCTGCGGTCCACTTCATCACGTCCTTTTCCGACGACGATGCAAAAATCCTTTATGGGAGTTGTTCCGGATTTCTCTTCCCCGGCGAAGAGGATTTCGGCTTGACCCCAGTGGAAGCGCAGCTTTTCGGCAAACCAGTCGTCGCCTTCGGAAGAGGCGGGGCTGTCGACACCGTCATACACATGAAGACCGGGGTTCTCTTTGACGAACAGTCTCCCGCAGCGGTTGCGAAGGCCATCGAACTCCTGGAACAGACGAGCTTCGACGCGGAAGCCATTCGACGACATGCTTCTCAGTTCTCGTCAGCGACGTTTCGTTCCGCTATACTCAAATCAATCCAAACCATTCCGCGAGGTGGAAGACAACTTTGAGAAAGACAGCACTGATAACAGGAATCACGGGTCAGGATGGTGCGTATCTTGCCAAGCTCCTGGTTGGTAAGGGATATCGCGTGGTGGGAACCTATCGCAGGACGAGCAGCATCGATACGTGGCGATTAAAGTATTTGGGCGTTGAAAGTCAGATCATACTGGAGTGCATGGACCTTGAGGACCTTTCTGGCCAGATCCGTATGATGCAAAAATACCAACCGCACGAGGTGTACAACCTTGCTGCACAGAGTTTTGTCGGAATATCATTCGACCAGCCCGTGCTCACAGGACAGGT
>JAKACX010000029.1 GCA_021821055.1 Bacillota bacterium
CGAAGCGGCGCTCGAGGATGGGGCCGACATGGTGCTGCGCGTGCACACGTCGAATTTCCGCATTGTCGGCTTCACGTCCAGGCCGTCGCTCGAGGCCCTGGCGGAGTTGGCGCATCGCTACGGCGCGCTCTTGGTGGAGGATCTGGGCAGTGGATCGCTGGTGGATCTGCGCGCGCGCGGTGTGGGCGATGAACCGACGATCGGCGAGAGCGTTGCGGCGGGCGTCGACGTCGTGCTGTTTTCCGGCGACAAGCTGCTTGGCGCCGGGCAGGCGGGCGTGATCTGCGGGCGCGGGGAACTGGTGGCGCGCATCCGCCGCAACCAGTTGGCGCGGGCGGTGCGGGTGGACAAGTTGACGCTGGCCGCGCTTGAGGCGACACTGCGGCTGTATGACGACGAGCGCACGGCGTACGAGCGGATCCCGACTCTGCGCCTGCTCACGCGCCCGGTGGAGGAACTGGAGGCCGACGCGCGGCGGTTGGCGGCGGGGCTGGCCAAGCTGGCGCCGGACGTCGCCTGCCGGGTGCTGGAGACGACGGCGCAGGTCGGCGGCGGGGCGTTGCCGCTTGAGCAGTTGCCGTCGTTCGCGGTGGCCGTCGCGATTGCCGGCGTATCGGCGGCGCAGTTCATGGAAGGGCTGCGCGCCGTTGCACCGCCGATCATTGCCCGCGTGGCGCGAGAAGAGGTGATATTCGATGTCCGAACCGTCTTTCCCGAGGAACTTGACGGACTTGTCACATGGGTCGCGGGGGTTGCCGCGCGACTTGCGGCAGGCCGTGCGCCTGACGACACTGACTGAGAAATCTGGGTGAGGGTGCAAAATAGGTCCGGGTGACCTGAGGGAAGTCCTGTCGTTTCTGCCGCGCGAGGAGCCGAATCCCGATCTGCTGGTCGGGCTCGACACGTCGGATGACGCGGGTGTGTTTCGCCTGTCGGACGACCTCGCGCTCGTTCAGACGGTTGACTATTTCACGCCGATCGTGGACGACCCGTTCACCTTCGGCCAGATCGCCGCGGCCAACGCGCTGAGCGACCTCTACGCGATGGGCGCGCGGCCGCTCACGGCGCTGAACATCGTGGGCTTTCCGATCAGCAAGCTGGACAAGGCGATCCTCGCGGACATCCTGCGCGGGGGAGCCGACAAGCTGCGTGAAGCGGGGGTGGCCCTACTCGGGGGGCACTCGATCGACGACGCGGACCCGAAGTACGGAATGGCCGTCACGGGCGTGGTGGATCCAGGCGCGATGTGGACAAACGCGGGGGCGCAGGCGGGCGACGCGTTGGTGTTGACCAAGCCGATCGGCATGGGCATCGTGTCCAAGGCGATCAAGGAGGCGGCGGCTTCGCCGGAGGACACGGACGAGGCGATCCGCTGGATGCGGATGTTGAACAAGGGCGCGGCGGACGTCGCGCACGGCTTTGCTGTGCACGCGGCGACCGATGTGACGGGCTTCGGGCTGCTCGGCCACGCGCTGGAGATGGTGCGCGCCTCCGGCGTGGGGCTTGCGCTCTACGCCGCTGCGGTGCCCATTTTGCCTGGGGCCCGCGAGTATGCGCAGCATGGGCTTGTGCCCGCCGGGAGCAAGCGCAACAGGGCGTTTGTCGGCGAGGCGACCGCGTTCGCGGACGGGGTGGACGAGTTGACGCGGGTGCTGCTGGCCGACGCGGTGACTTCGGGCGGATTGCTGCTCGCCGTGCCCGCGGCGCAGGCGGACAGTCTCGTCGCTGCGCTGCGCGCCGCGGGGATGGATCTGGCGGCGCGCGTCGGCCTGTTTGACGGGTCCGCCCCGGTGGGGATTCGGGTGGCGGCGGGTGCGGACGATGCGGATTGACGTGGCGTGGAGCGGGGCCTGTTACGAGATTGAATGGGCGCGCATGGCGGGCCTGTTTTACCCGGGGGCCGACATTCGCGTGACAGAGGCCCCTTGCGGGGCCCAGGCGTCCGCGTCTGCGGGCGCCGCCGCCCCGGTGGACATCACCATCCACGTGGAACTGGAGTTCGCGGCGGCTGGGGTCGGCGCGCGCGTCCGGGCGGTACGGATACTGTCCGGCCGCCCGGATGCGGTTGCGCGGACGGAGCGCACCGAGCCGTTCGCGGCGCGGGAGCAGGATGGGGCGCAGGATCGAGCAACGTCAGACGCGATGACGCCCGACTCTTCGCGAGCGGCGGCGTCTGACCGTTCCCGAGGGGCGGCGTCTGACCCTTCCCGAGGAGCGGAGCGGGCCGAGCATACGGAGCGCACGGAGCCACTCGTGCGGCGGGCGGCCAAGCGGGCGTCGCTGCACGCGCTGCACGAGGCGTTTCGCACATTGACCGGCCGGTCGCAGCCCTGGGGCATTCTCACTGGCGTGCGGCCGACCAAGCTCGCCCACGCGCGCCTGCGTGCGCATCGGGCCAGGGCGACCGACGGCGAGGCGCTCGCGCGGACGGCGCGCGATTTGGAGCAGGAGTTCCTCGTGTCCCCGGAGCGGGCCCGTTTGACGGTGGAGACCGCAGAGCGCCAGCTGCGCGTGATGCCCGACCTGCACAGTCTGTCGCGGCGCGCTGTCAGCGTCTATCTGGGCGTGCCGTTTTGTCCGACGCACTGCGCGTACTGCACGTTTCCCGCCTACTCGATGCGGGAGAAGGCGGCGTACGCGGGTGATTTTCTCGCGGCGCTGGAAAAGGAGATCCTCGCCGTCGGCAGCCTGCTCTCCGAGTACGGCGTGGCGGTCACCTCGGTCTATGTGGGGGGCGGCACGCCGACGAGCCTGCGCGCGCCGGAACTGCAGCGCGTGTTGGAGGCCCTGCTGCGCCATCTGCCGGGCGCCGGGGAGTGGCGCGAGTTTTGCGTGGAGGCGGGGCGGGCCGATACGATCACGCCGGATCGCGTGGCCGTCATGCGCGAACTGGGCGTGGATCGGGTCAGCGTCAATCCGCAGACGTATCGCGCGGCCACCCTGCGCGCCATCCGGCGCGGGCATTCGCCCGAGATCATTGACAAACGCTTCCGCCTGTTTCGCGAGGCGGGTTTCACCAATATCAACATGGACCTCATCATGGGGCTGCCCGGGGAGGATGTCGCGACCGTCGCGGACTCGGTCAGCAGGACGCTGCGCCTTGCGCCCGACTCGGTCACCCTGCACACGCTGTCCTTCAAGCGGTCGGCGGCCGTGACGGGCCACCGCGACGACTACGCGATCCCGGACGACGGGACGGTCGTGCAGATGATGGACCACGCGAAGGCCGCGGTCGAGGCGGCCGGTCTCCGCCCTTATTACCTCTACCGCCAAAAGGACATCCTGGCGAACCTGGAGAATGTGGGTTACGCGCAGCCGGGGAAAGAGGGCGTCTACAACATCAGCATCATTGAGGAGGCGGAGACGATCGTGGCGGTGGGCGGCGGCGGCGCGAGCAAATGGGTGCTGCCGGGCGGGGTGCGGGCGGGACAGCACAAGAATCCGCGGGAACCGCGCGCCTATGTGGAGACGATCGACGCCGTGCTCGACGTCAAGCTCGCCGCGTTGCGCCGGGTGTGTGAAGCGATACAGAACGGGCGCCGAATCAAATGGGATAATGTGGGCTTGACAAACTGAGCGAGAATCGGTAATATATTGAGCAAAATTGGATACGTGTCGAAGAACAGGAGAGTACCTCCGGCGCAGCGCCCAGAGAGAGGCGGCCATGGCTGAAAGCCGCTTTGCGCGAATCGGCGGGAAAGACACCTGGGAGACGTCCTATGACAAAATAGCGGCCGGGATATGGCGATCCCGTTATCCAAATGAGCGCTGTGACGCACCGTCTGCGGCGGTGCGACGGAAGGCAGGGTGGCACCGCGGGTGAGAGACATCGCCCGTCCCTCGGGACGGATGGTGTCTTTCTGTTTATGTCCGGAGTGCGTGTGTAAATGCGTGTGTAAAAGGGAGATGAGGCTGTGGCCGAGCATGCAAAACCGCGCGGGACGAGTGATCTTACGCCGGAGGAGGCGTTTGCGTGGCAGGGTGTGGAGGAACTGCTGCGCGCGACCTTTCACGCGTACCACTTCCGCGAGATTCGCACGCCTGTCTTTGAGCATACCGAGGTGTTTGAGCGCGGCGTGGGAGATACCACGGATATTGTGCAGAAGGAAATGTATACGTTCACGGATCGCGGCGGCCGCAGCATGACGCTTCGCCCGGAGGGCACCGCCGGCGTGGCCCGGGCGTTTGTCGAACACAAGTGGTATGGTGGACCGCTGCCGCTCAAGCTGTACTATATGGGTCCGATTTTTCGCTATGAGAAACCGCAGGCGGGGCGGTACAGACAGCACCAGCAGTACGGGGTGGAGGCTCTCGGATCGGTTGATCCCCGCCTGGACGCGGAAGTCATCCAACTGGCGGACCGCTTCCTGCGCGCGGCGGGCGTCCAGTCGCTGCGTCTTGAACTGAACTCCGTCGGGTGCCCGGCCTGTCGCGCGACGCACCGGGATCTGCTGCTGGCGCACCTGACGCCCGTTCGCGAGGAACTGTGCGCAGACTGCCAGGGCCGCCTGGAGAAGAATCCACTGCGCGTGCTGGACTGCAAGATTGACCGCGATCATCCCGTCGTGTTGCAGAGTCCGACGATCACGGATCACCTGTGCGACGACTGCGCGGCGCACTTTGCCGGGGTGAAGGCCGGCCTCGACGCGCTTGACGTGCCGTATACGGTGAACAAGGTTCTTGTGCGGGGCCTTGATTACTATACGCGGACGGCGTTTGAATTTATGGAGGACAGCATCGGCGCCATGAGCACGATCCTGGGCGGCGGTCGCTACGACGGCCTGGTCCGGCTCCTCGGCGGACCGGAGACGGCCGGCATCGGGTTTGCCGGGGGCATGGAGCGGCTCATGCTCGCGCGGCAGGCGAACGGTGTGGCGGAGGATGGAGCGGATACGGTTGACGCGTACGTGATCGGGCTCGGCGAAGGCGGGCGCATGGCCGCCCTCAAGGTGGCGCGGGAATTGCGCGACGCGGGCGTCGCGACTGAGGTCGACTACACGGGGCGGAGCCTCAAGGCGCAGTTGAAGACGGCCGACCGGCTGCAGGCGCGGGCGGCGGTCCTGATCGGCGACGACGAAGTGGCGGCGGGCGTCGCGTCCGTGCGTGAATTGGTGGAAAAGCAGCAGGCGGCCGTGCCGTTGCGGCAGGTCGCCGGACATGTCGCGCGACTCGTGGCGAGTGTCCGGGAGAGGGGATAGGGCGATATGGAGCGCACGCACGAGAACGGCAGGTTGCGTGAAGAGCACGCCGGGCAGTCCGTTCGGCTTGCGGGCTGGGTGGCGCGGCGGCGCGATCTGGGCGGCGTGGTGTTCATCGATTTGCGGGACCGGTCGGGCATTGTCCAACTGGTGTTTCGGCCCGATGTCAATCAGGCGGCGCTGGACGCGGCGGACCGCTTGCGCAGTGAGTACGTCATCGCTGTGCAGGGGCAGGTCGTCCTGCGCGACGCGGCGTCGGTCAATCCCAAGCTGGAAACGGGCGCCGTCGAGGTGCTGGTGAGCGAATTGACGGTCTTGAATACGGCCAAGACGCCGCCGTTTGCGATCGACGACGACGGACAGGTGGATGAGGCGGTGCGGCTGCGCTACCGCTACCTCGACCTGCGCCGTCCGCAGTTGCAGCAGGCGCTGCAGTTGCGCCACCGCGCGGTGAAAGGCGTGCGCGACTTTCTCGACGGGCGCGGGTTCCTTGAAATCGAGACGCCGTACCTGACGAGAAGCACGCCTGAAGGCGCGCGCGACTATCTTGTACCGTCCCGGCTGCGCCCCGGCGAGTTTTATGCGCTGCCGCAATCGCCCCAACTCTTCAAACAGTTGTTGATGGTGGCGGGGTACGAACGCTATTTTCAGGTCGTGCGCTGTTTTCGCGACGAGGACCTGCGCGCGGACAGACAGCCGGAGTTCACCCAGCTTGATATCGAACTGTCGTTTGCGGATCAGGAGTACATCCTCGACCTGATGGAACAGATGCTGGCCGAACTGTTTGCGGGCGTCCTCGGCGCCGCGCCGGAGCGGCCCTTCCCGCGCCTGACGTACCGCGAGGCGATGGACCGCTTCGGATCGGACAAACCGGACCTGCGTTTCGGGCTGGAATTGCGCGATGTGTCGGAGCGCGTGGCGGGATGCGATTTCAAGGTGTTCGCCGACGCGCTTGCCCGTGGCGGGGTGGTGAAGGCCCTGGTCGCGCCGGGGTGCGGCTCGTACAGCCGCAAGGACATCGACGACCTTGGGAAGATCGCAGCGCGGTACAGGGCAAAGGGACTCGCCTGGATGATCGTGGAAGAGGGCGGCGCGGTGAAGTCGCCGATCGCGAAGTTTTTTTCAGTCGAGCAACTACAGGGCATCGTGGGACACACGATGGCGCAGGCGGGGGACCTGATCCTTTTCGTGGCGGATCGGCCGCGCGTGGCGGCGGACGCGCTTGGGGCGCTGCGCCTGCACTTTGGCAGGACACTTGGCCTCATCGAGGAAGGCGTCCACCGTTTTCTGTGGGTCACGGAGTTTCCCCAGTTCGAGCACGACGAGGAAGCGGACCGTTACGTGGCCATGCACCATCCGTTCACGATGCCGATGGAAGAGGATCTTGCGCTGCTGGAGTCGCAGCCCGGCGCGGTGCGCGCGCAGGCGTATGATGTGGTGCTAAACGGTTATGAGCTCGGCGGGGGGTCGATCCGGATCCATCGGCGCGAGACGCAGGAGCGGATGTTCACCGCGCTTGGCGTCGGACCGGAGGAGGCGTCGGATAAGTTCGGGTTTCTGCTGGACGCGCTGGATTACGGGGCGCCGCCGCACGGGGGAATCGCGCTGGGAATTGATCGGCTGGTCATGTTGATGGCGGGGCAGGAATCGCTGCGCGAAGTGATCGCGTTTCCGAAGACGGCCAGCGGGTCGGACCTGATGGTCGGCGCGCCATCGGAGATCTCGCAGGAACAGTGGGACACACTCCAACTGCAGCCGACGCCATCGAAGCAGCCGAGGCCTCCGGCCACGCCGCTGGTGGCGGTCCCGGGGGAGCAGTGACAAAGTCGGTGAGGCAGGCGTGCGTCGGTTGAGCAGGGGGTGGGATCATGGACGTCTGGCAGGACCACGCGCCGCTGGCGGAGCGCATGCGGCCGCGCAGCCTGGCGGAGTTCGTCGGCCAGGAGCATCTGCTGGGAGGAACCCGTCTGCTGCCGAGCCTGCTCGCGCGCCGGCAACTCCTGTCGTGCGTCCTCTGGGGCCCGCCAGGCAGCGGGAAGACGACCTTGGCGCGCCTCCTGGCGGACGAGGCCGGAGCGCGGATGGTCGAACTGTCCGCCGTGGCCTCTGGCGCGAAGGAATTGCGCGAGGTGTTTGCGGCGGCAGAGGAAGAACGCCGCCTGTATGGCGTTGCGACGATGCTGTTTGTCGACGAGATTCACCGCTACAGCAGGGCGCAGCAGGATGTCCTGCTGCCGGCGGTCGAGCGCGGCGCCGTGTTTCTCGTCGGCTGCACGACGCAGAATCCGCGAATCTGCCTCACACGCGCGTTGCTGAGCCGCCTGCGCATCTTCGCCTTTCGGCCGCTTGACGCGAAAGACGTCCGGCGCGCGATCGACGCTGCGCTGACGGACGAAGAACGCGGGCTTGGCGCACAGAACGTGCGGATGCCGGATGACGCGCGGGAACTGCTGGCGCGCCAGGCGGGAGGCGACGTGCGCAAGGCTCTGAACGCCCTGGAGTGGGCGGTTGCGCACGCCGCACAGGATGCCGGGGACGCCGATTTGCAGCGGGTGGTCGGCGAGCGTGAACTCGGCGAGGCGCTCGGAGTTGTCGCAGGAGGGCTGGAAGAGTCAGAAATCTATGATATGCTGAGTGCATTCGGGAAATCGTTGCGCGGCAGCGACAGTGATGCGGCGCTCTACTGGTTCATGAGAATGGTGGACGCCGGCGCGGATCCGCTCATTCCGGTGCGTCGGCTGATCGTGCACGCCAGCGAGGACGTCGGAATGGCGAATGCTCAGGCCATGGTCCAGGCGGTCGCGGCATTGCGCGCGCTCGAGTCGGTGGGGATGCCCGAGGCGCGGATACCGGTCGCCCAGGCGATCGTCTACGTCTGTGAGTCGCCAAAGTCAAACAGCATCGTGGCGGCGCTGGCCGGCGTCGAGCAGGCGATTGCGCGCCATCCGCACGCAAAGGTTCCGTCGCACCTTGAGGACAAGTCGTACGCGCGTGATGCACCGTCCGGCGCTCCGTACAAGTATCCGCACGACTACCCGGATCATCACGTTACGCAGCAGTACCTGCCGGATGAGTTGGCTGATGAAATCTGGTATCGGCCAACGGACCAGGGATCGGAGGCCCGGATGGTCCCGCGCAAGCTCCGGATCAGCACGCCGGAGGGGAAAGAATGCTAAATCGCTCACATTTGACTGTGCTGCGCTGTGATAGTATGGAACGTGGTGTGAAACGGTGGTGACAAGTCGGTGAAGATTTCAACCAAGGGCAGGTACGGTCTGGTTTTGATGGTCGATCTGGGGATGCACGGAGGCGACGGACCGGTATCCTTGAAGTCGGTCGCCGACCGTAAGGGCCTGTCAGACCACTACCTTGAACAATTGATCGCACCGCTGCGCAACGCGGGCCTGGTCAAGAGCGTGCGCGGGGCTTACGGCGGATACCGACTGGCGCGGCCGGCCGATCAGATCACCGCGGGCGAGGTGTTGCGCGTGCTCGAGGGGCCCATAGCCGTGGTCGACGAGCCGGGAGACGGT
The DNA here is from genome assembly GCA_021821055.1 of Bacillota bacterium. Classification (GTDB taxonomy): domain Bacteria; phylum Bacillota; class Bacilli; order Alicyclobacillales; family SLC66; genus JAKACX01. The sequence continues at coordinate 8,732 of JAKACX010000029.1, forward strand.
CTCGAACTGTTCTGGGACCGGTTGCGCGCAAGTCTTGAACAGGTGCTGGAACAGACGACGGTTGCTGACTTGATTGATATGTGGGGCAAACAGGATACCAGCGCGTTGATGTTCTACATTTAAGGGGGAACAGGAGGGCGATATGGACCGCGGAATCTATCTGGACAACGCTGCGACCACGCGCCTTCACCCGGCTGTGCGGGATGCGATGGAGCCCTTTCTCCACGATCTCATTGGCAATCCCTCAAGTCTGCACGAAGCGGGACGCGCGGCGCGGCGCGCGGTGGAGCAGGCCCGCGCCGACGTTGCGTCGGCGATGGGCGCAGAGGCCGACGAGATCGTATTTACCAGCGGCGGCACCGAGGCGGACGCCATGGCGCTCTTGGGCGTCTCGCGCAGGCTGGGGAAGACGGGCATCGTGACGACGGCGATTGAGCACGAGGCCGTGCAGAGCGCGGTGCAGTGGCTGGAGGAAGCTGGCTGTACGGCAAAGTGGGCTGCGCCGGATGCGGACGGGGTTGTGTCGGTGGAGAGCGTACTGGCACAGGTTGATGAAGGCACCGGTTTGGCGAGCGTCATTTGGGTGAATAATGAAACAGGGGCGATCCAACCGATCGCGGCGTTGGCCGGGGAACTCGCCAAACGGGGGGTTCTGCTGCACACGGACGCGGTGCAGGCGTTCGGCGAACTGGCGATCGATGTCCGGGAACTCCCTGTGGCCGCCCTTACCGTCAGCGCCCACAAGGTTCACGGACCGAAAGGCGCCGGCGTGCTGTTTCTGCGCCGCGGGACGCCGTTTTCCGCTGTGATGCGGGGTGGCGGACAGGAGCGCAACAGACGCGGCGGTACGGAAAACGTGGCGGCGATCGTCGGGTGCGCGAAGGCTCTTTCCCTGGCGGCGGCGGAGCGTGAACAAAGGGTCCGCGCGTTGGCTGAGATGCGCGCGCGGTTCTGCGACGTGCTCGGCCGCGAGGCGGACGGCGTGCGGTTTCATGCGTACGACGGTGCGGCGTCGCATATTGTCAATGTCGCATTTGAGGGTGTGTTGGCCGAGACGCTGCTGATAGATCTCGATCTGCAGGGGATTGCGGCATCCAGCGGCTCGGCGTGCACATCCGGTTCTCATCAGGTGTCGCACGTGCTCAGAGCAATGGGGATTTCCGAAGCGGAGGCTCGATCCTCCACGCGGTTCAGTTTTGCGGTTGACAATACACTTGGGGAAGTCGAATGCGCTGCGCGGATTGTGGCTGACAGTGTGGAGAGACTGCGACGATTATGAGAGGCCTGAGATGGACAGGCTTTGGGAAGATGTTGAAAGGTGAGGAGCGTGCAGCGATGGAACGGTGTCCGCATTGCAATTGCAAGGACATTGGCAAGATCGGGAACAACCAGTTCTACTGCTGGAATTGTTTTATGGAATTTGCGCTGGTCGGAGATGAGGTCAAGATCTATCACGTGGATGAAGACGGAAGTCTCGTCGCTTTTGCGCCTGAACCGCTCGAAGCGGATGCGACTTCCGCCGCGGCGGTGGGCTAGGGCCACTGTGAAATTCGCGCAGCAGGCGGACAGAACCCGCTTGAAATCGGCCGATCTTGTTGGTGAAGAGGAACAACGGCTCCGCGGCGGCACTGCGCGGGAGCCGTTGTTCGTGTGTTAGGATGTGGACGAGAGGTGGCGAGGGGAGAATCCATGGATATAAATGGTCCGCGCATCGCTATTGCACTGGTGATTTTTGCCGCATTCCTGTTCATCCAGCGCAAACAGAAGAAGATCTCGGACAGCTATCTGGAACGATTGAAGATGGGCCCGAAGGCGGAGATGGAGCGCCTGGCCGCACAGGATGAACTCATGGAGGCGGCGCAGCGGGCAGGAGGCGGGGAGGACGAGGAACCCGGCGCGGGCGGCGGGGAGGCGGGACACGGCGCGACGAGGGAGGCGGGCTTGGAAACCGCAGGGAGCCCGGGGACAGGTGCTGCACGAAACGGTGAAGGGGGCGCCGCCGGACAGGCGCGTGAGTTGGAGTCCCCGCCGAACGGACACGCGTAGTAGCCTGGGACGCGCAGACATATACTGATGACGGGTGGCTTGTACGTTCTGGAAACGGAGGCTGCGCGATGAAGTTGAACGACCGCACCGACAGAACGCTCTACTCCGTCATCGTCGCGCTGCTCGTCCTCGGGTGCATCGAACTGGTCGGGCAATTGCGGGGTTTTTTCCTGGACATCTGGCGCATCGTGTGGGCGGTCGGAGCGCCCTTGGTCGTCGCTCTGATCGCCACGTACGTCTTGCGGCCGGTCGTGGATCTTCTGCACGCGCGCAAGGTGCCGCGCACGGTGGCGATCCTGTTTCTCTACGCGGCGTTGGCGGTTCTCGGCGGTGTTGTGCTCGTGAACGTCGTGCCGGTGTTTGGAGCGCAACTCGGCGCCCTGCTCAAACAATTGCCGGCTTACGTGACGGTCTTCGACGGCATGCTGGATCACCTGTCGTTTGCGGCGCGCGTATTGCCAAACGGCGTTCGACTCGGACTGGAACGGGCGCTCGGCGCGGCCGAGGCGGGCGTCGTTGCCTGGCTGTCGGGGGCGCTGCTCGGGATCCGAGATATTGTCAGCGGCGCCGTGTCTGCGCTTGTCGTCCCATTTCTCACGTTTTATCTGCTCAAGGACTACTCCCTGTTCACGCAGCTCGTGGTGCGACTGTTTCCCGCCTCCCGGCGCGAGGCAGTGGAACGCATTCTGTCCGGGGTGGACCATTCGCTCGGGCAATACGTGCGGGGACAGTTGTTGATCATGCTGCTGGTTGGCGCGGCCACACTGGCCGGGCTGCTGGTCGTTGGCATGCCATACGCGCTGCTGCTGTCGGCGATTGTCGCGCTGACCAATGTGATCCCCTACGTGGGTCCGTTTCTCGGCGCCGCCCCCGCGCTGTTGATGGCGTTCGGAGTCTCCCAGGCGATGCTGCTCAAGGTGCTGCTGGTCAATCTTGTCGTGCAGCAACTGGAGGGCAATGTGATCTCGCCGTGGATCATGGGCCGGACGATGAATCTCCATCCCGTGGTCATCCTGCTAGCGATCATGTTTGCGGGAGAGACGGGCGGGGTGGTCGGACTGATTTTCGCGGTGCCGCTGCTGGCCGTGGTGAAGGTGATCTGGGAACAGGTCCACGCGACGCGGACGCGGGCGTGAGCGGGCGCTGCACGGTACCGGGTGTGAGAGGCGTGCGGGTGCGTCCCGTCGATATTGGTGAAGCCGTTTATCCCTTATAAAAAATGTGATATTGACAACCAGGCCGTGACCTTGCCCTAACATCAAGGGAACCGCGTATCTTCCTCTTCACAGGCTTTACGGTCGGCGGAACTCGCCGTAGGGCGACTTAGGGCCGCCATACCACATTCTGCTGGTGGCCTCAAAGCGTTATAACGGGATTATGGAGGTGTCGGCCATGGCGGTCACGAAAGAAGAACTGTACAGGCTGATTGAGCGAATGGAGGATCCGGTGGTCAGTGCCCCCCTCGATAATATCCATGATGTCATGCGCGACATTCAACGAAGCCTGGATGAGATCGACAAGGAACCTTTATCGAGTGAACATCCAGCGCAAAAGGAAGTTCGATAAGAAGCTTCACCGTCTGTCAAGGGAGAATCCGAACATACTGGATCAGGTGGAAAAAACACGTGATGCGCTCCTGCGTTATCCGCCTCCACATCCTTCGCTGCGCATGAAACACATTCAGGGAACGGACGGCCTGTTCGAGTGTTCTGTCAACATGGACATCCGGCGCGCACCGGCCAAATGGAAACGCCACTTGGGCCCACTGGGCTCTGCGGCGTTTTCGACATCTCTAGACAAAAACCCTCCAACGGTGGCACATTACGTGGGCGACCGTATCGGATCAGATATGGAGCGGTCGCCAGATCACTGTTCGTTGCAGTGACAAATCTGTTCATAAAGTATTCATTAAATTGGCTGGCGACATATGCCAGACTATTCAAGCGTGTTCTATGATGGGAATGATCCAGCAAGAAACAACTAATTGGCGAGTGGTGTGAACAGAGTTATTCGAAGTCCTTGGGAACAGGGATGCTCTACCCGGAAAATGCGAGCTCACCTGTACCGCGCCATCTGCGGCGCCCGATTGAGTCGCATTTTCATGATTCGCTGGCGTGCGGTTGCGCCGCACATGGCGGTCTACCCGGGAAATACGTCTGTGCCAGCCGCCCGTATCCCTTTGCTCCTGCTCAGACAGCGCGGCTACGCCGCACAACTCGCCACGAGCAAATGGATACGGGCGACCCAGCGAGTCTTCGTCCTGCCGCTGGTCCATTGCTGGCGAGGCGTGCGCCCTTGACGCGGCGAATTTTCATCCTTCGTTGGCGGTGGCCACGCCATAGGGGTCTAACATCTTGCAAGCGTATTGCTGAATATTTGTACAACCAAGCCTTTCGGGGACGGGGCTGAAGAGAATCAGTGGAACTCTCGACTCTATTCTCGGGTCTCTGGACCAAAATACGGACTGTAGGGGAGGTGCGTCGGGTGGCGGGGAAGACACATTCAGCGCGAATTGCGTTCTTGACGGCCAGCAGTGCGGCGATGGCGTTCTTGTGGACGCCGGTCGGTGCAATGGCTGTCGGCGGGGCTGATGCAAACGGCGACTCTGCGAACCAGGCGACTGCCCATACGGCAGCTCATGACGCTCGTGACGCTCCTAAAGGAACTGTCGCGGTACGCAGCGCAGCCGTGGTTGGGCAGACGCTGACGATCACCTTCTCCGGCGATTTGCAATCGACCATGGTGGATGTGAATGAGTTTGTCGTACGGGATGGGAACAACACGGATGCCGTTGATATCGGAGTGATCAACGGTAACACGCTGACGTTAACGCTGAACAGTGCAGTCGCTTCGGGAGATTCGGTGACGGTCTCGTACAAGCCGTCTGGATTCTATGACCTGACGGACAGCAGTGGGAAAAAGGTCGGTGCATTCGCAGAAAACCTCGGTCCACCGCGGCCCGCGGTTGCCACCAAATTTGCAGTCAGCGGCAAGACAATGACCATTCTATTCACGAGACCCCTGAAAGCGCTCCCTGCTGTCGAGCCGAGTGTGTTTTCCGTCAGCGCCGGGAACGCGCCGGATCCTGTCACCAGCGACAAAGTAAATGGCACTCTTTTGACCTTGTTGCTGAAGCGGTCGGTTTCCCCGGGCAATAATGTCACCATCAGTTACCGCCCGACAACCTCAAATCACTTGACCAGTTCCTCGGGGGCGGCTGTTTCCGGTTTTTCGAATCAAGCGGTGACGAACGTTACGAAGTCGAGTGCGGCGGCTAACAGCACGAATTCTGCAAAATCCGCCTCCAACAGCACGAATTCTGCAAACGCAGTTTACAACGGGACCTGGCTCTTGGTCGGAAAGTCTCCCTATTTGACGGGGAGCGGAAAACACTATGCAGACTATTCAGATGCAGTTCGCGCCTTAACCACCGAGGGTGGGGTGCTTTACGCAGGAACCCAAGATGGAGTGTATGCATTTACCGCTGGCGTTTGGCGCCTGATCGGTTCCAGCAGATACCTGAACACCGGATCCCTGATCCCTTTTGACAACACACTGTTTGCGACATTTGCGGGGAAAGGCGTAGCCTATTACGCCAAGGGAAGGTGGTATCAAGCGGGGGCGTCGCAAGACATGAATGCAGGGGCTCTGGCGGCGCTGGGGAATAAACTGTACACCGGAACAGACAAGGGGATTTACGCCTTGCAGCACAATGGTGCGTGGAGTTCAGTGGGGCCGTCGGCCAAGTTGACGTGGGCCGGGATGTTGGCGGGCATAAACGGGCAACTGTATACCGCTGCTTCTCAGAATGACGTGGGGAAGGTTCTTGGCTATCACAATGGCTCCTGGCAAACGGTTGGTCAGTTGGGCTCCTACTTCAGTCCGGTCGATGTGCACGCGCTGGTTCGTTATCAAAACGTATTGTACGCGGCGACGGACACGGGGGTGTACGTCCATGCCGCCGGTTCCTGGAGTCTGGCCACACGAGGCAGTTGGAAGGATGTCGGTTTGGATCAGTGGGATGTGCGGACGCTGATCATCGTGAATGGAACGATGTTTGCGGCTACCATACACGGGGTGTACGCGTATGTCCACGGTTCGTGGCAACAGGTGGGGGCATCCTTTTATGAAAAGACAGGCTACGGCGCGGCAACTGACGTCTCCACGCTGACGACCCTTCACGGTGTGCTGTATGCCGGTACGGCGTACGGGGTGTATGCGTACAGCGATGGCGCGAAGCGTTGATGAGGCAATGCCGTCCATTTCCTCTGGCGGACTTTGTCACACTTCCACCTGGGGAGCGCCGTCTGTCCTGATCTCGCTTGCGCGGTTAGACCTCCATGGCGCGGGCGCGCCGGGAGCGGAGGATGAAAATTCGCTGCGTCACGGTCGCACGCCAAGTCAGCGGTGGAATGAAGGCTTGCTGGGCCGTCCGTATCCCTTTGCTCGTCGCGAATTGTGCGGCGCATCCGCGCTGTCTGAGCAGGAGCAAAGGGATACGGGCGGCTGGCACAGACCTGTTTTCGGGCTAGAATGGAGATGGCTGCTCCCTGGCGGGGGCGGTGCGCGAGGAGTGAACAGGAGGAGAGGCGATTGTCGGTGCACGAATTTGAATTGTCAGGGAAGGTTGCGGTGGTGACGGGAGCGGGCCGGGGCATCGGCAGGGCGCTCGCGCTCGTCTATGCCGGGGCGGGGGCCGCGGTGGGCTGCGCGGCGCGAACGCAGGGCGAGATCGACAGTGCGGTGCGCGAGATCGAGACCCGCGGCGGCGTCGCGTTGGCCGTACAGACGGACGTGACGAACCTGGAGTCCGTTGGGAGCCTGTACGGGGCGGTGGAGCGGCGCTTTGGCGGCATTGACATCGTCGTGATCAACGCCGGCGCGAACCACGACCGACGCACGGTCGAGGACAGCGACCCGGAGCGGTGGAAAGCCACGATCGACGTGAATCTGGCGGGCGCGTACCACTGCGCGCGAGGGGCGATCCCTTATCTGAAGCGCCGGGGAGGGGGCAAGATGATCCTCATAGGTTCCGGACTCGGGCACCGCGGGATCCCGGAGAGGTCGGCGTACGCCTGCTCGAAGGCCGCGTTGTGGATGCTCACACGCGTGCTCGCGGAGGAACTGTGGCCCTATCAGATCGCTGTCAATGAGTTAATCCCGGGACCGGTGCAGACATCGATTGACGGTGGACAGCCGGATGACAAGAATGCCGTGTCGCGGATCGCCAGTGAGTGGAACAAGGCGCCGGAGGACGTCGCGCCCATGGCGCTGTTTCTGGCCGCGCAGCCTGCGACCGGACCAACGGGTCAGAGCTTCAGCCTGATGCGGCGAGCACTGTGACGGCTACGACGGGGAGAGAAGCGGGTCGATAGCCGCTTGACATCCCTGACCGGTGATGATATATTACTTCTTGTGCTTGGTGGCTATGGCGGAGGGGAAACACCCGTACCCATCCCGAACACGACGGTTAAGCCCTCCAGCGCTGATGGTACTTGGACCGCAGGGTCCTGGGAGAGTAAGTCGTTGCCAGGCAGGGAACCGGCTCCTATCGCGAGATAGGGGCCGGTTCGGTTTTTGTCGGGTCACGCGGGCGTCAAGCACTGCCGGTCTGTTGCGCCGTGCGTGCGCGCCGCGAGGAGTGGAGGTCGTGGCGATCGGCGCGGGAGTGGCGGGCGGGCGGCGCGCGTCGCGTGCGAGTGCGAGTGCGAGTGCGAGTGCGAGTGCGAGTGCGAGTGCCGCGCGGTGCCTCTGTTGCGCCGCTGCGCCGGGTCTGTTATACTGGGGACAATGGCGAAGCAGGACAAGAGTACCATTTAGACCGTGCCACAGAGAGTGCGCCCCACGATGTTCGTGGCTGAAAGGGCGCGCGCACGAAGGGAATGGGAAGCAGGTCCGAAGGCCGCGCGGGAGAACCGCGCCGGGAGTTGCCCGTTAACGCGCACAGAGTGATGCCGCGTTGGCATAATTAGGGTGGTACCGCGTGAGAGTCTCACGTCCCTTGGGGGCGACGGGGCTTTTTTTTATTGTTCGGATGATGGAGCGCACCGATGTTCAGATGTTCGCGCGGCCGGTTGGTTGCGCCAAACGAGTTTGGCAGGGGGGACCAGAGTTGAAGGGCAGCATGATCCGCCGCAAGTACGTGGAGTTCTTTCGCGACAAGGGTCACGACATTGTGCCGAGCGCGAGCCTTGTGCCGCGGGACGACGCATCGCTGTTGTGGATCAACAGCGGGATGGCGCCGCTCAAGAAGTACTTTGACGGGCGCGTGGCACCGACAAATCCGCGCTTGGCCAACAGCCAGAAGTGCATCCGCACAAACGATATTGAGAATGTGGGCAAGACGGCGCGCCACCACACCTTCTTTGAAATGTTGGGCAATTTCTCGATCGGAGACTATTTTAAACGCGAAGCGATTCACTGGGCATGGGAGTTTCTTACGTTGCACCTGAAGATGGACCCGGACAGACTCTCTGTTACGATTCACCCGGAAGACGACGAGGCGCACCAGATCTGGCTGCGGGAGATTGGCGTGCCGGACGCGCGCATTCTGCGTCTTGAGGAGAATTTCTGGGATATCGGCGAGGGCCCGTGCGGCCCGAATTCCGAGGTATTCTTCGATCGGGGAGCGGACATCGGATGTGGCCGCGCCGAGTGTGACGCCAGTTGCGACTGCGACAGGCACCTGGAGATCTGGAACCTGGTCTTCAGCCAGTACAACCACAATCCGGACGGGTCCTACACGCCGCTGCCGAAGAAGAATATCGACACAGGCATGGGGCTTGAGCGAACGGCCATGGTCCTGCAGGAGGTTGCGACAAACTACGACACGGACCTGATTCTGCCGATCATCTTGGGTGCGGCCGGACACATGGGCATCGCGTACGGCGCCGACAGCGCGGCCGACGTCGCCCTCAGGGTTATCGCGGACCATGCGCGCGCGGTGACATTTTCGATCGCGGACGGCGTGCTGCCGGGCAACGAGGGCCGGGGGTACGTCATCCGCCGCCTGCTGCGCAGGGCCGTGCGGTACGGCCGGCAGCAGGGTGTGACCCAACCGTTCCTGTTCCAGCTGCCGGGAATTGTCGCGGACATCATGGAGGACTACTACCCGGAAGTGAAGAGGCAGCAAAAGCATATTGAAGACGTGGTCCGGCTGGAGGAGGAACGGTTCCACGAGACGCTCGCGGATGGCGAGGCGCTTCTGGACGCGGCTCTGGCGCGGATGGTGGTATCAGGATCGACGGTTCTTTCCGGTGAAGAGGCGTTTCGGCTCTACGACACCTACGGTTTCCCGGTCGACCTGACGGAGGAGATTGCGGGAGAACGCGGCTTTTCCGTCGACCGTGAGGATTTCGTGCGCGCGCTGGAGGAGCAGCGCGCGCGGGCGCGGGGGGCGCGCCAGACGAGCGGGAGCATGCGGGTGCAGACCACGGCGCTGCGCGACTTGCATGAGCCGAGTGCGTTTGTCGGCTACACGGACCTGACGGCGTCCGCATCCATCGCCGTCATCCTGCGCGGCGAGGAGCGCACGCACGAGGCCGGGCTCGGCGAACACGTTCTGGTCGTTCTCGATCGGACGCCGTTTTACGCCGAGAGCGGCGGGCAGGTGGCCGACGCCGGGATGCTCCAAAACGCATACTGTGTCCTGGCGGTGCGCAATGTGCAAAAGGGGCCGAACGGCCAGCACATCCATGAATGCGAGGTGCTCATGGGAAGCGTGCGCGAGGGCGACACTGTGAGTGCGACCGTCGATGTCGAGCGCCGTTTTGCGGTCACGCGAAATCACACGGCGACGCACCTCCTGCACAAGGCGTTGCGCGAGGTGCTCGGCGAACACGTCGCGCAGGCCGGTTCGCTCGTGGAGCCGGAGCGGTTGCGGTTTGACTTCTCGCACCATGGAGTGATCACGAGAGAACAGCTCGATGACGTGGAGCGCCGCGTGAATGAGCAGATCTGGCGGGATGAGGCCGTCACGACCGAGTTGATGAGCCAGGATGAGGCGCGCGAACTGGGCGCCATGGCCCTGTTTGGCGAGAAGTACGGGGATGTGGTGCGCGTGGTGCGGGCTGGCGCGTATTCCATGGAGTTGTGCGGCGGCTGTCACGTCGCGCACACGGGGCAGATTGCCCTGTTCAAGCTTGTCGGAGAGTCTGGCATCGGTTCCGGCGTGCGCCGGATCGAAGCGCTGACCGCAGGCGTGGCCTACGACTTCGTGAAGGCGCAGGAGCACGTGCTTGCCGCCCTGGCCGACCAGTTGCGCGCCGCGCCCGCTCAGTTGCCTGGGCGCGTGGGCGGAGTGATGGACAAGGTCCGCGAACTGGAGAAGGAAGTCGAACGGGTGACGGGCAAGCTCAGCGCGCTGGAGGCGGAGCAACTGCTCGGGGCGCGGGAGGAACTGGCAGGCGGTTCACTGATCGTCGCGGAGTTGCCGGCCATGGACGTGGACGCCTTGCGCGCGGTGGTCGATCGCCTGCGCGAACGCGCTGGGGAGGGCGTGATTGTGCTGGGGTCGGTCCGAGACGGTCGGTTGGGGTTTGTCGCGTCCGTGTCGAAGGAGTGGCAGCAACGCGGATTGCACGCCGGCAGACTCGTCCGCGATGTCGCGGGCCGCGCGGGCGGTTCCGGCGGGGGCAGGGCGGACATCGCCCAGGCTGGCGCCAAGGATCCTGCGAAGCTGCGGGAGGCTCTCGACGCCGCTCGCGAGGCGGTGCGCGACGTGGTGAGCGCATAGCGGCGGGGCTGGCCCGGCTGGCCAGCCAACCGTCGGGCCAGCCAACCGTCGGGCGCGGGGCCTGACGGGTGCGACTGGCCCCGCAAGGGGCGCCGTGGCGCTCTTGTTTGCAGAAAGAGCGGGGTTTCGTTGCGCACGCAAAGGATTTACCCCTCTGTTCGACGAATAAAGACTATATACGCGCCGTGCGGCTGCACCTTTGTCCGCCGGGGCGCCATCAACTCGCGAGTGAGGTGGGTGGCTCATGTCGTTTTCAGAGGAAACGATGCAGTTTCGTCTGCGGCCCGACGAGCCGACACGCGCTGAACGGGCGTTCCTTCTGGCGCACGAAGCGCTCAGTGAGAAAGGGTACAATCCGATTCACCAGATTTCCGGTTACCTGCTCTCGGGTGATCCGGCGTATATCACGAGTTTCAAGGACGCGCGCGACACAATCAGGCGCATTGAGCGGGATGAACTGATCGAAGAGTTGGTGCGCACGTATCTGGCGGCCCGATTGCGATGAGAGTGATGGGTGTCGATTATGGCGACGTACGCATCGGCGTGGCGCTCTCCGACCCCCTCGGTTTTACCGCCCAGGCGTTCACGGTGCTGGATGCGAGAAAGACGCCGGACGTGTCCGCCGCCCTGGCGGACATTGCCATAAAACAGGAAGTCTCTCGCATCGTGGTCGGCTATCCGCGCAACATGAACGGGACCGTTGGCGAGCGGGCGCAAAAGTCGGAACTGTTTGCGCAGCAGCTCGAACGGGCGACCGGACTGCCGGTGTCGCTGGTCGACGAGCGTCTGTCCACCGTCAGTGCGCAGCGCATGCTGATCACCGGACATGTGAGGCGGGAGAAGCGGCGCGCCGTGGTCGACAAGGTCGCGGCCGCGCTGATTTTGCAAACGTATCTCGATTCCGGAGGGAGGCCATAACAGCCCATGATGGAGGATCTCCTGCAGGGATATGTGGTGTTGACCGACGATGTGGGTCATGAAGAGGAGTATCAGGTGTTGCGCGTCCTGGAGATGCACGGGATGCACTACGTGCTGCTTCAGCCCGACCGGTCTCCGGACGAAGGACCGGTCATCCTCCGGGTCGACGGGGACGTGGAACAGGATGAGGCGTCCCTGGCGACGATCGAGGATGACGAAGAGTGGGAGAGCGTCGCGGAGGCGTTTGACGAGATCATGTTCGAACTTGACGATCAAAGTTGACAGGGAGTTGTGTGTGTGAGGCGAGTGGTCAGGAGGCGGCTGATCATTGGCGCGGCTATCGTGATGGCCGCGCTGTTGGCGTTTATTGGAGTCGGGCTGCATGGCATGTACGCCGGGCGCGGAAGCGCGCGCGGCCGTATGGTGTCGCTCGATGTACCGAGTGGCGCCTCGACGCGGCGCATCGCCCGGATGTTGCAGGCAGGCGGCGTGATCGGGAACGCCTTCTGGTTTCGCGTGTACCTGGCCGTGAGCGGCCAGGCGAGGTATCTGCAGGCAGGCAATTACCGTTTTCACGGCGGTGAGACGATTCCCCAGGCCGTCGCGGAACTCAGGCAGGGAGCGGTGACATTCAACACGGTGAGCGTGACGATTCCCGAGGGATTTACCGTGCGGCAGATCGGTTCGCTGCTGCAGCGCGACGGCGTCTGTTCCGACCGCGCGTTTATGGCCGCAGCGGTCAAAGGGAACTTTCCGCAGTTCTGGTTCGTCCGGATGATCCCCAAAAATCCCCTTATCAGGGACCGGCTTGAGGGCTACCTGTTCCCCAACACGTACGACTTTGTGCGGGGCGAAAGCGTATCCCGGGTGTTGGTGAAGATCCTCACGGAAACGGCGCAGATCCTGAGCCCGGCGCTGGTTGCGCGAATGAAGGCCGATCATCTGACCGTGGCGCAGACGCTCACCGTCGGCTCGTTGATCGAGCGCGAGGCGAAGCTGGCGAGCGATCGGCCGCTGATCGCGAGTGTGATCTTCAATCGTTTACATCGCCACCCGCCGATGCCGCTGCAGATGGACGCATCGATCGAGTACGCATTGGGCCATACGACGACCGACCTCACGGCGGCCGACCTCGCGATCAAGAGCCCTTACAATACATATACGCATATGGGACTGCCTCCGGGACCGATCGCCAACCCGGGACTTCCGTCCATCCGTGCGGCGCTGTATCCCGCGCACACGGACTACTACTACTACGTGGCGCGGTTTGACGGCAGCGGCGGCAACTATTACGCGACGACCTATGCACAGCAACTGGCGAACAGCGCGCGCAGCCAACGGAATCTCGCGCGACTGCAGGCGGGCGGCCAGAAGGCCGGCGGTCACAAGGTTGTGCCGGGCCAGCCGGCGAAGCCCGGCGGCGCGCGCACGCACGGTTGAAGCGAGGGGACGTGTGAGAAAGTCAGCGCAGCGGGCGCCATGAATTCCTGTGTCGCGTCCGAGGCTTCGGTCGGACGTTGTATATTCCGCTGCGCGCCTGCCCTGGTATACAGGATCACGGATCCCCGATGCGCCCACATGTTCGCTGTCCCTCCCGCATACACTCTGGTGCGTTAGCCAAAGGGGGATGGCGCATGGGCCTGTTTACCATCCTGGCGCTCGCGGTGCGCGAACTGTCCGTCCTTGTGTCGTATGTAAAACACCATACGTTTCCCCAGCCGCTCGGCAGTGCGGAGGAGACCGAGGCGCTTCGCGCCTGGCGCGACAGGAAGGATATGGACGCACGCAACCGGCTCATTGAACACAATCTGCGACTCGTCGCCCATATCGTCAAAAAATACGACCAGGGCCGCGTGGATTCCGAAGACCTGATATCGATCGGCACCATCGGTCTGATCAAGGCCGTCCAGACGTTCAATCAGGCCAAGGGCGTGCGCCTTGCCACGTACGCCGCTCGCTGTATCGAGAATGAAATCCTGATGCACATGCGGGCGAAGCGCAAGTTCAACAAGGACGTCTCGTTGCATGAACCTGTGGGACAGGATCGGGAGGGCAACGATGTGGCGCTGATCGACCTGCTCGGCACGGACGGCGAGGAGATCGTGGACGACATCCAGTTCTCCATGGATCGCGCGGAGGTCTACAATGGACTGGCGCTGCTCGATCCGCGCGAGCGCGTCATCATCTGGGAGCGCTTCGGCCTGCCCTATGGAACCGAGAAGACACAGCGGGAGATCGCCCGCGAGATGGGCATTTCCCGGTCTTATGTGTCGCGTTTGGAGAAGCGTGCGATGAAGAAACTGCAGCAGCGCTTTTCGCACAGCGACAGGCGGGGCTGATGTGGTACGATATAGGGAAACGTGCTAAAGGCGGGATGGCGTTTGCTGCGGTCACTTCGGCCGGGCGAGTACGTGTCGTCGATTTACAGCATCGACGGCCAAGGGCTGTGGAACCAGGGCTATCGCGCTATTCTGACGGATCTGGACAACACGCTGACGCACTGGAATGCGGCCGAGGCCAGCCCCCGGCTGGTCGCTTGGCTGGCTGACCTGCGGTCGTGCGGTTTTGCTGTTTGCATCCTGTCGAACAATGACCGCCGGCGAGTGGAACCATTCGCCGTCCAGATGGGCGTCCCGTTTGTCTGCGAGGCGGGGAAACCGCGCAGGCGCGCGTTTCGCGAAGCTCTGGCGGCGATGGATGCGGCGGTCGACCAGACGGTGATGATTGGCGATCAGTTGTTTACGGACATTCTCGGCGGCAACCGTATGGGGATGCACACCGTGCTCGTCCGTCCCCTGCACGCCAGGGAGCATGCGGGGACGCGACTGGTCCGGATTGTGGAACGATGGCTGTTGCGCGGGCAGATTCCGCGCGATGAGGAAGGACGGCGTCGAGGATGAGCTTTAGCCTGGTGTGCACAGGGTGTGGCGCACCGCTGCAGATGGATACGGAAGGTGAGCGCGGGTTCATCACGTCCGAGGCGTTCATGCGGGACAAGCCGCTGTGTCGGCGGTGTTACCGACTCATCCACTACGGACAGATGGAATCGGTGCAAATCGGCGAGCAGGAGTACCGCACGACGGTCATGCGGGCCTTGGCCAAACCGAGCCTGATCCTGTACGTTCTGGACGCATTCGACATGGCGGGCAGCGCAGTCAGGGGTTTGGCCGGCGTGATCAACCAACACGAAGTGATCGCGGTCGCCAACAAGATTGACCTCTATCCGCACGGCTCGAGCCGGGACAAGCTGCGCCAGTGGCTCAGCCGCGAGGCGCTGCGCCTGCAGATCGCGCACCGCGCCATGCTGCCTGTCAGTGCGGAGACGGGCGAGGGATTTGACGCGCTGCACGAGATGGTCTCGCGTGTGGCGGGCGACCGGCCGGTCGTCGTGATGGGGATGGCGAATGTCGGAAAGTCAACGGTGCTCAACAGGCTGCTCGCCATGGCAGGCGACGTGCAGGAACGCTCCGTCACGGCGAGCCCGTTTCCAGGGACGACGCTCGGCGCCATTGCCATAAAAGTGGCAGGCGGCCTGCACATCGTTGACACCCCGGGACTGATCGGTCGGCACCGCTTGCAGGATCGGGTCTGCGGGAAATCGCTCGGCCTGATCCTGCCGAAGGCGGCGTTGCGCCCGCGCGTGTTCCAGTTGGAGCCGGGGCAGACGATCTACATCGGCGGCCTTGCGCGGGTCGATTTCGAACAGGGCGAGGCGCAGAGTTTTGTCGTCTATGCGGCCAACCAACTGCATGTCCACAGGACTAAGCTGGCGCGCGCGGACGAACTGTACCGCCAGCACCTCGGCTCGCTGTTGACGCCTCCATGCCCGGAGTGTGCGGATGACTTGCGCGGCTTGGTGGCTACGCCCATTCGCGTCAAGGGAGAGCGGCCGGTGGATGTCGCGCTGCCGGGTCTGGGATGGGTCAGGGTCGGCGCGGCGGCGTCGCTGACGGTTCATGCGCCGCAGGGCATTACGCCGGCCGTGCGCCCAGCAGTGTTCGGCGTCGCTGAGCGGGGGCATGGCGGGAGTGGCAGGCGGGCGGCGCGCTTCGGCGGCGCGCGGTCGGTGAATCCGTCCGGACTGCGGACTGTGTTTGCCAAGCGCGGTGAATCGGCTTCCGGAGGGCGCGGTGGCTCGGGAACGCGCGGAGCATCCACTGCGGGTCGACACAGCGGGCCCGCGACGCGGGGAGGGAAGCGCCCTTGACACAACCGGGTGAAGCGACGCTGCTGGCCGTGCTCGGGCATCCCGTGGGGCACTCGCTGTCGCCCGCGATGCAGCAGGCCGCGCTGTTCGCCGCCGGCATCGAAGGGCTCTATCTGGCGTTCGACGTGGCGCCGGAGAGGTTTTCGGCGGTGCTGGACGCCGCCGCCACACTCGGGTTTCGCGGGCTCAATGTGACGATACCGCACAAGCAGTCGGCATGGGCGGCGGCCGGGCAACTGCTCCCGGCCGCGGAGCGCAGCGGCGCGGTGAACACGCTGGTGCGCGACGGCGATCGCTGGATTGGCGACAACACGGACGGTGCGGGGTGGCTCGACTCACTGCAGGAGGAGCTCGGCGTGACGCCACAGGGTCTGAGTGTGGCCCTTCTGGGCGCGGGCGGCGCGGCGCGCGCGCTCGCGGACGCACTCCTTGGCGGAGGGTGCGAGCGCGTGGTGGTTTACAACCGCGATCCAGTGCGGGCGCAGGCGTTGTGCGACGCGCTGTCGCCGCATCACGGGGACGGGCGCCTGCGCAGTGCGCCGCTGGAGAAGCTGGACACCCGTAGCGCCGATCTCTTGCTCAACACGACGCCCCTCGGCATGCGGGGGCGATGGGCGGGCATGATGCCGTGTGCGACGGACCAGGTGAGGCCGCACCTGATCGTGAGCGATATTGTCTACCGCCCGCTGACAACGCCGCTGCTGGAGGCGGCCGCACTTTGCGGCGCCCGCGTCCACGGCGGACTGGGCATGTTTGTGCATCAGGGGGCGAGGGCGTTTGAGCGCTGGTTTGGCGTTTCGGCAGGGACGGGACCCATGCGGGCGGCGGTGTTGGCGGAACTCTCGGTGGACGATGGGCCGGTGGAGGGGTAAGCGACGGGAGGCTGTGGTATAATTTGCGATGCAAGACATTGCGGCACTGCTTGCTGACCGAGGACATGAATCCGTTGTCGCGCGGGGGTTTTGCGAGGTGGTGCGGATGACGCAAAACGGGCCGGGCCACGACGGTGCGCCACTGCGTTTCGCGGGTACGGGCCGGCAGAGCGTGTGCCTGTTCGGCGGGACATTTGATCCACCGCATGTCGGCCATCTGATGATGGCGGAGGTCGCGCGCGAAACGCTTGGCGTGGGGCGGGTCGTGTTCATACCCGCCGGCGCGCCGCCGCACAAGCTGGCGTCGGACATTACTCCGTTGGAGGACCGTTTGGACATGGTTCGCGCGTCGATTGCGCTGTTTCCGCAGTTTGCGCTGTCCACTGTGGAGGCGCAACGCTCGGGCCCGAGCTATACGGTCGATACGCTGCGGGTCTTTGCCGCGGTCGGGGGCGCGGGACTGTTTCTGTTGCTAGGCGCAGACATGTTGGAAGACTTGCCGAACTGGCGCGAGGCGGACGAAATCAACCGCCTGGCGACGATCGTGGCTGCGCCGCGGTCCGGCAAGCCGCTCGGCGCGCTGGCCGCGGCGCACGAACGGCGCTATGGACGGACGCCCATCGCGCTCGACATGCCGGAACTGGACATCGCGAGCAGTTGGATCCGAGAGCGGGTCAGCGGCGGGCTTCGGGTGGATCCGTTGCTGCCGGCGGGCGTGTCGCGCATCATTGAACAGAGGGGGCTTTATCGCCCATGAAAGACCTGGAACAGCTGGCTAGGAGCCGTCTGAGCGATCGTCGCTTTCTCCACGTGAAGGGAGTGGCGGCGACGGCGGCCGATCTGGCGCGGCGGTTTGGCGCGGATGAACAGGAGGCGTTGACGGCGGCATGGTTGCATGACATGTTTCGCGAGGTCAAGGAACCGGAGATGCGCGCGTTGTTCTTGGAGGTGGGGCTGGAGCCGCCGCCGGGTGCGGCCGATACCTGGCACGGGCCGTTGTGCGTCGCCCGCCTGGAACGGGATTTCGACGCGCAGGTGAGCGCTCAGGTGCGGGACGCCGTGGCGTGGCACACGCTCGGACATCCGCGGATGGGGCTGCTTGCCCAGGTTCTCTACGTGGCGGACGCTGCCGAACCGTTGCGCGACTACGAGGGGGTACGGCGTATCCGTGAGGCGGCGGCGCGGGATCTTGAACAGGCTGTCGCGACCGTGAGTGACATGACCATCGCCCACCTGCTGGAACGGCGGTCGGAGATCTCCGTTCAGACGGTGGAACTGCGCAATCTGATGTGGTCCAGGGTGCGTGCGCGGGAGGTTCGCGATGATGCAGACAACGATGCGCGGGGGAGGCTTGTCCATGCCTGAGCAGTACATGGAATACGCGAAGCTGGCCGCTGACGCAGCCGAGGACAAGAAGGCGAAGGATGTCGTGATCCTGGACATCCGCTCGCTGTCCGTCATTGCGGACTATTTCATCATCTGCAGCGCCAATTCCCGTATCCAGGTGCAGGCCATCGCCGATGCCGTCAAGGACAGACTTCAGGAGAGAGGACTTGTCTGCAAGGGCGTGGAGGGCAAGGATGAGGCCAAGTGGGTGTTGATCGATTTCGGCGATGTGGTCGTGCACGTGTTTCAGGAGGAAGACCGCCGTTTTTTCGGGCTGGAGAGGCTCTGGGGAGACGCGCCGCGGTTGCCGGTGTCTGTGTGATCACACCCTGCGTGCCGCGATTCGGATTGTGGCGGTTTCCCAGGCGGGGTTGGACAGGTGGATGGCGTCATTGTATCAGGGATTTTCCACGGTCTACGACCGGTTCATGCGCGATGTGCCGTACGCGACGTTCGCGGCCGTGTTTGACGCGGTCGTCGAGCGCTCGGGAACTGCGCCCGCGGGCGTGGTCGATCTCGGATGCGGCACCGGGGCGATGTTTCCGCATCTGCTGCGGCGGGTGAACCGGGTGATCGGAGTCGACGCGTCGGAGGAGATGCTGGCGCAGGCCGCCCAGCGCGCAAACGGTGATCCGCGCGTGTCGCTGATCCAGGAGCGGGCCGAGCGGTTCCGCATTCCCGGCCAGGTGGAGTGGTGCGTGTCGTTTTGCGATGTTCTCAACTACATGGAGGACGGCAAGGCGTTGCGCCAAGCGTTCCGCAGTGTCTACCGCGCGTTGCAACCGGGCGGCCATTTCCTGTTTGACCTCTTGTCGCGCCGGTATCTCGAGGTGGTTGTGGGGTCCGGTTCACATTTTGAAGTCGACGATGACGCGGCTTATCTGATGCACTCGACGTGGGATCCGGACACGCGGTCGGTTTCGTATGACCTCGTTGTATTTGCACGCGAGGGTGAGGGTTGCTACGGACGCTACGACGAGCGCCACGTGCAACGCGCGTTCGACGAAGAGAGCGTCAGGGCTGCCCTGTATGAAGCGGGGTTTGTGGATGTGCAAAGCGGCGTGGATGTTGCATTTTTCGCTGGAGACGGGCGCCAGGCGGACCAGCAGTCAGGCGAACTGCCGGATCGGCGGTTTTTCCTCGCCAGCCGGCCCGCGACGGCGTCGGGTGGGCTGCCGGCGCCCGTGGAATGAACGCGTCGGTCAGTCTTCGACACGGTCGTCCTCTGACGTACGGATCGCGATGCGGTGCTGGACAAACGCGTCAAGGTAGTCGGGGTTCTTGCGGAAAAACGAAACAAGGCTCATGAACTCGCGCAGCGTCTGCGGACTGACGTGGTGTTCGATTCCTTCGACGTCCGCGCGAACGATTTCCTCAGGCAATTCCAGCATGTGGAGCAGGTCCTCGAGTTTGCTGTGGCGGTGTTTCATGGCGCGGCCCGCGCGCTCCCCCGTCTTGGTGAGAACAATGCCGCGGTACTTCTCGTACGTCACGTAGTCTTGCTCGTCCAGCTTCTGGAGCATCTTCGTCACGGAGGACGGTTGGACGGCCAACGAAGAGGCGATGTCCGAGACTCGCGCATATCCCTTGTCTTTCATCAATTCATAGATTTTCTCCAGATAGTCTTCCATACTCGGCGTCAGCATGCGTCGCGCCCACCTTCGAAAGAGTTTCGCTCCGGTTTGACTTTCCACCCGGGACATGCGGGCGGATGTCGCCTGCGCTATCTCCCGCGCCCGACAGGCAGAGTCTCCATGCATGGCCGGAGCGCGGCAGCACCGCACTTGGTGGTGTCATGAGGACATGCTGGTGCGAAGCCGACAATGCAGGCTTCCATTGTACAATATTCGCCGCGTTCGCGCATGGCCCATCCGGGTGAATCGGGCCGTACTCGCACAAAGGCAGAATAACCGTACGTGCGGCGAAAAGGATTTGGCATTGTGCCGCAGAACGGTAAAGGACGACAGGGCGTTGTGGGATGATCTGTTCATGGGGGTGGGGAGTCATGCAGCGTTGGTCTGTGGGGCGGCAGGACACAGTGTTGCTGGGCGGCGTCCTCGTAGTGGCGTGGGCGCTCTATTTCGGATTCAATCACGCGAGCGTCGCGCCGCCCGCAGCCGCCGCGCCGTCGGCGCCGCCCGCCGTGTCTGTCAAGGGCGGAGTCGGCGACATGCGCATGGAAGTGTACGTGACCGGGGCCGTGCGGGCGCCCGGACTGTACAGTCTCCCTGTTGACGCGCGCGTGGCGACGGTGATCGCGAGAGCCGGCGGCGCTCTCCCTTTTGCTGATCTTGCCGGGATCAATCTGGCGGCCGTCGTCGAGGACGGGACGCAGGTGGTGGTGCCGGCGTCCCCGGACGCCGCGCC
>JAKACX010000076.1 GCA_021821055.1 Bacillota bacterium
CGCGGTGGAAGCGGACACGGCGAATGGCAGCGTCAAGGGCAATGTCCCGTGGCAGTCCGTGGACAGTCCGCGCCACCACGGCGAGAGCACGCTCGGCGCAGGCGCGAATCCGGTCGCGCTGCACACGGTCAGCGGCAACATCACGGTGAAGCACACGGTCGATTGACCGTAAAGATTCGTCCTGATGAATGTTGACATCGGATTGGAACCCTTCAACGGCATTCCCGAGGCGCAGCAGACCGATCCCTGAGTCGGGCCTGCTGCGTCTTTCAGTGCCGGACCTGACTGTGCCGGGTGCGCCCCGCCCCCGCCAGGGACTGGAGATGGCCGTTCATACCCGCATTTCAGGCGCGTCGAGCGGTATAATGGAGAGGATTCTGCGCTGGAACAGTGGACTGACCGCTTCATGGAGGTGACGGGCATGGACCGACGGGCTATACTGGCCGCGGCGAAAGACGACCTGCACGCATTGATCGACCGACTGGAATTTGGACGGCTGGAAGACGCGAGAAACGATATCGCCCGGTACATGAGTTTCCTTCAGACACTGTCGGACTTGCCAGACGGGCTGTCGGAACGAGGGCGGGACGTCGGCGGACGCGGCGCGGAATCGGCCGCGTTGGGGCAGTCCGCTGATGCCGGAGCATCGCGAAATGAGAATGAAACTGTAGAGGCGCGCAATGCGCCGATAGTCGCGAAGACTGTGGGAGAGCGCAACACCGTAAATGAGCAGGGGACCGTGGAAGTCGAGGGGAATGCAGGAGTCCACGAGAGGGTAGCAGTGAACGAGAGTGTAGCAGCGAACGAGAGTGTAGCAGGCGAGGGCGCGGCGGAGGTCCGGCGAACCGCGTACGGTGGCGCGCCGTCAGAGGATGGGCGCGCGGCGGGAGGGCTGGCAACGAGTCAGGCGGCGAGTCAGGCAGACAGCCCGCCGTCCGCGGAAATCCGGCAGGCGCCTGACGCGCATGGGGGCGCCGGAAGTCAGGCGCAACGCGCCGAAGACGTTGGCCTGTCCGCGGGTTCCGGTCGCGCCGGCGGGGTCTACCCGCTCTCACGTCTGCTGGCGGGCGGTTTGGCCGGGCCATACTTTGTGCCGGAGACGATGATTCGCAGACTGGGCCTGGAACACGGCGATGAAGTTGATGTTGAGGACAGCGGGGAAATGCTGCGCAACGGAAAGCCTTCCTATAATTATGAGCTTTACGCGATCGGCCCGCGTGTGCCCGTGGAGGGGCGTGTCGAACACCCCTTATGCCTGGTGCGCCGCGAGGGAGAGAACTGGTTTGCCGGCGCGTTCCCGATCTTGCAGTCCGATCGGGAGAAATTGCGCCTGGAGCCCGGTGATGTCGTGGATGTCGCGTATTGGTCGCACGAAGCCCATCGAGTCCGCGTGGTGTGGAAACATGAGACCCCGCCGCTGCCCGAATCCACCCGGCAACGCGGTGGCGGGGCGAGAGCAGGCACGAAAGGAGCGGTTCAAGCGTCAGGCGCGGCGACCGGTCTGGAGGAGACACCCGCAAGGCTCAAGTCGGCGGCGGTTCCCAAGTCAATCGGGCCGGCAGCGCCGAAGGCGCACGAGGCCGCAAAACCCGGGGCACCCGAGGCCGCAAAACTCAAGGCGGCCGGTCCAGCAACACCGAAGACCGCCAAGCGTCAGGGACCGAAGGCGGTGGCGCCCGCAAGACCGAAGATCGCCCCGACCCTGGCGAAGTCTCCATTGACGGGCCAACACGTGCTGATGGTGTCAGGTTTGCCGAAAGAGTCCTACTATCGAAGAACATTTGAACGATTGGGCGCACAGTGTTCCTTTCTGAGCGGAAATGAAAAGAAGGAGATGCTTACGGCTGCCATCCGGCGCTCGGACATCGTGGTGCTGGTCACGAGCGCCGTCTCGCATGAAGCGGCATTTCAGGTAGGCCGCTTGTGCAAGGAACTCCACGTGGCGTACCGCCCGATCAGTCGCGGGGGTCTGCAAAGCGTGGTCCAGGCGGCCTTGGAGGCTCAGCGAAACCATCGCAAGGCGATGTCTTAGTCTGGACTCGAGTTGCTTCGATGTCGAACAATGGAGGATAACGGACGGCGCGGCATTTGGAAAACCTTCATCCATGCCCGAGGCAGGTGCACTATACTGGTCTTGCGCCGCCTTTTGCGCGTGACTTTCTGTCGGAATGGACATGGGGAGGAAACGGTGTGCCGGAACTTGGATGCAATTATTCTCCGGAATTGATGTCACTGCTTGAAGATGGGCGCGTGGATGTGGATTGGATCAAGCTGTCGCGGTGGGAGGTGTTTCGCGAGGAACTCGAGGTCGCGCGGCCCGCGCGGCCCGTGTTGCTGCACGTTCTGCCGAGCGCCGGCAGCCCGTCGTTTGACGACGCGGACTGGGACGGACTGAACAGGGCGATGAGGGACTGCGGATCGCCGCACACCGGACTGCACCTCTCCACGGCGAGGGCGGACTGGGGTGACGGTGAGCCGTCCGACGGCGAGATCGTCGAGCGCCTGGCCGCCGGGACAAGGCTGTGGGCCAGTCGCATGGAGGCGCCGTTGCTCGTCGAAAATGTGCCGTTTCACGACGGTGCGCGCGGCTGTCTGCGTCCCGCGACCGATCCGGAAGTGATTCGCGAGGTGTGCGAGCGGGCGGATGTCGGCCTGTTGCTGGATCTGGCCCACCTGCGCGTGTCCTGCTGGCATCGCGCAGAGGATGCGCATGCGTATCTGCAGCGGTTGCCGTTGGAGCGCGTGCGGGAAATCCACGTCTGCGGTCCGGAGATGACGGAGGACCGTGGGCTGCTCGACCGCCACCTGGAGATGCGGGCGGAGGATTATGAGCTGCTGCGTCATGCATTGGAATGGACCTCGCCGCGCGTGGTGTCTCTGGAGTACGGTGGCACCGGACCGAAATTTATTTGGCGCAGCGAGATCGATGTGCTGGAGAGGCAGTTGCATATGCTCGACGCAATCGTGCGCGGCTGACGGAGCGTTTACGGAATATTAAAATCTCCTACGCACAATCGACACGAGTTCCTTGCATTGGCCTCCTATAGTGAGCCTTGTAGGCAAAAGAAGGCATGGGGGGCTTTTGGAGTGGGCAACAAGAGGGTACGCAACAGGAAATGGCTGGCCGCATCAAGTGCCGCGATCATGGCGGGCGCCGCGCTCACACTCGCCGGAGGCGCTTCCGCCGCCGTCAGACACGCGCCTGTGGCTGCAACGCACATCGTGTTCTGGTATGGTCACAGTTCCGGTCAATTGCACCTGGCTGTCGAGGCCGAGGTCAAGCATTTCAATGCCACGCACCCCACGATCGCCGTTCAACCGATGGTCATTCACGCGACCAACAAGGGCGTTGCCGCGTTTCTTGCGCACAAGGCGCCGAATGTCGCCATGATCACCACGGCCGAGGCGCAAAAATTCGTCAGCGCCGGCGCCATCATGAACCTGAAGCCTTTTCTGGCGGGCAAGACGGGTCTCACGGCCGCCCAGGTCCGCGCCGACTACTATCCGGCAGTTTGGCAGGACATGCAGGCATCCGGAGGCCGGCAGTACATGATGCCACTCGAAAAGAAATCCAACATCGTGCTCTACTATAACGAAGACCTGTTCAAACGGGCGCATATCGCGGCGCCGCCCAAGACGTGGCAACAGGTGGTGACAGACGCGTTCAAGATCAACGCCCTGGGATCGTCGTACCACGGTATCGAGTGGACACCGTCGGTGCGCCAGTTTTTTGTCATGGCGATGGACTTCGGCGGCTCGGTCTGGACCAATGCGGGCAAGACCCAGTTCAACCTGAACCACCAAGGCGACGTGAAGGCGTTCGAGATGCTGCGCAACATGGTCGCCAACCACGTGTTGATTCCGACGTCAGGATATAATTACCAACTCGACTTCGGCACCGGACACGTCGGTCTCCTGATTGACGCGTCCGCCGGGTACACGTACGACCTCGGTTCCGTCGGCGGCAAGTTCCCGATGCTGGCGGCGCCTGCGCCGTTTGGCCCGGACGGCAGGAACTACAACTACATCAACGGCGCATCGCTCGTGATGTTCAATGAAGGCACGGCGGCGCAGAAACAGGCCGCGTGGACGTTCATGAAGTGGATGTCCGGACCGCAGAACAACACCTACTGGAATGAGCACACCAACTACCTTCCGCTCGGCCCCGCGGGCATGCGCACGATGAAGCCTTTTTACGCGAAGAACCCTGCCTGGGCGGCGTCGTATTCGAATCCGTCCTACTGGATGATCAAGCCTGTCAACCCCAATTACGATTCCGCGAAGACGGCCATGATGTCCGACTTCATGAAGGGACTGCTCGGTCAGGAGTCCATCCAGACGGCGCTCGCCAACATGACCAAGAGCGGGAATACGTACATGTCGGGCCAGCAGAGGATGTGAGCGCATGGCCTATTCGAGCGAGTTCGTGCGCGCGCGGGAGTCGACGCGCGGAGCGGCGGCGGCGGGTCGCGCAAGACGCCTGAAGAGTCTGCTCACCGCCGTCGCCATGCTTGCGCCCGCACTCGCGTTTCTCGCTGTGTTTGTCTACGTGCCGTCCGTCATGGCCTTTGCCTTGGCGTTCTGGCACTACCACCTGCTCGGGGTCAACACGACCTGGGCAGGCTGGTCCAACTTTACGGACGCGGTGTCGTTCAATATCTTCCAGCAGTCATTGTGGAACACCGCTTACTACGCCGTGATGATGATCCCGGCCATCCTGATTCTCTCGGTCTCCATCGCCCTGCTCATCAATCGCGCGTCGCGTTACTACGGATTCATCCGGACGCTGATCCTGCTGCCGTACGCGACGCCGGCGGTCGGCACCGCGATCGGTTGGCTGTGGATCTTCGATCCGACGTACGGACTGGCCAACGGCCTGCTGCACGCGCTTGGACTGCCGATGTCGCAGTGGCTGCAGTCGCCGACCATGGCGATGCCGTCCGTCGTGATCTACTCCCTGTGGCACGGCGTCGGGTTTGACGTCGTGATCGTCATGTCGGCGCTCGCCAGTCTGCCCGGCGGTGTCCTGGAAGCGGCGGCGGTCGACGGCGCTGGCGCCTGGAGGCGGTTTTGGAGCATCACGCTGCCGCTGATTTCCCCGACCATATTTTTCATCACGATTGTGACGACCATCGGGGCATTGCAGAGCTTTGCCCAGCTCTACGCGCTCTCCGGCGGCACCGGCGGCCCGGAGTACGCGACGACGACAACGCTGTTTCTCATCTACGAGACGGCGTTCGTTTACAACCACTACTCGTACGCCTCCGCAATGGCGATCATCCTCGTGGCGATCATTCTCGCCCTCACGCTGTTCCAGCGCTGGGTGGGCAAGCGCATCGTATTCTACCAATGACTCCGGCTCCGGTCGGAGAGAGGGGGCGCCGCGCATGAGACTGCGCCTTGGCCGGAACCTGCAGGCGGTCTTCGCACTGTTCATCGGCCTGTCCTTCTTGCTGCCGCTGTACGTTTCGCTTGTCACCTCGCTCGATACGCGCGCGCACGTGTTCACGTTTCCGCCGCACCTGTCGCTGGACTGGCAGTGGGGGAATTACAGCCGGGCGTGGCATATGTTCCGCTGGATGATGTACTTCGGCAATACGCTGTTCATCGCGGGCGTCACGATCGCGCTGGCCCTGACGACGTCCATCCTGGCGGCGTACGCGCTCAGTTTCATCGAGTTTCACGGGCGCGAGGTCGTGTTCACGGCCATCCTGCTGGTCATGATGATTCCGGGCGAGACTCAATTGATCCCAAATTTTGTGACGCTGAACCTGATGCACCTGCTTGACACCTATTGGGCCCAGATCCTGCCCTACGGCGTGTCGGTGTTTGGCATCTTTTTGCTGCGCCAGTTCTTTTTGTCGCTGCCAAAAGACTACTGGGAAGCAGCCCGCATGGACGGCTGCGGCCACCTCCGGTTCCTGTGGTCCATCGCGCTGCCGCTGTGTCGCCCGATTCTGTTCACCATTGCACTGTATATCTTCATCGGCTCGTGGAATTCGCTGATG
>JAKACX010000077.1 GCA_021821055.1 Bacillota bacterium
CGTCACCCTCCGTCACCCTCCGTCACCCTCCGTCACCCTCCGTCACCCTCCGTCACCCTCCGTCACCCTCCGTCACCCTCCGTCACCCTCCGTCACCCTCCGTCACCCTCCGTCACCCTCCGTCACCGTGCGCAACCGCCCCGAACCAATGCTGCCGCAGCAGTCTCGCGGGACGCGCACCAGGCACTTGTCCCCTATGGCACTGGATCAAAACACGGCTCAATCCTGCGATAGACGTCCTGAAACACGGCAAAGCGCCGGTCGAAGGTGCGCACGTGTTCTTCGATCGGCTCATAGCGGGCGCGCACGCGAACACATGCCCCTATGTCCTCCAACTGCCGGTACTGGCCCAACGCGAAAAACCCGTAGTGCGCAGCCCCCGCCGCGGACACCTCTTCCTGATCGGTCAATTCGACCGGCGTCCCGAGGACATCCGCCACCAGTTGGCACCAGAGCGCGGAGTGGAACAGACCGCCGGAGGCGCGGACGACAGCGTCCGGCGCGGCGGACGGGGCCAGCAGATCATGGACAGAGCGCAGGGCCAGAGCGGCGCCCTCGATTCCGGCGCGCAGCATGTGCTCCCTCGTGTGCCGCACGTCAAGCCCAAAGAACACCCCGCGGGCCCGCTCATTCCAGTGCGGCGCGCGTTCTCCGGAGAGATACGGCAAGAAAAGCAGTCCGTCCGAGCCCGCCGCAACGGAGGCAGCCGCCTCAAACACCGCCATCACGGCCTGGTCGCCGCCCGCCGGCTCGATGGGCACTCCCACCTGCTCGGCCAGCCAGGACAACGCCAGTCCCGCGTTATTCGTCGCCCCGCCAGTCACCCAGTGCTCCCGGTCCAATATGTACGAGAACGTCCGTCCCCGCTGGTCCAGTTCCACCTCCGCCGACACCTTGCGCACCGCGCCGCTTGTTCCGGCGGTCACCGAGTACATCCGCGGTCCGAAGACGCCCGAACCGACCGTCGCAAGGAGCCCGTCCGTCGCGCCGACGATCACCGTCGTCGGCTCCTCCAGGCCCAGCCGCTCCAGCCAATCGCCGGACGACAGCGTGAAAAGTGCGGAACTCGGGACAAGTTCGCCCAATTGATCCGGTGCAACCCCGGTCGCAAGCAGTGCGTCCCGGTCCCAGTCGAGCGTCCGGACGTTCTGCAGCCCGGTGGCGGCGGCCGTCGCGTGATCCTCTACGTAGCGCCCGCACAGTTGGTGCAACAGCCACTGCTTGAACGACACGAAGCGCGCGGCGCGGTGGAACCCTGGCCACCGGTCCCGCAGCCAGCGCAGCTTTGCCGCCGGGAGCATGGGGTGCATCGGAACCCCGGTACGCTCATACAGGTCGGGGAGCGCGTCGCGCAGTTCCTCCGCCTGCCGCCCCGCCCGCGTGTCCGCCCAGGTCATCAGGGGTGTGAGCGGGCGCCCCGCCGCGTCGATCGCAAAGATGCCGTGCATCGCGGACGAGAACGACAGCGCGCGCAACCGATGGCCGTTCGCCCGCAACGCCGCGACGACCGCTCCGACCACCTGCGCAACCGCCGCCGCGAGCGCCAGGGGGTCTTGTTCCGCGTGGCCGGTTTGAGGAAAATTGTGCTGCACCCGTTGCTGGTCGCGCGCGTACACCGTCCCGTCGACGCCCAGCGCAACCGCCTTGACCCCCGTGGTGCCGATGTCCACCCCCACCACAATATCCGCCATATCGCTCCTCCTTTGGAGCCGCCTTCCGCAAGACCGGCTGCTGTCGTCGACAGAATTGTACCGCGAAATCTGTCCGCCCGCTTTGTGTCGTATAATAGGATCAAGGCGCCGGGCGCCGGTGCAGCGGCGCGCCCACATGCGCCACCAACCGCAAAGGAATGAAGACGCGATGGAGTACCGCAAGCTCGGCAACACCGGACTCGAAGTCAGCGCAGTCAGTTTTGGGACATGGGCGATCGGCGGATCGTGGGGCAATGTGGACCAGCGCACGGCGCTAGACGCCCTGGCGCGCGCCATGGACGCCGGAGTGAACTTTTTCGACACGGCGGACGTCTACGGCGACGGCCGCGCGGAGCGGTTGCTGGCGCAGGCCACCAAGGGACGCGAGGACGCGGTCCACATTGCGACGAAGTTCTGCCGCCAGGGAGACGTGCACGATCCGCAGACATACGCCATGAAGACGGTCCGCGCGTACTGCGAGGGGAGCCTGCGCCGTCTGGAGCGCGAGGCGCTCGACCTGTATCAGATCCATTGCCCGCCCAAAGAGATTATTGAACAGGGCGACGTGTTTCACGTACTGGATGAACTGAAACGGGAAGGAAAGATACGGCATTACGGCGTGAGCGTCGAGACAGTGGAAGAAGGCTTGCTCGCGATCCGTCACCCAGGCGTATCCGCCCTGCAGGTCATCTTCAATATCTTCCGCCAGAAACCGGCCGCCGAACTGTTCCCGCACACCTGGGCAAAGGGCGTCGGCATCCTCGTCCGCCTTCCCTTGGCAAGCGGGCTGCTGACGGGAAAATTCACGGCTGACGACACATTCGCCGAGGACGACCACCGCAACTTCAACCGCGACGGACAGGCTTTCAATGTGGGCGAGACGTTCGCCGGTCTCCCGTTTGCCAAGGGCGTGGAACTGGCGGAACAGCTGCGCCCGATCGCAAACGAGAGGGGCAGCATGGCGCGCGCCTCCATGCGCTGGATTCTGGACGACGGGCGGATTTCTTGCGTCATCCCGGGGTTCAAGAACAGCGCGCAAATCGACGACAACCTCGCAGCGCTGGACGTCAGGCCGTTTGCGCCGGAGGAACGCAAGCAGCTGGAGGACTTCTACGAAAGCCGGGTGAAGCCGTTCATTCGCGGACCGTACTGACCGGACGGCGCAACACCGCAGCGCGCGGCCGCCCGCGGCAAGACGCCGCCTGCCTGGAAATACGAAACCGCCCGCGCGGCGCGACCGTGAGCGTGCGCCGCGCGGGTGCATCAAGGAGCCCGATTCTCATGCGCAATCCCTTGCCCGTCTATCTGGTGATCATGACAGCCGTAGCCCTTGGCGCCCTGGTGCTCACCGCGATCCTGCTGCACAACGCGCCACCGCCGCCAAATCACGCTCCGGCGAGGCATCAGTCGGCCAGCGCAGCTGCCATCCTGCCGCGCTGACACCCATTACATCTCGGCGACCTGGACGCCGTCCGCGTCCGGTTTGTTGTTGCGCTGCGCAAGCCACAGCCAGACGCCGGCAATCAGGCCCGCCAGCACCATCGGCAGGGCGGTCCACTGCGCCGCGTCCCAATGAAACAGGAAACGCGGACTGTCCCCGCGCAACATCTCAAGAAAGAAGCGGACGAGATTGTAGCTGACCATGTAGTAGACAAACAGCCAACCCGTCGGCCAGCGGCGCAGTTTGAGCGCCAGCAGAAGAGCAAACAGGATGATGTCCGCCTGGCCTTCCCACAGCATCGCGGGCCACAGCGGGTGATTGCCGTACTGCGCGCGGGCCAGTGTGCCGACAGGGTAGAGGACGCCAAAGTTGCTGCCCGTGGGCGAACCGTACGCGCTCCCGTTCATGAAGTCCGCGTCGCGGCCGATGCCCTGGGCCAGCAACAGCCCCGGAGCGCCCATGTCGGCCAGCGTCCAAAAGGGTATTTTCTTGATGCGGGCAAAGATCAGGCCCACAATGATGGCGCCGACGACGCCGCCTTGAATCGACAGCCCGCCGTTCCAAACGGCGATGATCTGTCCGGGATGCGCGGCGTAATACGACCAATCAAAGAAAAAGACCTGCCACACGCGGGCGCCGATGACGCCGCCGAAAAAGAGCATCGGCCCGAGATCGAGCCACGCCGGAATGTACCGGGCCTTGTTCTCAACCTTGGCAAGGTACAGCGTGACGCCCAGACCGAGCAAAAAAGCGAGCAGAAACAGCGTGCTGTACGAGCGGACGGGAAAAGATCCGATGTGAAACCAGTACTTGTGCAAATCCGGGCCTCCTTGCAAGCCTTGTCGGCAACACCTTGGCAGTTTATGGTGTCGATTGCGGCGCGCATGTGATGACAAATGAGCGTTCATACGCCTGTCTCCAGCCTATCCGCCCGACAATCGCCTGTCAAACGGGCCGCCACGCCACGCCGCGCCGCACATGGCGGGCACAGGGAAAATGCCAGCGGGCCTCAGACACAGAAACAGCCGGGCGGGCCTCGGCGTCTTCCGCGAGGTCCCGCCCGGTTGTGCGTATCGAGGCCGGTCCGAATGGGCCGGTCAGCCGCCCATCATCGCGGAGCCCGAGGATCCCGACCCGGTGTAGACGTCGACTTTGGCCACATTGGACGCAAGCGTCATGCCGTGAAACGGCGCGCCGATGTTCATGTTCGTCGGCTCGGCCGTAACGGCCGCCGGCGCCATGCCTTTCACGACGTACGCCCGGATGCACGGCATCTTGAGCGACGAGAAGAGCGGCTTGCCGACGAGCCATTCCGCGTCGATCACCTCGCTGCCCGACAGGTTCCAGCGGACGCCGATGACCTGGAACAGTCCCGCGATGTTCTTCATGGGTCCGCCAATCTTGCTCGACGCCCCCGTGTCCGTCACGACAAGCCCCGGAAAGTAGTGGTTTGCTCCTGGTTTGAAGTATGTGCTCGTGGGCGTGACCAAGGCGGGATGTACGGTGATGTCCTTGACGTACTTGGCGGGAATGGTAATCTGTACGCCGACCACGTACATGTCAGGGGGCACGGTGTTGCCCTGCGTGGGCGAAACGATCCTGGCCTCCGCCATCTGCGTCCCGACCGCCGGCATCATGCTCGTATGGTGCGCCATGGTCTGCGCGAACGCCGGCGCAGCTCCTGCTGCGGTGACGGCCAGTGCGGCCAGCGTCGTCGCGGCCAATGCAAATTTGCCCTGAAGTGTCATGTGAATCTGCCCCCTTGTAGAGTGATGTTCGGTCTGCGGCGCGGCACGGGCCGCGGCCTCGAGGCTGCGCGGCGTACGCGTGGCGCACGCCTCTGCCCGTACACGGCCCGTACACGGCCCGTACACGCCGCTCTCATCCATGTCATACGAACGATAGTCCCGAACGGTTTTGCACACCGCCGCAGCTCGCCGCCTGCCCGCCTCACGCCGACGCGTTCAGGCTGCCGCGCGCCGTGCGCCGCGCCGTCGCCGCCGATCGGCCGAACAGCGTCCCGTCCACCGTGTGCCGGACGGTCCGCCAGGCGACGATGATGAAGCAGCCCCACAGGATCACGAGTTGCACCGCGCCCGCTGCGGCGAAGAAGCCGCCTCCCACGAGGTGGTTCAGCGCGTAGGTGCCTGACGTGAAGCTGCCGATGGGGAACACATAGCTCCACCAGCCCAGCGAATACTTGATGCCGTCGCCGCGCCGCGTAAGATGGTGCAGCGAGTACACGCCCGCGATCACGATCCACCACAGGCCGACGCCCCACAGCGCGCTGGAAGCGATCAGTCCGATGGCGCGCAGCCCCGCGTCCCACTGGCCAAACAGGCCCTGCGCGGTGAACGGCAGCGTGGAGAGTGTGCCCATGGACATGCCGATCGGGCCAATTTCCACCCATACGCTCGGCGCCGACTCGCCCTCAATCCGCTTGTGGTAGACAAGCCGGAAGTAAACCAGCGCGCTGACCATGAGAAAGAGAAACAGTGTCATGCCGAACATCGCCAGGATCACCGAGGTCACCGCAAACTGCGCTCCGGTCGAGCCCCAGTAGGGAATGAGGTTGGCGCCCGTGGCGGCCGCGACAATCGGCGGCACCACGGGAATCAGCCAACTCGCAAGCGCGTCTTTTGTCGTCACCTCATGCACAGTGAACAGCAGGTACGGCACGACGAATACGGTGAACAGCGACACGATCGTTCCGACCACCCAGATGACCTGGCTGGTGACGATGGCCGCGTGCGCCGAAAACAGGTGCTGTCCGATGAGAAAGTAGTCGTTGCCCACC
>JAKACX010000078.1 GCA_021821055.1 Bacillota bacterium
AGTCGGGTTGGCGCGCAGCACAGCGGCCCGGTGGGTCGCGGAACACGCCGCGGGGGAGGCGTGGTTCCGGGGCGCGTATTTCAGCGGTTCGACCGTCGGCCTGCCGGACGACCGGGAGCTGGCGGCGACCTCGGACGTCGATGTGATGATTGTGACAGCTGAAACCCAACCGCCGCTGAAACCGGGAAAGTTCATGCATCGCGGCGTCCTGCTGGAGGCTTCGTACGTGCCATGGGACCAATTGGCCTCGGCGCAACAGGTGCTGTCATCCTATCACCTGGCGGGCGGCTTCCGGCGCGACACGATCATCGCTGATCCAACGGGACACCTGCGCGAAATGTACGCGCAGGTGTCCAGGCGCTTTGCGGAGCGCGAGTGGGTGCGGCGCCGGTGCATGGACGCGCGCGAGAAGATCGAGAACGGGCTGTCCGCCGTTGACGCGTCGGCGCCGTGGCATTCTCAGGTGATGGGCTGGCTGTTTCCGACAGGCGTGACAACGCACGTCCTGCTCGTGGCCGCGCTGCGCAATCCCACGGTGCGGCTGCGCTACCTTGCGGCGCGCGAGGTGCTCGCAGAGTACGGTCGTTCCGAGATCCACGAGGACCTGCTGGAGTTGCTCGGCTGCGCCCACTGGGACAGCGGGCGGGTCGAACACCATCTCGCCGCGCTGTCGGACACCTTCGATGCGGCGGCTGCGGTCGCGAGGACGCCATTCTTCTTTCGCACGGACATCACCGCTGCAGCGCGCCCGATTGCGATCGATGGAACCCGTGAGCTTATTCGCAGGGGGCTCCACCGCGAGGGTGTCTTCTGGATTGTCGCCACCTTCGCGCGGTGCCACGCGATTTTGGCTGCGGATGCGCCGGCTGTGCAGGAATCCCTGTCGCAGGCGTTCGGCGCCGTGCTCGCTGACCTAGGCATCTCATCCACGCAGGATCTGGTCGACCGTGCCCGGCGCGTGATTGCATTTCTCCCCGGACTGTGGGAGACGGCCGAGGCCATTCTCCGGGACAACCCTGGTGTGACGGGGCGCCATGAGGCGTGACCGTGTGCGCGGTGTGTGATACAGTGGATAGCGATCAGGCGGGGGGTATGGACGTGGGGTTTGCGGCGGAGGTTGGTTCACGGGCGGTCGTCTTTACGGAGGGCGCGATCATCGAGCGGTTGCGCCGGGAGTTTGCGGTGGCGTTTGACCCTTTTATCCAGCACGCGGGCTTCATCTATGAACCGGAGAAGAAGATGCTGCTCGAGCGCCTCTACGCGGAGTACATCCTGCTGGCTCAAAAGCGCGACGCTCCCGTCCTGATCATGACGCCGACCTGGCGGGCGAATCCAGAGCGGATCGAACGGGCGGGACTGGGCGACCGGGATGTGAACGGCGACTGCGTGCGTTTCCTGCAGGACATCCGCGCCCGCCACTCGACAACTTCGTCAGTCATCCAGATCGGCGGCCTGATGGGCTGCCGCGGCGACGCCTACAAGGCGCAGGATGCGCTGCAAATGTCCGAGGCGCACGCGTTTCACGGACCGCAGGCCGCTCTGCTGGCTGAGGCGGGGGCTGATTTCCTCTTTGGCGCCACATTGCCCGCGGTGTCGGAGGCGATGGGACTGGCGATGGCGATGGCGGACACGGGCGTTCCCTACATCCTGAGCTTCGTCATCCGGCCCAACGGTGCCCTGCTGGACGGAACGCTGCTGCACGACGCGATCGCGCGGATTGACGCGGCTGTTTCGCCGCCTCCCTTCGCGTACATGGTCAACTGCGTGCATCCATCCATCCTCGTGCGCGCCCTGAACGCGGCGGAGAATCGCACGCCGCTCGTCCGGGAACGGCTGATGGGCATTCAGGGCAATGCCTCGGCGCGCAGTCCGGAGGAACTGGACGGTGCGACCGAACTTGCGGCCGACGACCGGGAGGCATGGATCGAAGGGATGGAGCGCCTGCGGCGGGACCACCTCCTGCGCGTCTTTGGCGGCTGCTGCGGGACGGATGACCGGTATATGGCGGGACTCGTAGAGGCGCTGTCGCCAGCGACCCTCCAGAGCCGCGACGTTGACAAGCGCTGAGACTAGCGGTAGGTTAGAGGTACGGGCAATGGCTCGCGCGCAGGGTGGGGAGTGCGGAGCGGCCATTCTGCGAAGGAAAATCGAAATATTCTCATAAATATCGCAGGTTGCGTGGTGTGCGGCGACTGTTGGGCGCGTGAAGTATGCGGGTGCTCCGTGTGAGAAGTGGTCTCTTGTGTTGCGAGCATGCAGACAGGGGAACGATCGGGAGGTGCTTGGCTGTGGAGCCACGGGTCGGTTCGAGTGATACGGGAACGCCGTCCAAGGTCGAGGCGAGGGGATTCGTACTGGGTCTCGGGGCGGTGTTGCTGCTGGCGGTGCTCTATATTCACCTGGCGCTTTTCATCACGATGATCGGGGTCAATCATCTGCTCGGCGTTCTGTTTCTTGTCAATACGGTCGGCGCGCTGATCGCCCTGATCGGTGTGTTGAAGGGCGCGCGCTGGTGGGGCTGGGCGCTGGGTATCGTGATGGCAGGCGGGGCCGCCGTCATCAAGCTTGCGATGGACTTGAGCCCGGCGTTTGCCGCCCTTTTGCTGGGTGGACATCCGCCGTCCGCCGGTGCGGGCCACGCGCCTGCGCACACACTTACGACGACGGTACTGCCCACGTTCATGAACCTCAAGGTGTTGGGTACGATGGCTATCATCATTGAGTTGGTATTCGTGCTGGTGGCGATCGCCGCGCTGAGTGCAAGGGGCGGGGGTTCGTCGGCGCAAGACCGCTGAAAGCGGGATCGAAACGGTATGGGAGCGCCATCTGGTCGACTGATTGCTGTCGGCTGCCGGGTGGTGCTCTCGCGTCGTACGGGCGCCGCGTTTGACTGCCGGATGGCCCGATATATTTTCAAGAGTATTGGACTACTGCTTCCATAGTTCGGCATATTGCTATAGTGTATGGTCGTGAAGGCAACTATGACGGAATGGCGGTGTGTATATTTGGGAGGACTTATCGGTTTCATTCTCGTCTGCGTGGGACTGTTCCATTCGCTAGCTCCGCGCGCGGCATGGTACATTCACTACGGGTGGCGCTTTCAGGACGCGGAGCCAAGCGACCTGTATCTGGGATTCCTGCGCGTCACCGGCGTTCTGGCGATAATCGTCGGGGTGATTGTCATCATCGTGGCAATTGTCGGGTGAATGTTCGGACATGGTATGATGGAACGGACGCATCATGGCGGGCGGAGGGAGTGGACTGGTGCTGGAGACGGAGCGTCTCATACTGCGCCCGCTTGGCGGGTCGGACGCAAAGACGGTGCAGGAACTGGCCGGAGACCGTGAAGTGGCCAGAACGACACTGCACATACCGCATCCGTATCCGGACGGCGTGGCGCAGAACTGGATCGCAGGGTTGGGGCCAGCCGCGGCGGCGGGCCGGGTGCACACGTTTGCTGTCGTGCGAAAGGCGGACGGACTCTTCTTGGGCGTCGTCAGTCTCGCGATCGACAAGGAGCAAAGCCGCGCGGAACTGGCCTACTGGTTGGGCAGGCCGTACTGGGGACAGGGATTCATCACGGAGGCGGCCCGCAGAATGGTGGCGTACGGGTTTGGTGAACTCGGCGTGCACCGCGTATATGCTTACGCCATGACGAAGAACGCGGCGTCGACGCGCGTCATGCAGAAGATCGGCATGGCGTATGAGGGTCGACTGGTTCAGCATATTCGCAAATGGGACCAGTATGAGGACGTGGACGTGTACGGCATGGTCAAGCCGTAGTGGAGCGGAGGCGCGCGCTTGCGCTTGCCGTCAATCGCGGCTTCTCCGCCCTCGGAGGCCAGATTGTCATAACCATCCTGCCTGTCGTCGTGTACATGATCAGCCATTCCATGGCGCTCGCCGGGATGGTGCTGGGTGCGCGCCTGTTGATGGCAACGATTTTTACGCCATTCATGGGGGTATCGGTGGACCGGTTCAATCCGTTGGCACTGATGGCCGCGTCACTGGGTGTACGCGTCGTTCTATTCTCATTGATGGCCGAGACGAAGGCGATCCCGCTGCTCGCCGTCCTCGCGATGGCGACCGCGGTTTTCGGCATGTTGGAGGCGACGGCTGTGGGTGCGCTCACGCCGCGACTTGTCAGCGCCGAGGCGTTGCCGCGGACCAACGCGATCATCAGTTCCGGATTGAATCTCGCATTTGTCGCAGGCCCGTTCCTGGGCGGGGTCATCATCGCGCGCGGCTCGGCGCAATGGGGATTCTTCGCGGCGGCTGCCAGTCAGGCCGTGTCGCTTGCTGTCCTGTGGCTGCTGCCGTCGCCGCCCGCAGCTGAGCAGGGGCTTGTCGCTACGCCGGGGTCCGGGGCTGTGCCGGGGTCCGGGGCTGTGCCGGGGTCCGGGGCTGTGCCGGGGTCCGGGGCTGTGCCGGGGTCCGGGGCTGTGCCGGGGTCCGGGGCCGTGCAGGGGTCTGCGGCTGTGCCGGGGTCTGCGGCGCCGCGGCAGGCGGTTCTGGCGCAGTTGCGCACCGGTGTGAGGTTTGCGTTTGCTGACCGATTTCTGCGCATCATGCTGACGGTCTACGCCGTGTTCATTCTCGGTCTTACGGCGTTCAACGTGCTGGCCATCGGGCTGTCGTTTCGCTTTCACATGGGGAGCGCGGGGTACGGCATCCTGATCGCGCTTCAGGCTGTCGGCATGCTGGCGGTGACGTTTGTTGCCGCCAAGTGGTTGCGCGCTTCCTTCGTCGGACCGCTGTTTCTGCTCAATATGCCGATCCAGGGAGCGGCGATCATCGGGGTGTCGCTGTCGCCGACGTTTCTGCTCTGCGCCGTATTCGCCTGTGTACAGGGAATCGGATGGGGGATGGAACAGGCGAGCGTGATGACGATCATCCAGCAGCGGACGCCGTCCGCTGTGCAGGGCCGGGTGTTTGGACTGTTCTTCTCGGTCCTCAGTGTGGCGGAGACGGTCGGCGTGAGCTTCTTTGGCTGGCTGGGCGGCAGGTGGGGCGATTCACAGGCTCTGGCCTTGGCCGGAACCATTTCCCTGGTGTTTGCGCTGATTGGCATTGTGCTGCTGCGACCGCTGATCGCGGACGCGAGCCCAGCGTGAATCGGCGCATGTGGAAGGCCTTGCGTTCCGAAAGGCCGAACGTCGCAGTTGGACGGCGATCAGACCGGCCTCCGAGACGGCCTGTTCCTCGGAGGGCACGGGTTCCACTGTGACCGTCCGGACCGCCCAAGCTGCGCGCGACCTCCGTCTCGGGCAAGGCCTGACAGAAATGGGAGTATCCGATCGTGTTCACGCCATGGCGCGGTTTGGGTAGGCGATGATCCAGTTCACGTACTCGTGAACACATGGCCGTCCGGGAATCAAAAGACTTTGCGCAGGTGCCGCCGACTGTGCGGATCAAGCTGGCTTTGCTCGGGAAGTTCGCAACGGCGGCCGTCCAAATCGGTGAGAATATAGCGGCCGTTTCCGGCGGATCGCAGGTGTTCGTGCAGATTGGGCAACACCAGACGCAGCGGGCCGCGCTCCGTCTCGACCTCCCACCTCCATGACGACGGGTCGTGGACGATGTCGCGGATCAGCGTCACGACAGGCACGTGATAGCGTAGGCGGAGGTCATTGTGCGCCTCATCCCGACTCCCGTCTTCCAAGCCGGAAAGACGGGCGAGCACGCCGATTTCCTTGCCGTCGCCATCGCGCAGCGCGATGAATTCTTCCGGGCGCGAGAGCGGAAAGGCCCGCAGCAGTGTCACCTGCGCAAACTCTGCGCCGGCGACCCGCGCTGCGAGAACACCTCCCGGGGTGCGCCACAGCGTCACGGACGCCGGATCGAGCAGCGTCTGCCATTGTTCTTCCATCATCCGTCCACCCCCTTGATGCGGGAAAGCTCC
>JAKACX010000079.1 GCA_021821055.1 Bacillota bacterium
CACGTCGAGCAGGGCGACCGCATAGTCCGGCACCAGCAGGAGTTCTTCCAGCGAACTCTCGTCAGGCACCGCGGTCAGCCACCCCGTCTCGAGCAGGCGCCGCACCAGCATGTGCGCCCGTCCGGACAGACTGGACTCCTCGCCTTCCGGCGCCGCGTCCGCACCCGGGCCCGCGACCACACCCCCGTCCACACCCCCGTCCACGCGCCAGTCGCCGCCAGGGCGCGCCTCCCCGTCCGCGCGGCCGCCCGCACGCCCGACCCCGCCAGGCGGCGCTTCGGGGTCCGCTGCACTGGAGAGCGACAGCAGGTCGGCTTCCATCCGATAGATCAACAGACTGACCACGTCGCTGCGGCGGAACCGCAACTCGCCTTGGTAGCATTCACGCAAGACCATGAGCAGCCGAAAGTAGATCTCCTTGTTTTGCGCCGCCAGCAGTGAGAACAGTGATTCAGGGACCACGTCGAACAGGCTCTGCATACAACTCATCCTGTCATTGCTTGATACTCCCATAGTACCGAAAGACGTGGACATTGTACACGTCAGGCGACATCCCCACACCCACCCCATCCAAAATTATGGTATACTCATGGGATGATGCAGACATGTTCATCGCGTCCGCGCTCACACGGCAGGACCGACGTCCAGGAGGGTGTGTATGGGGATCGCGTTGTCACGCCACGATATCGAGCGGCTGTGCGGCAGAACTGCACTTCAGCGCGGCGAGGCCTACTATCGCTCAGGGCGGGTGGTCAACCTCGCGTACAACCCCGCGCAGCAGCGGTACGTGGCCAGAGTGCAGGGCACGCGTCCGTACACGGTGCACATTGTCCCAAATACCAAGGGCGGCCTTGGCACGGCACGCTGCGACTGCCCCGCGTATGACTCGTACGCGGATTACTGCAAGCACATCGCCGCGGTGCTGTTACAACTGCAGCACGACGAAGACACCCCGCGAAAACCGGCTCCCGAACCGACGCAGACAGGCGGTGCGGTGCGGTTCGTGGATTCACCCGTCGAGAACGCCGTCTCCAAACAAAAACTCGACTTGAGCAGACGCGTGCTCGCGCTGTTCGACGGCGCGGACCAGGCCGTGGTTGCGGCGCACGGCGCCCAGCCGCTCGCGGTGGAGTACATCGTGGGCGCGTCCATCCACCACTCGGGCCGCGAGAACCTGTTCACGGTCGAGATTCGGATTGGCCTCAAACGGACCTATGTAGTGCCAAAGATCCGCGAGTTGCTCACCCAGTTGGAAAAAGGCCAGCCGTTCACGCTGTCCAAGAGCTTCTCCTACGACCCGACAGAACACACGCTGCGCGACGCCGACCGGGCCGTCATTCAGGCGCTGTCGGACATCCTCAAAATGGAACGGACGTACCGCAGTCTGGTCAGTCCGTTTGGCTCGGGCTACTTTCCCAATCAGGACCGGGTCCTGGTCATCCCGCCGAGCGCCTGGCCGGATCTGTTGCCACTGCTGCAGCGCTCGACCGTCCGCCTCCAATCCGGGCCCCGCACGTACGACCTGATCGACGTCACGACGGATCGGATTCCGCTCTCGTTTGCCCTGTTTCGCGACGAGGCGGCGTACGCGTTTGAGGTTCGCGGTCTGGAGGATGTCGCGGTGCTCGAATCGTACGGTTGCGCCATCGCCCGGGGGAGGCTGCACCAGGCGCCGCCCGAGCAGTTGCGGCAACTCGCGGGGCTCCAGTCCATCCTCGCGCAGAACCGCAGCAACCGGATGTCAGTCTTCCCCGGTCAACTGGCCCAGTTCATGGAGCGCGTCATCCCGCCGCTGCGCACGATCGGAACGGTTGAAGTCGCTCCGGAGGTGGTGGACACATTTGTCCAGTTGCCCCTGCGCGCCAAACTCTACCTCGACCGCGACGGAGACGGGCTCGTCGGCAGGCTGTCGTACGAATACGGTGAAATCATGGTCGATCCCATGCGCCACGAGATGGTGTACAAGGATGGCGCCAGCCGGGTCCTCATTCGCGATGCGGACATCGAGAATCGCATCATGGCCATCCTGGAGCGGTCGCCCCTCATCTACAACGGCTCCTCTCTGTCGCTGGCGGATGACGAAGCCGTCTACCGCTTTGCGTCGCACACCCTCCCGCAACTCATCGCTCTGGTGGAGGTGCTCGCGACGTCCGCCGCGCGCTCTCTCATGTCGATGCACAGCGCGGCGCCCCGGGTCACGGTCGACGTGGCGGCAGCGTCGTCCAACTGGCTGGAGATCCTGTTTGAAATCGACGATATTGACCAGTCGGAGATCCGCGATATCCTGCGCTCGATCATAGAAAAGAAGACGTACCACCGCCTGCAAAACGGCGCGCTCGTCTCGCTTGAGGCCGAGGAGTACCAAAACATCGCCAGCGCACTCTCCGCCATGGATATCCACAAGACGGACATTTCCGGGCAGCGTCTGGCGGTGCCCATGTCAAAAGGCCTACACTTTCTGCTCGACCGCGACCATACCCAGGCGATCCGGATGGGCAAGTCCGTGCGGCAACTGGTCGATGACCTGCAGAATCCGCACAGTCTCGATTTCCCCATCCCGGAGACGCTCAAACCCGTCCTGCGCGACTATCAGAAGTTCGGGTACCAGTGGTTGAAGGCCCTCGCACAGTACGGTTTCGGCGGCATCCTGGCAGACGACATGGGACTCGGCAAGACGCTGCAGAGCATCGCCTTCATCCTGTCTGAGCAGGCTGCCATCCGGGAGGCCGGGAGGCCCGTGCTCATCGTGTCGCCTGCGTCGCTCGTCTATAATTGGAAAAACGAACTGAAGCGCTTCTCCCCCGAGCTTGACGCCGTCGTGGTCGACGGAAGCAAGGAGGAGCGGGACGCCATCAGCCGCCAATCAACCTCGGACGTCCTCATCACGTCCTATCCGCTGTTGCGCAGGGACGCCGACGTGTTTGCCGAGCGCCAGTTTCACACGCTCATCCTCGACGAGGCGCAGGCGATCAAGAACCACGGCACCGTGACCGCGCAGTCGGTGCGCCGGATGAAGTCCGACCACTGCTTCGCGCTGACCGGAACGCCGATGGAAAACTCACTGGACGATCTCTGGTCCATCCTGAACACGACGTCGCCCGCGCTCTTCCCGCAGCGCACCGCGCTCACCGAACTCGAACCGGATGTCGTCGCGCGGCGCATTCGTCCGTTCTTGCTGCGGCGGCTCAAGTCGGACGTCCTGCGCGAACTGCCGGAGAAAATCGAGACCACGCAGCATTCGGAACTCCTGCAGGAGCAGAAGAAGCTGTACATGGCGTATCTCGCGCGCATCCGCCAGGATACCGCCGAACAGTTGCAGACCGACGGTTTCCAGAAGAGCCGGATCAAGATCCTGGCCGGGCTCACGCGACTGCGCCAACTCTGCTGTCACCCGGCCTTGTTCGTCGAAAATTACAAAGGCGCCTCGGGCAAGCTCGAGCAGCTCATGGAACTGATTGACGAGAGCCTCGCCAGCGGACGTCGGATTCTGATCTTCTCGCAGTTCACGTCGATGCTCAAGATCATCAAGACGGAACTGGCGCGCGCGGACCTCACCGCCTTCTACCTGGACGGGGAGACGCCGGGCAAGGAGCGCGTGGAATTGTGCCAGCGCTTCAACGCGGGCGAACAGAAGCTGTTTCTGATCTCGCTGAAGGCGGGCGGCACGGGCTTGAACCTGATCGGCGCGGACATGGTCATTCTGTACGACCTGTGGTGGAACCCGGCGGTCGAACAACAGGCGGCGGACCGGGCGCACCGCATTGGACAGAAGAATGTCGTGCAGGTCATCCGTCTCATCACGCAGGGCACGATCGAAGAGAAGATGTACGAACTGCAGCAGCGCAAGCGCGACCTGATCGACCAGGTGCTGCAACCGGACGAAAGCGCGCTGCCGTCGCTGACAGAGGAGGACATCCGGGAGATCCTGATGATCTGAGGGCCGGGGCGCCCCCCAAGCCGATCAAACCGAAGCGCCCAGGATCTGGACGGGACCGAACAGGCCGCCCTCCGCGAACGACCTTCGCGGGTTCTTGCGCAACTTTGGTGAAGTACCATATTTCGACACCCTTCGCGTTCTCCGTATGGTAGGGTAAGCACGGAGGTGAAGGCCATGGACGGGCTTATCGCATCCGTCCTCCCCGATCTCAAGGTAGTCGATCAATACGTAAGCGAAAGCCTCATCGTACTCCTCGTCGCCTCTCGACGTCGGGGAAATCCCTGTCCAAGCTGCCTTGCGTGGTCGGCAAGGGTACACAGCACCTATGGCCGAACGGTGCAGGATGTTCCCTTGGGCGGCGCACAGGTCGTCCTTCGCGTGGTGGCTCGCAAGTTCTTCTGTGACAACCCGCTGTGCGCTCAGATGATTTTCACC
The DNA here is from genome assembly GCA_021821055.1 of Bacillota bacterium. Classification (GTDB taxonomy): domain Bacteria; phylum Bacillota; class Bacilli; order Alicyclobacillales; family SLC66; genus JAKACX01. Next base: position 4,373 of record JAKACX010000079.1, read on the forward strand.
GAGCGTTTCCCGGGACTGTTGGCCCGATCCCAACAAAAGACATCCCGTCTGAATCAGATGCTGACGCGCATCGCCTTTGAGCTCGGGGGCAATCCAGGGGCTGCTCTGGCACGACGATTGGGCGTCGTCGTTTCGCGTGACACGATGCTCGCCCGCATTCGTAAGGCTGAGATCCCGGAGCCTCCGGACATTCAGGAGATTCATGTGGTGGGCATCGACGATTGGGCCTATCGCCGCGGATGTCGGTACGGCACCCTTATCTGTGATCTCGAACGCCATCGAGTGATCGACGTGCTGCCGGACCGAAGTGTCGCCACGGTCTCCACGTGGCTCAAGAACCACCCCACGATCCAACGGGTGAGCCGAGACCGTGCGAACGCGTATGCCGATGCGATCCGAAGGGGCCTGCCCCACGCACGACAGGTGGCGGATCGATGGCATCTGCTCAAAAACCTCGGTGATGCGGCACAGCATTATCTCACCCGCCAGCGAATCCCGATGCGCGAGACCGACAATTCTTGTGTGCCATCACAGGACAAGCCGGGTCCTGCAACGGAGCCGTCCATCCCGCATCCGCCATCTCCTGATCCCTCGCAAACGGCCCGTCGGCAGGCAAAGTGGCAACGGGTGCAAGAGGTTCAATGTCTTTACCACGCGGGTGTGGGGAAGCGTGAGATTTCCCGGCGAACGGGTCTCAGTCGCCAGACGATCAGCACCTATCTCACGTGGACAGAGGTTCCCCAGACCATCCGGCCCCCGCAATGTACTCTGTTGGATTCGTACCGGCACACGGTGGCCGAACTCGTCCGTCAGTCTCAGACGGGGAGGGCCATCCTGCGCCAGATTCGAGAAAAGGGCTATACAGGATCCTTGACCACGTTGAACCACTACGTGGCGGAGTGCCGAAGAGCTCTGAAGAGCGGTCAAGGACCCCGAACGGTCCATCGCCGACGCCGCGTGAGCCCACGTCAGGCCGCCATCCTATTAACGCAGAAAGAGGTTCAGATCAATGATCGGGACAAGCCCTATCGTGATCAGTTACTTCAGGAGGTTCCAGGGGCCACGGAACTTCAGGGAATGTGCCAATCCTTTCATCATCTTGTAGAGACACACGACAGCGCTGGACTCAGTGAGTGGATACAGCAAGCCCTGCGTTGCGGTATCCGCGAATTACAGACCTTCGCGACAGGCGTTCAAATGGATCTGGAGGCGATTGTCGCCGGCATCCAGGGGCCATGGAGCAACGGACAATTGGAGGGACAGATCAACAGGCTCAAGACCTTGAAGCGCCAGATGTATGGCAGGGCGAGCTTTGATTTGCTGCGTGCGCGAGTGCTCTATCACACTTGACGCTCATTCTCCTGTCGAACCGTGTCGACGGGAACACGCCCCCGTACGTGTCGATCACCAAACTCTCGCAAGAACCAAATTATGCTTGACA
>JAKACX010000080.1 GCA_021821055.1 Bacillota bacterium
GTTCCCCTGGCCTTGTGACCTCCCCACCCATGGACTCTGGCCCCGCCACCACCTCCTCGACGGCTCCGCTCTTCCGTCTCCCTGTCGTCTGGCACCGGATAGCCCCGGGGTCATCCCCCAATCAGGCGCGACCCGCCGCTCCCTTCCACGCATCGCGAAGAGTGTCGAGCGCCCGTGGCAATTCTTCCACGAACGAGTCGAAGCGGCACTCGATCGAGACGCCCCCGCCGTAGCCGCCTCTCTGAAGGTGACCGAACATGTCGGCCAGGTCGTCGACATCGCGCGGATCGTGGCCCGGGTAGCGCCGTTCCCTGGCATTCGCCACATGCACGTGGCCCAAGAGATCCGCGACGCCGTCGAGCACGGCGTACGCTTCCCGCTCCGCCGCCATGTGGTACGAGTCCGCGAGCACGCGGATGTGCGGAAGATTCAGTCCGCGGGCGAGGTCTGCCGCCTCTGCGACCCGATTGATCACGTTGCTCTCCGCCTTGCGCAGCGGTTCAATCACCGTGTCCACGCCGATCCGCGCCCCCACGTCATTGCACACGCCCAGAAACTCGCCGATCTGGCGCAACGCGACCGCGCGGTCCAATCCATCCGGCACGCGGCGGGCCGTCCCGCTGCCAAAGACCACCGTCCGAACGCCCATCTGCGCGCAGCGACCGAGGGCCAGTGTGACGTAGTCGCGAATCTGTTCCAAGTCCCTCTGCGGCCCGACAAGGGGGATCGTCGCCGGAACAAAGCTGTTGCAGGCCAGAACAGGCGTGCCGGACTGCTCCACCGCGCGGACCAGCTCTGGCATCGCCTCGGCCGGCATTTGCGCCAGGGATGTGGCAGGCAGTTCCGCATACGCAAAGCCCGCGTCGGCCAGTTGCGCCAGCATGGCCGCGGTCCGCGCCACCGTTGCATCGGGATCGCCGCCGACAGACCATGGAGAGATGCAGCACCCCCACTTGACCAAGACCTTCCCTCCTCCGAGTTCACTTCGTCGCCGCCGCTTCCGTGCGGTTGTCCCCGCGGAGCGCTCGCCGGTCGGGCCGCCCGACACCACTGTCGCGCTCGCGCACGGCAGCGTCGAGATAACCCTGAATGGCCGCGGCGGCGGCGCCGATGACAGCCGTGTTCGCGTCATACTTCAGCATCAGAAGCGTCACGCTCGCCCGCAGGACAGGCGGGAGGTGCGTATGAATGACCGTCTCGAGAATCGGCAACACCCAGCGGCGCGCGACAGAGATCTCATTTCCGATGAGCACCGCCTCCGGATTGTACGCGGCGACGATGTTCGAAACCCCCACGCCAAGGTAGAAACCGACGTACTGCAACGCCTCTATGGCCCAAACTTCACCGCGGTCCGCCGCCTCGACCGCCGTGTGCAGGATGTCGGGCCGATACTCCCGGGGACTTTCCGCCAGGTGCTCTGCAGCCTGTCGGTAAAGCGCCTTCACTGACCCGTACATTTCCCAGCACCCATTTCCTCCGCAGTGACACGGCAACCCGTGCGGTTCAATGACCATGTGCCCCAGTTCGCCCGCAAAACCCGTCGCGCCGCGCTGCAACTCGCCATTCACGACGATCCCTGCGCCGATGCCAGTCGATACGCTTAAATAGACAAAATTTTGAAAGCGCTTACCAATGCCGAACAACCTTTCCCCGAACGCCGTCATATTCGCGGAGTTGTCCACAAAGACGGGGACGCCCACATCCATTTCAAGTTGTTGCCGGAGATTCACCGCGCTTAGCTCCATGTTCGGCGTGTGAACGACGATGCCGCGGTGAAAGTCGACCAACCCGGGGACGCCGACTCCGATGGCCACGACTCCCGGCGCCCCCGGAGTTCCGTCCGCACCTGACCTGATGGACTCCTTCAACTGGCGCAATACGCCTTCGGTTGTTGTGTCGCAGAGCGACTCGCGACGTTCGGACACAATCCGCCCTTCGAGATCCGTGAGGACAATCTGAAGCGAGTTGACATTGAGCATCACGCCGATGACACGGGCGCTGTCCGCCGCAAACGACAGCAAAACGGGTTTCCGGCCAGCCGCCGAGACCCCGTTGCCGACTTCCCGGACGATGCCCTTGCGCAGCAGGGACGCCACGATGAGCGAAATGGTGGCCTTGTTCATCCCGCTGACGCCCGCCAATTCGGTTCGGGAAACAGAGGACCGTCGCCTGATGAGGTCCAGCACGATCCGCGTGCTGTCTTCTCTGGCCTGGCCAGTGGCGGCGCGTCCACGCGGCATCCCATGCACCTCCTGTCCCTGCCTGCCGACCTTCGCCCCGCGCATGGCACTACCCGGGAAATACTGGCGGATCTCGGATGCGCCTCACATGGCGGTCTCAGGTGTCTAATTAGTTTGAAATATAGCACCAATGGCGCATCCAAACAATGAACACGCGAACATAGGACGCGCGGTGAAGTCGACAGATGACCGGATTGCCCGCTCAATCGCCCACGATTGCGTCCGTGCATTTGTTTACACATATAAACTAATGGCCGTGACCAGCCTCACCGTAAACGCACGTCCGGCTCCATCCCTACAACATCACCCAAAAGGTGCAGGTGGCAGTCGAACACTTCCGAGCACTTCTGCGAGCACGTGGCGCCACTTCTACATGGCCGCGCAAAGGCGATGGTCGTCGTGGCAGTCGGGTCGAGGCGGTGCGCTGGCAGAAAGCCATCGAGAGGTACATACAGGAGCAACGGTGCGATATCGGCACGCCCTGCACCCACACTCCATCATGTCCCTGATAGCCCCAACGTACCGTTTTGCGCCAGCGCATCCAGGTTCGCCTGCTCAAAGTCCCGAATATACGGCAGCACATGTTGCACCGTTGCCAGCCATGCTCTCGTGGCACTGACCATCATCTGCACGGCGTTCGTCCACCGCGCGTGCGATACGCCCCACTGCTGTCGAATCCACGTCCCAACCGATGCCGACATCGCCGGCGCCGGGGGCGGAGACGACGTCCTCATCACCACCGCGCGACTCACATGCCACGTCACCGACACCGTGTTGCTGCTTGGCGCATACGTCCCGTTGGGCAACTGCAGGTCCGCCCAGTATGCCACCGTCTGCGCCATGTTGCTGCTCACGGATGTCGTAAACGACGACGATTCGAGGCCGCCCTTGGTCTGCCCGCCGCTCCAGTGGATGTACAGCGCCTTGTCCGAGCCCACCGGGTACGTCGTGTTCGCCGTCAGGAAGACCGAGTCTCCCACCGTCGCGCTTGTCGCACTCGCGCTGAGCGTGATCGTCCCCGCGTACGCCGTGTGCCCTGTCGGGTCCGTGAAGTTCACGGGGTTGTCCCCCACGTACAGGTACGGGTTTTGCGTCAGCGGCTGCGTCCATGTCCCCGCGTACGTGTCCGGCGTCGTGAACCGCCCCACGCTCGGGCTGTACCAGCGCGCGCCCATATTCACCAGCCCGGAGCGCGCGTCGTACATCTGCCCCGTGTATCCCAGCGTGTTGTACGGCGCCGCCATCTGCGTGAACAGGTTCCCGAACGCGTCGTACCGATACCCCATCACCTGCGCGCCCAGGCGGTTGGTCAGCGCCGTCACGCTCCCGAGCCCGTCGCTTTCATAGTACAGCATCCCGCCGGTCGTCGACAGGTGTCCCTCGTACAGGTACGGCCGACGGTCGTGCAGCCCGAACATCTGGCGCGACAGCACCTGCCGGTTGGCGATCGCGTACTCCGCCAGCGGTTCCCCGTGCGCTCCGTACTCCTTCCACACATTGGCCCCGTCGTAGAAGTACTGCGTCGTCTGGCTCAGCAGCTTGTACGGATCCCGCACGGGATGCGTCGGCGCCTTGGTCTGCTCACCCGAGGCTGGTGCCAGACTTCACTTCTACGCAAGATCGCACCTTAAAAGGCCCCTCTCTCTTGTCTAGTAGTTTGATTCTTAAGTATTGACATAATAAGGTGGGCGTGCTATCCTCGTGACAGGAGGCGATCACCATGCCGTTTGTCCGTTCCAAAGCACAGTTGGAGCTTTCAAGAGATCAACGTGAGACACTCGCTCGTGTCGCTCAGTCGCGCACCGATCAGGCGCGGCGCGTCGAGCGCGCTCGTCTGTTGCTGGATCTGGCCGATCAGCGGACGCCGAACGAGATTGCGGCCGAACACAACATCCAACCGGTCAAGGTCTATCGGCTGTTGAACAAGGCGCTCGAGATCGGGCCTATCGCTGCCTTGGATGATCTGCAGCGCTCTGGAAGGCCCCCTCAAATTACGGCAGACGCACGCGCGTGGATCACCTCGATCGCGTGCCAGAAGCCGAAAGACCTCGGTTACTCCTATGAATTGTGGACCACTCGCCTCCTCAGTCAGCATGTGCGAAAACACGCACAAGAAGCGGGGCATCCCAGCGTAGCGCGGATCGGATCGGGTACGATCTCCCGCCTGTTGTCTGAGCAGGATATCAAGCCACACAAGGTCAACTACTACCTGGAGCGGCGGGATCCGGAGTTCGAAGAGAAGATGGCGCAGGTGCTCGTGGTGTACCAGCAGGTCGAATGGTCCTTTGAAGAACAGGGGGCGCATACGCGCGAGATGGTGGTTGTCTCCTATGACGAGAAACCCGGCATTCAAGCGATCGGGCATACGGCGCCGGACCTGCCCCCTGTTGCGGGTCACCATGCGACCGTACAACGAGACTACGAATATGTGCGGTACGGAACGCTGTCCTTGTTGGCGGGCATCGACCTGCTGACCGGGCGGGTGATCGGGAGCGTGGAGGATCGGCACCGAAGCCGGGAATTCGTGAGCTATCTTCAGAAGCTGGATGCAGCGTACGTGGATACCGCGAAGATTCAGGTGATCTTGGACAATCACTCGGCGCACACGTCGAAGGAAACGCGCGCCTATCTGCAGACGGTGCCCAACCGATTTGAGTTTGTCTTCACACCGAAGCATGCGTCGTGGTTGAACATCATCGAAACGTTTTTCGCGAAGATGACCAAGAGCGTGTTGCGTCACATTCGGGTGTCGTCGAAGGAGGAACTCCGGGAACGGATTCTGAAGTACCTCGACGAGGTCAACGAGAACCCTGTTCCCTTTCGCTGGCGATACAAGATGGAGTCGGCAGCACGACGGGAGCAGGTATAATAACATTATTTACGAATCGATCTACTAGTATACCTTACGAATTATAAATGACGAGTGGAACGTACTCAGTCGAAGATGCTAAATCGGCTGATAGGGTGTCGTGTCTATGAGCCAGTTAGCGTGGATCTATTTGTCTCTCACCGCACAGACTTATTTCGTGTCTTTGCCTGTACGCAGTAAAGCCCTATGTTCCGTCGTTTTGTTCTCTATTTTTCGACTATACTGTGGGTACGGAGGGTGAGCGTTATGAAGCCCAATGAGCAGCGAATTGTGGATGAAGTGGTGAGTGACGAACACGGGGAACGGGAGATTCCCCTTGCCTAACACTCCGGATAGTCAACTCATTATGACGGTTTTCGTCGGCCCGAATGGAGCAGGTAAGAGCACGCTGCGCGATGAGTTGAGCCAAGCGTATTATCTTTGATTTGACGGGAAAAACGGAACTTTTTGCAGACTGTTTTCAATAGGTGTACAATATCCACCCTGATTGGTGGAGGTATGAAGGCAGGAGGGTGCCATCATGAACGTGAAAGAGGAATTGCATCAACTCATCGAGCAACTGGATGAATCCAGCGCGCAGGAAACTCTGGATTATATTCGTTGGTTGGTGAGCGTAAAATAGCGCACACGTAGCCGTGGGTGGTTTTTGGGGGATGATGCTCCTTGAACGATTC
>JAKACX010000030.1 GCA_021821055.1 Bacillota bacterium
CTCTTGCCGCGGCAATCCGTTCAAGTCGTATACTCTCCGTTGATGCGCACATAATCGTATGTCAGGTCGCACGTGAAGAAGCGGCACGCTGCATCTCCCGCGCCGAGATCGGTCTCGACGATGATCTCCCGCTCCTTCATGACCGCCGCGGCACGTTCGGCGTCAACCGGCAGGAAGGCTCCCTCGGCAAACACTTGGACCCCGCCGATTGCGAGGGTCAACCGCGCCAGATCAAGGGCGGCCCCCGATCGTCCAAGGGCAGAAATGATCCGGCCCGGATTGAAGTCTTCGCCAAAGAACGCCGTCTTCACCAGCGGCGACGTCGCCACCACGCTCGCCGCCCGGTCCGCGTCTTCCGCTGACGCGGCGCCCGCGACGCGCAACTCGATGAACTTCGTCGCTCCTTCACCGTCGCGCACGATCTGCCTCGCCAAATCCTCGCATACCGCCGTCAAAGCTTCCTGAAACGCGGTAAAGGCCGCACCCCCGTCCGTGTCGGGCAGGGGGCCCGCCGTACCCGTCGCAAGCAACAGCACGGTGTCGTTCGGACTGGTGTCCCCGTCGACGGAAATCGCGTTAAAGCTGCTGCGCACCGCCTCATTGAGCGCAAATTGAAGCTGCCCCTGCGACAGCCCGAAGTCGGTGAACACAACGGAGAGCATCGTGGCCAGACGGGGATGAATCATGCCCGCGCCTTTCGCGACGCCCGCAACCATCCCCCGCGCCCCGCCGACTGTGACCTCGCGGACCGCCCCTTTGGGAAAGGTGTCGGTCGTCATCATGGCCCGCGCCGCCGCCTCCAGCGCCTGCGACGACGGCGAGAGCGCGGCCGTCAGCGCGCCGACCTGCGGCAGCAGACGCCCGGCGCGCAGCGGCACGCCGATGACTCCCGTCTGGAGCGCGATGACCTCGTGCGGTGAGCACCCGAGCCGCGCGCCCACCTCCCTGCAGAGCAGTTCCGTGTCGGTCCGCCCTGCCGCGCCCGTCCCCGCGTTCGCATTGCCGCTCGTGATCAGGACCGCCCGGATGTTTCTCCCTTGCCGCACTCGCTCGCTCGCGCTTTCCACGCAGGCGCTGCGAAACTGGTTCGTGGTGAAGACGCCTGCACAGACGGTCGGCGCAGACAGAGCAAACAAGGCCGCGTCGGTCACGCCGTCCCGCTTGATGCCGATATGCCCCGCCGCACACCGCAGATCAGGCATCCGAAAGCCGCCGAACCCGATCGCGGCGCCCGGTGCGCCCCGTCCATTCACGCTGTCGAACGCATGCGAAGAATCCAAGGGTCATGCCCCCAGTGTAGAAAATACGGCCCGCTCTGCCACCCGCACCGCAACGGGACCGCCAGAATTACATTACTATACGCCGTAGCTTATAAATATGCAATGGGAGCCCATCCCAGCGTACCGTGGGACGCGCGATGTGTGATCTGCCCGCGGACGATCTGCTCCCGGGACCGCGTGTAACCTTTTGGGCCGTCACATTTGGCGTCTGGCACAGACCCGGCGGTTGGCACAGACCTATTTCCCGAGCAGCGAATTTCGTTCGGCTGGTGATTTCTGAGCATGGTGAAGAACAGTCCGTTTTCACCATTTCAAACCTAGGAACCTAGTTTTATAATTGTATTGTCTCGAATCACCGCAAGGAGGGAGGATTTCAGGGTGAAAGCAGCGGGTGTCACCCAGGGCTGGTCCATGCTGTCCCCTCGGGAGTTGACGGACGTTCATCAGCGGGCCGTCGCCGAATTCGGCGTGATCGCCGATGAGAACGCACTGGCCGAAACGTCGCAGTTTTATAAAGCGCTGGCGGATCCCACCCGTTTGCGGGTTGTCGCTTTACTGGCAGTGACGGACCTCTGCTTGTGCCTGCTGGTGGATGCGCTCTCCGTCCCGTCATCCACAATGACGCACCATCTGCAGATGCTGGAGCGTGGGGGCGTCATCGTTTCACGCAGGGATGGAAAATTCACCGTGTATGCACTTCACCCGGATCGACGGGCCGCCATTATTCGGTCTCTGCAGTCTCAACCGTGAACAGAAGGAAGGATGGCCCATGTCAGTTCAGTGGGAACAGGAAACAAAGATTACCGAAGAGGAAGTTCGCGCGGCTCAATATTTCCATGGTCACAAGTGTCCAGCGATGCCGCAACGTCTGCGCGCGGCTCATTTGGCCATGGACATTCTGGGAGTTCAGCGGGCCCGTGGCGGCGGCGAACTCAAAGCGATTGTTGAAATTGGCGACCATCACTTTTCCGGTTGTTTCGCGGATGGTGTTCAGTTTGCGACAGGCTGCACCTTCGGAAAAGGGAACATCGAGAAGGAGCCCCTGGGCAAATTCGCTCTCACGCTCATAGATCTCAAAACCAACAAGGCAGTTCGGGTCACCGCCAAGTATGACCGGATGAAAACGTGTTTGGAGATGCCTTTCTTCGAGAAACGGAAAAGTGGAGTTCCTCCGTTCGAACTGGACCCGAAGGACGTTGAGCCGCTCATTGAAGACGTGGTCACCCACGACTGGCACGACATGTTCGACGTTTGCACGTTTGAGAATTATCCGGCAGCCAAGGCGCCCGATTCGTTTAACGCCGTGCAGTGCGCCAACTGCAAGGAAATGGTGGTCACCGAGTACGCAAAGGAACTGAATGGCGAGTTCCTCTGTCGGACCTGCTTCTCTGCGCGAGTCCATCGATAAGGACGGCTGTTGAATGGACTCAATACGCTGCTGATTCTGTTTTCCGCGATGGTTCTCATCGCGGCCTTTCGAACGCTCTTGGCGGCCGAACAATCGGACCCTGAACAGATGCTGCCCTTTGTCCAGCGGGCCGTCATTGGCGCGACTGTCGCGGGAGCGGCGGGGTTCGTGGGTGGAATGCTTGGAATTGGCGGCGGATTCATCATTAGCCCGCTGCTCATGTGGATTGGTTACCGGACGAAAGAAGCGGCCGCGACGACGGCCTACATCGTCACCGTCTCCAGTTTTTCCGGATTTTTCGGCCATGTGTCCCATATGGCCATTGACCCATGGTTGTTGGCCTTGACGGTACTTGCCGTCATCATGGCGTCACTGGCAGGCTCATGGTTCATGGCGAATCGGGCCAAGCCCAACTGGGTGAAGTGGTTTTACGGGATCTTGTTGATTCTGGTCGCTGGGAAAATGGTGGGGCCTCTCTTGTTTTGAACACACATTCATATTTCAGCGCAGATACTCGCATAGTGAACGAAAACGAGTCGCCAGGGGGTCCACCATATGAACCTTCATGTTCCGGATGACCTATCCCTCATCGCAGGCGCAACAATACAATCCCATCGTCCAACATGTGGAAGTCGGGTTTACACCTGGACCACTGTCGTAGACAAAGATGATATCCCCGATTTTCAGGTAAACATCACCGACGTGACCACGACGGAGCCGACCTCGTCCATGACAACCCGGCTTCACTCGGACGCCGCAGTCGTGGCTTTGCCCTACAGCGGTTCCGGGACGACCGTCCGGCCCGTGCGCGACGATTCGGCGGCCGCGGCGATCACCGCCAGCGCGGCAGCGCCGGCGCGACCGTTCACCGCCGGCTCGCGCCCGCTCAATACGGCGTCCACGAACTCGTCGATCACGCCGCTCGCCGCCTGGTGATCATTCGTCGACATGGCTTCGAGACTGCGCCGCTCGACGCTCCCGTCCTCACGCCGCACCACGAGCGGATACCCAGGGTCGCTCCCGATGTGTACGACGCCGTGTTCGCAGTACAGGTGCGTCGAGTTGTCCTCCCCGCCGTGTTGCGTCCAACTCGCCGCGATCGTCCCGAGCGCCCCCGAAGTCATGCGCACCAAGCAGACCGCATTGTCCTCGACGTCGCCGTGCTTTTCGATCGTCGTCGTCACTGCGGCGACCGACGCGACCTCATCCTCCAGCAGCCACCGCAGCAGGTCTGCCTTGTGGACGCCAAGGTCGCCGAGCGCGCCAAACACCGCCTCCTGCCGGCGAAAAAACCAAGAATCCGCGCCGTCGATCGACCAGCCTTCCGGCCCGCCGTGCGCGAATGTCGTGGCAAAACGCAGCACCGCGCCCAATTGGCCGCTGTGCACCAACTGTTTTGCCACCTGATGGACCCGCATGAACCTCTGGTTGTGCCCGACCATGAGCACACGGCCCGCCGCCTCCGCCGCGTCGACCATGGCGCGCGCCTGTGCAACACTCGCCGCCATCGGTTTCTCGCACAACACATGCTTGCCGGCGGCAAACGCGGCGAGCGCGACCTGTGCGTGCAGGTGGTTGGGAAGGCAGACGCTCACCGCGTCCACATCCGCCCGCGCCAGCACGTCACGGTAATCCGCGAATGCCAGCGGCGCCCCGAAGTCGCGTGCAGCCTGCTCCGCGCGGCCCGGAACGCTGTCACAAACAGCGGCCAGGGTCGCGCGCGGGTTGGCGAGGTATTCCGGAAGGTGTCGCTTTATCGCGATGCTCCCACAGCCGATCACGCCGACGCGCAAGCTGCTCAATCTGCTCACTCCCACTCGATGGTCGCCGGCGGCTTCGACGTAATGTCGTACACCACGCGGTTGACGCCCGGAACTTCGTTGCAAATGCGACTCGCCATCACTTGCAAAAGGTCGTACGGCAGACGGGCAAAGTCCGCCGTCATTCCGTCCCGCGACGTGACCGCCCGGATGGCCACCGTCGCCGCGTACGTCCGCCCGTCACCCATCACGCCAACGCTCTGGATATTCGTCAGCACGGCGAAATACTGCCAGACGTCGCCTTCCATCCCGGCCTGGACGATCTCCTCGCGGACAATGCGGTCGGCCAGTTGCAGCGTCCTGACGCGGTCCGGATGCAGTTCGCCGATGACGCGGATCGCCAGCCCCGGACCCGGGAACGGCTGGCGCCACACAAAGCGGTGCGGCAATCCAAGCTGCTCACCGAGCGCGCGGACTTCATCCTTGAACAGCTCCCGCAGCGGCTCAATCAGCCGAAAGCGCATGTCCTTCGGCAATCCTCCCACATTGTGGTGCGATTTGATCACCGCCGCCGTCTTGGTCCCGCTCTCGATCACATCCGTGTACAGTGTGCCCTGGCCCAGGAAAGAGAAATCCCCCAGCGCCAGCGCCGTCTCGTCAAAGACGCGAACGAACTCTCCGCCGATGCGCCGCCTCTTCTCTTCCGGATCCTCCACCCCTTCGAGCAGGGCGAAGAATCGTTCCTGCGCCTCGACGCGCCGAATGTCCATGTGAAAGTCGCCGCGCAACATGTCCATAACCTCGTCGGCCTCATTCAGGCGCAGGAATCCGTGGTCCACGAAGACACAGGTCAGCCGGTCTCCGATGGCGCGGTGCAACAAGGCGGCCGTTACCGACGAGTCCACGCCGCCGGACAGCGCCATCAGCACCCGCGCGTCTCCGACCGTCCCCTGGATCGTCCTGATCGCGTCGTCGACAAACGACTCCATCTTCCAGGTCGGTTCACAGCCGCAGACGGAGAACAGAAAGTTCTCCAGGATCGCCCGCCCGTGATCCGTGTGTTGGACCTCGGGATGAAACTGCACGCCGTACAGTTTCCGCACGGGATCGCTCATCGCGGCCACTGGCGCCGAGACCGTCGTCGCGTCGACCACAAAGCCTTCCGGCGCCGCCTGCACCATGTCGCCGTGGCTCATCCACACGCGCTGCTCCCGCGGAATGCCGGCAAACAGACCTGCGTTCGCCGACCGCAGGACCGCGAGTCCGTACTCGCGGTCCTGCGCAGGTTCCACCGGCGCGCGAAAGTCGCGGGCTATCAACTGCATGCCGTAGCAGATGCCAAGAATAGGGATTCCAAGCTTATAGATCGCCGGATCCACCATCGGCGCCCCTTCGTCGTATACGCTGCGCGGCCCTCCGGAGAACACGATCCCGCGCAGGCCCATCTCGCGCAACGTCTCCACCGGCGTGTCGCCGGGCAGGAGTTCCGAGTACACATGGAGATCACGGACGCGGCGCGCGATCAATTGGTTATACTGTCCACCGAAATCAAGGACTGCCACACTATCGGGATGATGAGTCACCAAACGCACCTGGCCTTCGTGAAAATGGTTTTCGCCCCGCCCGTTTTCCGGCGCCCCGCGGCCGCCTGTGAGCGTGCGCCATGTGGCGCAGCAGCGCGTACCCTTCGCCCAGCGGGGCGGTGCCGCCCTGAATACTGTAGCACACTTTCTCGTACCAGATCACGAACCGCAACGCGTCCGCACGCGCGCCCGGGTCGGCGACGGAGAGCGCGTACTCGCGCAGCGTCTGCCCATCCTCGCGCGGACCAAACAGGCGAAACAGTTGCGCCAGCAACGCCTGGGCGCGCTCCGCCGCGCCCGCGGGCCGCTTTTTGCGCCGCGCCGCCCACAGGACTGCCGCGATTAACGCGGCCAAGGCGGCCGCGGCCGCGCCTGCCTGCGGCCCTGCACCGAGATTCGGAGCAGACCAGCCACGGGCAGGTCTCGGCGCGCCCGTCTGTGCCTGCGGCGGTTTCGCGGCGGGCGATTTCGCTCGGGTGGGGACGACCTGCGTCTGCGTCGGCTGCGTGCCGGGCGTGCTCACGGCCGGCAGCGCAAACGAGGGAGTCGCCTCAAAGGGGACCCAACCGTACCCCGCGAACCAGATGTCCGCCCACGAGTGCGCGTCCGTGCCGCGCAGCACGTATTCGTTGCCCGGTCCATGGTAGTTCGGATCCGGCGGCACAGTGACAAACCCCTTCACCCAGCGGGACGGAATGCCGACCGCCCGCGACAGCACGGCGAGCGCGCTGGAGAAATAGTCACAGTAGCCGCGATGCGTCACAAACAGGAACTGGTCGACAAAGTCCTTCCCGGGCGGGACGTACGGCACGTGCAGGTGATACGTCTCGTGAGTCTGGAGGTATTGGATGATCGCTTCCACCTTGGCGTACGTCCCCTGCTTGCCGGCGGTGATCCGGCGCGCGAGGGCGATGTCGCGACGGGGGAAATTGGTCGGCAATTCGAGGTACTGCGGCAAAGCGTACGCGAGATTTCCGTCATGCACGCTCTGCAGGCTCTCCGCCGCCGGACGGACCAGGGAGGATCGCACCGTGTAGGACTCCCCCGCGCTCAAGACGCCGGAGGAAACGGCGTCCGCCGTCTCGTTCAGTGTATAGTGCCGGAGTCCGGCCGGCGGGGTGACACGCGTGATCTGGTATCCGCCAAACAGCACGGGGTACGTCCCGCGCACAACCTTGACGCGCTGGATGGTGGACGGGCCGTCCGCTCCCGTCTCCGGCCCGACCTGTCGAACCACGCCCGGCGGAATCCGCTGACTCCTGCGCAACTGGAGGTTCTCGGCGGGCGCCTGCAACCATCCGGTGCCCGTGTACGTGGCAAGCGTCTCGCCCTGATAATAGGACGGGCGCGCGGCGAATACGCGCAACAGCACGGCGCGCGTCCCTGTGAAGGGACCGCCGAGTCGGCTGTCGTTTGCGCCGTATACCGTACCTGCGCCAGGCATGTGCGCGTTTTGCAGCAGGCGGTAAAGCAACTGGCGAGGCGCCGGCCAGCTTGGCGCCGCCTTTGGGATGATCAGGCCTCCGACGACCATCGCCACGGAGAGGCCGAGCGGCGCGATGAGGTGCAGCAGCCAGTCGCGAACGGACGCGCTGTTCTCCGTCGCCTGCAACCGGGGGAGGTTCATGACGGTCAGGAGCGCAAGCGCCACAAACAGGAACAGCGCCATCTCGATTTCATCGTGCACACCAAATGACCGCCCCATGTCCACCAGGACGAATTCCCCAAGCGCCGTGATCAGCAGGATCCAGCGCGGCCGCAACACAATCTCCTCCAGCAGGAGCGTCCCGAACGTGATGACGCCCAGAAACGCCAGAGTCCGCACGCCGTCCGTGATCGCCTGCAGGCGTCCGGAAAGCACACCGCCGACAGCCCCGGCCAGGTCGCGCCCGAACGTCACCAGGAATGCCTGCGGGGGAAACCAGGGAATCCACGGGTAGTATTCCCACTTGAGAAGCGCCAACGCGGTTCCGACCAGCAGCGCGCCGCGCACGACCCGGCCGGGAATAAACTGCGCCCCGAGCAGGAGAGCGATGTAAAACACGACCGGCAGGGTATTGCCCATATAGCCGACGCCCTGCGAGGCGTACAGGAGAAGCGAGATCCAGATCCAGAGCAGCGCCCGCACCACCACGCGATGCAACATCTCGCGCGCCGTCCGCATCCCCTTCACCCCCCGTACTCCGTCGCAGGTCCGTATATCTATGGCGTTGGACGGAAGCCTCAAACACCGCAGATGCCCGTCTTGGATTTCACTCTGGAATCTTTTTATAGTTATCCGGGGACCAGACGTTCCCCGTGGGGTGGAACTGCCCGCGAATCGAGATCGCCCAACGCGTGCACCGGCGCAACTGCCCACCCGACGGCGGCCAGTTGTGCGGCGGCGTCTTCCTCCGCAACGCCGAACGCCGCCGTCTCATTTGCGCACACCGCCAGGAGGGTCACACGGCACTGCCGTTCCCGCAGCATGACCGCGAGACGCACGAGCTTTTTGTCCGGTCGCCGGGTTACCAGAATGACGGCCGCCTGCCTGGGAATACTCAGCAGACGCCAGGGACTGTCCGCCGGTCCCTCGCCGCCCCCTGCCTCCAGCGTCGCAAGATGGTCCAGCGCCTGCAACAGCATGACGTCGCCCCGGCCGACGCCCAGGTCGACAAACCGACTGCCAAACGTGGCGAGACCGAACGGCAGTCCCTCGCGATGCGCGTACTGCGCAATCGACGCCGCGACGGAGAGGGCCCGTTCAAAGGAAGCGGCATCATCGCCGAACGACCCTGCGCTCGCGTCGACAACCAGTTCGAGTTCGTTCGTTGCGTGGTGCTCGAACTCCTTCGAGCGCAGCGCCCCCGTGCGCGCCGTGGCCGGCCAGTGAATGCGGCTCAGGCGGTCACCCGGGACATAGTCGCGCACGCCGATCACCCGCGAGGCGTCGTCCGGGCTGCGCATGTGCGCCAGCCGGGCGCCGAGTCTCATTTGTTGGAACGAAGCCAGCAGCGCCGGCGGACGCGACGCCGGGTACACAATCAGTTGCCCGACGCCCGCCACGCGCGCGCGCCGCACGATCAGCCCAAAGGCGTCACCGCAGCTGATCTGCGCGGCCCACGAATCAAATACGCCCCGCGGCACCCCCGACAGGCTGTAGCGAAACGCCGATACACCCGCACGGCCCGGAAATGTGAGCCAGCGCGGCTGCGCCGAGCGCACCGCCAGGCGGGTCGGCAGCAGTTCTTCCACGCGCAGCCATGCGATGGGAAATCGACGGCGATCGAGAATGCGCACGGTCAGGGCGACAGGGACGTCCTCCTGCGCGCACACCCGCGTTGCGGACAGTTTGCGTTCGATGGCAAAACGGCGCGGCAGGAGAAGCAGCACCGTCGTCTCGTAAATGGCCAGCATCGCAGCCGCCCCGAACAGGAACCACGGCCCGAAGCCGCCGTACATGCGCGAGAGAACGTACAGCAACACGACCGTCAGGTACAGTGCGCCGACAACCGCGACGTTGCGCATGACCCCTACCTCCGTCCCGGAATGACCGGCACAGGCGTCGCTTCAATGATCTCTTCGAGCACGACTTGCTGCGACACGCCAGAAATGCGCGCCTCGGGGTGCAGCAGCAGCCGATGGCGAAGGACGTGCGCCGCAAGGTACTTGATGTCGTCGGGAATGACGTAAGCCCTTCCGGACAGCAGCGCGAACGCCTGGCTGGCCCGCGCCAGAGCCAGACTGCCGCGCGGGGACACGCCGAGATAGATGCGCGGATGCACGCGGGTGCGCTGCGCCATATCGACAATATAACTCGCAAGCAACGGGTCGATAAATACCCTTGCCGCCTCTCTTTGCCACTGTATGACCGCCTCCGGCGACGCGACCGCCTGCAGGTCCTCCACACTCACGCCCGTCGTCCCTCGCGCCAAGATGGACAGTTCCTCTTGCGGCGTCGGGTAGCCGATGGACAACTTCAGCAAAAAGCGGTCCAACTGAGCCTCCGGAAGCGGAAAAGTCCCTTCGTACTCGATGGGATTCTGGGTCGCGAGCACAAAGAACGGCGCCGGCAACGCGCGCGTGACGCCGTCAAACGATACGCTGTGTTCCTCCAGCGCTTCGAGCAGCGCCGCCTGCGTCTTGGGCGACGTCCGGTTGATCTCGTCGGCCAGAACGACATGGCCGAAAACGGGGCCGAGGCGAAACTCAAACTCCCCGCTGCGCTGGTTAAAAATCGATGTGCCGGTCACGTCGGACGGCAGCAGGTCCGGCGTGAACTGAATCCGCTTGAAATCACAGTCAAAGCTCCGGGCGATCGCCCTGACCATGACTGTCTTGCCGACGCCCGGGACGTCCTCAAGGAGGACATGGCCGCGGCTGATCAGGGCGACAAGGCACAGACGCACAACATCGCGCTTGCCGACGACGACCTGCCCCACGTTGTCAAGTACAGCTTCCACGAGCCGCGCGGTCCCGGGCGCGGCGCCCTGCTTATCGTCAATGGTTGCGTGCACGCCCGATCCCACCTGAAAGTGATCCCGCAATTTTCGGCCAGCGCGAAGGGTCTCACTCTTGAGTTCGACGGACGCCGACAGAATCCTCCACGCGCCGCATTGTGCGAAAGCACTGAAATATCAAATCGGCGATCGGCTCTTGGCGGGCTGGGGCACAAATTGAGCGGGACGAACCCCGAGCCGATGGCGAATGTCCCAGTATAAAATGTGTCCCGCCAGAATGTGCCCCTTGTGATTTGGATGCCAACTGTTCGAAACGTATGGCCAGTACGATTGGTGATGCTGCGTCAGATAGTGCTTCATCTGCCCAAAGACGTTGAAAATGTACACATCCGGACTGTGAAATGAGCGCGCGACCGCCAGTTCATCCGCCATGAAGCGATGGAACGGCATCCTGTACGCGGTTTGTGAAATTTCCGTCACCGGCGGCGTGACCATGAACACGACCGCGTGGCGCGCCAGGGCCTGAGTGATTTCACGGTGAATCTCGGCTTCGAACAGGCGCAGCGGCGTGCCGACGTGAATGTCGTTCAGCAACCCCCAGGACAGCACGACCAGCGACGGGTCATACTGGTGCAGCCACCCGGGATAACGCGACGTCACCATCTTCACGTCCGCCCCGACGATCGCCTTGTCGATAAAATCGTACGGATGCCCCGTCGATCTCGACAGCCAGTGAAATGCGTCCACGAGATAGCCGCCGTCCCATCCGTGGCGCCAATTGTGCCAGCCCGTGTCGTGCCAGCCCAGCGCGATGGACCCGCCGACCGCGACCACACGCATCGGTTCGGGAGACCGCTTTGCCGTCCTGCCGGACGTTGGCTTGCGCTGAACCGGCGGCTGCGCAGCAGCAGGCTCCTTCCGGCTCGCCGACTGCAGTTCCGACGCGGAATTTGCCGGACTCTGCCATACGTGACCGGCATGGGCCGCAGTGAGGCCAACTACCGTACACGAGAGTGCCAATCCGCTCACTATTGCCCCCAGCCTGCGGCTCTTCATCCCCTGCGATTACCCTCCTCAAACGTCTGTCGCACCAATGGTACAACATTGAACAGCGTTATGCCAGGGGACAATTCATGTCTCATTTACATCCCAGATTGGACCTTGCGCACGACAGCCAATCTTCTCTTGAGGCGCCTCGCTACGGCGCAAGCAACGGACGAGTCGTCTGACGCTGGACGAGCCGCGTCGGCAGAACGTAGTGCATCGGCCGGGTTGTCTCCCCGCTTTCGGCCATGCTCTCGACGATGAACTCGGCGGCCTTGCGCCCAACCTCGTGCTTGTCCTGGGCGATCGATGTCAGGGCCGGATAGACGTAACGCGCCATCTGGATGTCGTCAAAGCCGACAATCCCGATGTCTTCGGGGATCCTGACACCGCCTTCGAGCAGAACCTGCATCATCCCGATCGCGACCACGTCGGCCGAACAGACGACAACCTCCGGCCGGCGGCGAAGGCCGAGCAGCTCACGGCCGACACGTTGCCCTGTGGTGAACGTGAAATCGCCGCCAAAGATCCACTCGGCCGCCGCCGGCATGCCAAGCTGATTCATTCCACTGTAGAAGCCTTGCAGCCGTTCAAGAGCGACCTGTGCTTGCAGGGGCCCGTGGACGAAACCGATGTCCCCGTACCCCGCTCCGGAGAGCGTGAGCACAATGTCGTGGATGGCGCGGCGGTTGTCAGACATGACAGATCCCATATTCTTCCCCGTGCCGACAAAATCTATCCCCACCAGGGGCAGATCCGACTGCAACAGCCCTTCCAGATCGTCCTTGACGCCGCCGATCACCAGAACGCCGTCGACCGCCCTGTGCCTGATGCGGTCCAGCGCCCCCCACTTGCCAAACGGACGTCGCTTGTCGGAAAAGATCAACATGTCATAGCCGTGATTTCCGATCACATCCTGAAAGACATTCAATACGTCTCCCAGGTGCGGATGGCTGAACCCTTCATCGGTCCGGTACAGAACCCCTATCGTGCGGCTCTTGTGCGTCACCAGATTGCGCGCGGGAGCACTCGGATAATAGCGCAACTCGCGCACCACATCGAGTATGCGCGCCTTCGTGTCTGCATTGATGTCTGGATAGTTGTTCAGTGCGCGCGACACCGACGCGACAGACACTCCGGCCCGCCGCGCCACATCCCTGATGGTAACCATCGAATCTCACTCCGTCTCTCCGGACGCTCGCTCAGGTTTCGGTGTGGTGACAAACCACCGAGTGTCCCGGCGACACCTCCACCGTTGGCGCTTCCTCCGCGGAGCAGATTGCTGTCGCGGCGGGACACCGCGGCGCGAACGGACAACCCCGCCGGCCCTCGACCAGATCGGGAGCGCCGTTGGACACTTCGGGCAGCGGCCCGCGATGGCGGTTGCCGGGCGTCGCCGCCAACAGAAGTCTTGTATAAGGGTGGGTGGGGCGGCGCAGCAATTCCCGCGAATCGGCCGTCTCCATGACCTTGCCGCCGTACAGCACCATGATCCGGTCGCCAAAATAGCGCGCCGACGCCAGGTCGTGAGTGATGTAGAGGTACGACAGCCCCAGGTCGCGCTTCAGTTCGTTCATCAGGCTCAGCACGCCCGCACGGATCGAGACGTCGAGCATCGAAATCGGCTCGTCGGCCACCACCAGCGCCGGGTTCGCCGCCAGCGCCCGCGCGATCGCTACGCGCTGCCTCTGCCCACCTGACAGCTCATGCGGATACTTGACGCGCATCTCGGAAATCGGCGTCAGCCCCACCCGTTCCAGCAGGGCGCCCACCTCATAGTCGATCTGCGCCCGGCCCGCACGGCGGTACTTGCGCACCGGAAATGCGAGGTGGTGCTCCACCGTATGCACCGGATTGAGCGAGCCAAACGGATCCTGGAAGATCATCTGGGCGTTCCTTCGGTAGTCCATCAACTGCCTGCCGCCAATGTGCGTGATGTCAAGCCCGCCAACCGTGATGGTGCCGTGATTCGGCTCGACCGTGCGCACGAGCGCCTTTGCGATCGTCGACTTGCCGCTGCCCGATTCACCCACGAGGGACAGGACTTCCCCGGCTCCGATCGTGAAATTCACGTGGTCCACCGGAGTGATGAACTGCCGCTTGCCCCCCGTGCGGATGGGGAATCGTACAACGAGGTCCTCCACCGCCACCAATGGAGCCTGCGCCTCAGAACCTGCAGTCGGATCCCGATCAAGAGCCACTTTCGGACACCTCCTGTTTTGTGAAGAGGTGACATTCCATCAACGTCTCTCCCGCAACGATCGGCTCAGGGCGCACCGTGCGGCAGATATCCATCACCGCGGAACAGCGCGGATGGAACGCGCATCCGGACGGGAGGTTGACCAGATCCGGAGGATGCCCGGGAATCCCTTCAATCACGACGTCGTCGGCCGTCAGTTCAGGAATGGCGCGCAACAGCCCTTCCGTATAGGGATGGTGTCGGCGCCCAAGCGACAGCGAATCACCGCGCGCTATCTCCACAATCCTGCCAGCATACATGATGGCGACACGCGACGCCAGTTCGGACACAAGGCTGAAGTCGTGACTGATGAAGAGAATGGAAAATTGCTTCTGCGCCTGGATGGCCTGAATTTCATCCAGGATCGACCGCTGGACAACCACGTCAAGCGCCGTCGTGGGTTCATCCATGATGACAAGATCCGGTTCGAGCGCCACGGCGATCGCCACGACGACACGCTGGCGCATGCCCCCCGACAACTCGTGCGGATAGCTGCGCAGGCGTTTGCGTTCAATGCGGACCAGATCGAGCAGATCCCCGGCCCGACGCTGGGCCTCCGCCCGCGACATCTCCGGCTTGTGCACCCGCAGCGTGTCAATGATCTGCATCTCGACGGTCAGCACTGGATTGAGCGCGCTCATCGCACTCTGAAAGACCATGGCCATTTTGTTCCAACGAAACTTCTTCAACGTTTTGGGGTCCATGCCGTAGATGTCCTCGCCCAGCACCCTGATCGCGCCTTCCGTGACACCCGCGTTGCCGCGCAAGAGTCGCATGATCGCGTAGGCCATGGTGGACTTTCCTGAGCCTGATTCACCCACCAGGCCGACAATTTCATTCGGCATGACCGTCAGGTTCACCCGATTGACCGCCTGCACCGGACCTTTGGGCGTTTCGTATGCGACCGAGACCCCGGTCAATTCAAGTACGGGCTGGACTT
Source organism: Bacillota bacterium (assembly GCA_021821055.1). Lineage (GTDB taxonomy): Bacteria > Bacillota > Bacilli > Alicyclobacillales > SLC66 > JAKACX01. Next base: position 14,694 of record JAKACX010000030.1, read on the forward strand.
GTGCCACGGCGTTTACGCCTCCTTGTCACGCGAAGCCGCGGATTGGTAATCTGGTCCACCGAGACGTTCATCAGGGCGAAACTCGTCCCGACCAGAGCGATGGCCAGACCGGGCGGCAGGAACCACCACCACGCGCCGTTTAGCATCGCGCCGCCGGCGTCGGCCCAGTACAGCATGGTGCCCCAACTGGATGAACTGAGGTTTTCAAACCCGAGAAAGGCCAGTCCCGACTCGGCCAGAATGGCCCCGAGACAGGCGTACATGATGTTGGAGGCGACCATCGACAGCATGTTCGGGATGATCTCCGTAGCCATGATGCGCGCGCTCGACATCCCCGAGAGCCGGGCAGCCACGACAAAGTCCCGGCCAATCAAGGACATGGTCTGCGAACGAAAGACGCGCGCGCCCCAGGCCCAACTGGTAACGCCAATGATGACCCCATTGGTCAGGGGCGTCGTATTGCGCAGGAAGGACTCGATGACGATCAACAGCGCGAGCGTGGGGAGTACCAGAAAGATGTTCGTGACAGCGGTGAGAATGGAGTCGATCAATCCGCCGCGGTAGCCCGAGTAGACCCCGATGGCAAGCGCGAGGAAGGTTGACAGCAGACCCGCGCCGACACCGACCGTGAGACTGGTGCGCGTGCCCAAGATGAACTGGGAGAAAACATCCTGCCCGGTGGCCGTTGTCCCGAGCCAATTGACGGCGTTTGGCGACTGGTTCGGAAAGAAATTCGTCGCCTGCGGATTGTACGGCGCAATGAACGGCGCGAATACAGCCACGAGGACGAATATCCCAAAGATGCCGACCCCGACCGCGGCCCGTGGGTTGCCGAGAAACTCGCGCAGCTTCTGCCAGCGCGCCCGCTTCGGTCCGGCGGGCCGCACGTCGGTCTGCCGCTGCAGGGCATCTGTGTTTGTGCTCACGACGACACACCTCCTGTACGCACGCGCGGATCGAGTTTGACCAGCAGCATGTCGACAATGAAGTTCACGATCAATACGGACAGCGCAATGATGAGGAACGTGCCTTGGATCAGCGGGTAGTCCTCGCTGGACACCGCGGAGGTCAACTGGTACCCGATGCCGGGATAGGAGAACACCGTTTCGACAAGAATCGAACCGTTCACGATGCCGCCGAGCGCGATCGCAAACGACGTGACCTGCGGCAGAATGGCGTTGCGGGCCGCGTAGGAGAACAGCAGGCGGCCGCCGGATATACCCTTGGCTTCAGCGAAGACGATGTAGTCTTCGCCCAGCGTATTGATCATGTTGTTGCGCATCCCGATCATCCAGCCGCTCAGTGAACTGAGGAAGATGGTGGCGCCCGGCAGCACCGCATGGTAGATGATGCTCACGACGACAGGAGGCGTGAATCCGAGCACGAGACTGTTGGAATACGCATGGCTCATCGGAAACCAACTGAGTGTGAACCCGAATATAAAGAGCAGCATGAAGGCCACCCAAAACGCGGGCGACGACTGCAGGAACATGAATGTCGTCGGCAGAACGGAATCCAGCAGTCCGCCCCTGCGCCAGGCAATCAGGATGCCCAGGCTCGTACCCACGAACACGGAGAGGATGGTGAACGCGCCGACCAATCCGACCGTCCAGGGAAGACTGCTGGCGATCACCGCCGTGACCGGAGTCGGATAGTACAGAAACGATAGGCCGAGGTGCCATGTGAACAGGCCTCCGATGTAGTGCAGGTACTGAATGATGAGCGGCTGGTTGTTGAATCCGAATTCTGCCTCAAGAGCCTTCAGCGCCATGGGCGTCATGCGTCCCTGAAACTTGGCGAACATCGCGCCCGCCGGGTTGCCAGGCATAAGGCGCGGCAAGACGAAATTGATCGTGACGGCAGCCCAGATCGACAGGAACAAAAAACCCACGCGCTGCAAAACGTATCTCACTCGAACTATTCCCCTTTCCTGGAAGGCGGCGTCAGCCTCCATGAGTGAGAGAGAGGACGGTCGCCCGTCCCTCTCCGGTCAACATTTGATTGCTCCGGCTTGATGGCCCGAACCGCCGGGTCACGCTGCCATGTGGGTCAGTTGGCGGCGTGCAGGTGCATCAGCACGATCGCGTTTGCCGGTGCGGCGTACGGCGCGGGGTTGACGTAAGGATTCTGCGCCGTCGGCCAGCCCGTCACATGCGCCGTGTTGTACTCGTACCAGTTGGCGCCGTAGACCAGCGGGATGGTCGGCAGCTGGTTGACCATCGCCTGTTCCAGAACGTACATGTTCTTTTTCTGCTGTGCGAGAACCGTCGTCTTCGCGAAGGCGTTCAACGCGTTGGTCGTGGTCGCGTTGCTCCACTGCTCCAGGTTCCATCCGCCTTTTGGCGCAAGCATCTGCTGGAACATGTAGTACGGCGTCGGACCTGTGTTCACCCAGGAGATCGCGAGTTGGAACTTGTGCGCCGTGAGGTTCGCGAAGTACGTCCCGAACTGCTCTTCGTTTACCTGGACCTTGATGCCGATCTGCTTGAGTTCGTTCGCGATCAACTGGCAGTCCATATCCCAGTCGGTCCAGCCCGAGACCACCTGGATCGTGAAGCTGAGCGGTTTTCCGGACGGCGACTGGAAGATGCCCTGCGCATTCTTCTTGAATCCCGCGTTCTCCAAGATCTTGACGGCCGCAGCAGGATTGTAGGAGAAGTTAGTCTTCGCCAAGGACGGATCCATCCAACTCATGTTGTTCGGCATGATCAGGCCGGTCGGATTTGCCGGCGGCTCATAACCGTACTCGCCTTCCTTGTAGATGATCTGTCGGTTGACCGCCAGACTGATCGCCTTGCGGACCGCCACGTTGCCGAGCAAAGGATTCTTCAGGTTCGGGTACAGCGTCGTGATGCCGACTGGGGGGAACCAGTACTTGTTATTCGGACTCTTGGATGCGTACACCTTGTCGATGCTCGGGATGAAAATCCCTGCCCAGTCGATCTGGCCCTTGGCAAGCGCAAGATCGGCGCTGTCGTTGCCCGTGTAGGACGGGAACTGAAGCAGGCGGACTCTCGGCTCGCCCATGTAGTAGTTCGGGTTCGCCTTGAGCGTGTACACCTGTGGGCTGAATGTATTCAGTTCGTAGGGGCCGACGCCGATCGGGTGCGAGACGGTGGCCTTCGTCGGGTCGCCCAGCTTGGCCCAGATGTGTTGCGGAACGATGACGGGGCTGAGCACGTACGTCAGGTAAGGCACGTTCACGGCCTTGAACTCGAACACGACCTGGTAAAGGCCGTGCGCCGTGACGGACGACAACTGCGTCCACACGCCGTTTGCGTCGAGCGCGGGGTATTTTTTCAGAAGATTGTACGTGAAGACAACGTCCGCAGAGGTGAACGGCTTGCCGTCGGTCCACTTGACGTTCTTGCGCAGATCCACCGTAAGCGTCTTGTTGCCGTTGCTCCATGCGTAGTGCAGCCCGAGCAGCGGGAAGGTGTGGCCGCTGATGTTGTCAAAGTAGAACAGCGGCTGATAGATCAAGCCCTGCGTCCCGGAGTTCGCCGTGCTCTGGAACGGGCTGAAGTTCGGCTGGAACGTGCCTGCGACTGACGCCGCGATGACCAGCGGTTGCGTGTACACGCCGCTTGCGCTGGCGCGTTTCGCCACGTGCGCTGCGGCGAAGGCGGACCCTCCTGAGAGCGAGACGGCCGTGAGGGCAACGGATGCTGCGACCATGCCAAAGCTTTTCTTATTGAATTTTTTCACCTGTTTGAATCCCCCTTTTGATGACTTTTTGACGAGTTCAATCACTGCTGCTGTCGATGCCTCGGAGCAGGCGTCACTCCCTACGCTCCATCCCCAACACTACCCGGAAAAGGCGAGCGGATCTCTACCACGCCATCTGCGGCGCCTGACTCCCTCGCATTTTCATGATCCGCTTTCGTGCGGATGCGCCGCACATGGCAGTCCCAGAGGTCCCACGAAGTGCGAGCACCGAAAACCATTTCGGAAAAGACATCGCTTTCATTGGCGAACTAAAGGGGATTGTTCCAGCTGATCGTTTCGGAGACGTGCTCCTTATCAACCAAACCCACCTCACGCATCGTTCGCGATGCCAAGCGACACCGTCTTCCGCGTCGAAAGTCGCCGATAGCGGTTTCTGAAACCGCTGCCATTCTCCCCGCTCACCACCTCGCGTCCTTTTCACCTCTAAATCTATGAAAAAACGACCGCGTTGTCAATAACGTTTTCGCTGCCCTTGAAATTTTCACATCCGAGCGTCACCTCACACGGATTTGCGGGGCGCGGGGCGCAGGGAGCGGGACAAGGCCCGCGGCGCAGGCGCCGTGGCCGAGTCCGCACGGTCCGTACAGCCCGCGCAACACGTACAAATGCCGCGCGTCCGGATGCACGCGCGGCATTTCCCGACTTGACCGGCGCCCGTACGGCGCGCCCCCTACTTGACGCGACATGTATCAAGCCCAAACAACCGGTAGATCACGCAGAAGCCCGTCAAACCCGTGATAACCGAGACGGCGCCGACGATCGCGACAATGATGGACGCGATATGAGGCAAATAAAACGCGGCGATCAACAACACAAGACCAACGATCACTCGCGCGATGCGATCCGGGCGCCCGACATTCTTGACTTTTCCCATCTTTCATTCCCCTTTCGCGTTTTTGCAAGACACTGTGACACCCTCATCATATACCTCCGCGCGCCCGCGTCAACGAAAATCGGTACAATGAAGCCGTACACTCGTTTGATCCCCCATCACAGCAAGGAGGCGACGACGATGGCGCAGTTCCCCTGGTTCGGACACCGCATGACCAATCTGGCTCTGCACAAGCCGTATACACTCGGCGCGCAGTGGCCCGATACGCTCTTTCACGCCGCGGAGCAGACGCAACACCCTGACCGCGGCAGGCTCACCGCCGATAACGGAGGCGGGTCGTCCCCAAGTGCCGGCGATCCTGTGTGGATCGGATTGCTCCGTCAATACGGGCGCAGCGTAACGACAGATCTAGGCGCCGTGATGTACGTCCATGACGCCAGTCTCCGCTTCTTGCAAAACCTGCGCTCAGGCATCCAGTTCCCGGACTGCGTCAGCTTCTACACATCGGAGGACGGCGTCGCGTGGACGTTGGCGGGAAGAGTGTTCCTCGACTCGGGAGATTGGCGGGACGTCCCGTCGTCAAACGTCTTTTCGGCCGTGATGGACTGCAATGCGCGCTATGTCAGACTGCAATTTACCGCCAAGGTGCACGCCTTCATCACGGAATTTAAAGTGAACGGGCGCGCTGCCAGAGCGGACTCCACTCCCCAGCGCGACGTTGCCACGCTGACTTCCATCATGGGCGACGACTATCTCGTCGACCCCGCGGCGCCTGACGGAGACGGTTTCGTTGTCCGCAACGTCCCGCGCGCCGCGCGCCAAGCCACGCGAGCGACGGCCGACCCCGCCGGACAAGGCGTACATTCCGTCCCCGCACAGGGCAGCGTGCACGCCGCACTGGCGGAAGGTTTCTTAATGGTTGACGACGCACAGAGCGGCGGCGTCAATCACATGCAACTGGTCTACACAGGCCCGGGAGACGCTGCCGCGACATGGACGGCAGATGATTTCCTGCCGCTCGTCGCAGCCATGGACGCCAGCAGGGAGCCGACCCACGGGCTGTTTGACGGCGCGCTCTTTTGCCCGCACGCCAAACTGCCGCACACCGCGGCCGCGTGGACATCCTGGCTCGACGACCTCTTCACCCAGGACGTCCAGTTGTCGGCGCTCGATCAAGCCGTCGGGCGGATCAAGCAGTTCGGCGTCTTGAACGACGATTTCACCATTGGCGTCGTCCTGACATTGCCGGCCACCATGAAGGCGCCCGCCGATTTCGGCTCATTTGGCGACGGCCCACAACTCGTGATGGATCCTGCACTCGTCGGACGCGAGCAAGCTGCAGAAAACAAGTACGCCGCCATCGCCCACGTCATGCAGGAGGGGCTGCAGCGCTTTCACCGTCTTGCGCCGCGCCACCTCCGGCTGATCGGATTTTACTGGCGCGCGGAGTCGCAAAACGTGAACGACCCGTACGACCCATGGTTGATCCGCCGGACCGCAGACGACATCCACGGGCACGGCCTCCGTTTCTACTGGATCCCCTTTTACGGCGCCGCGGGCGTGCCGATTGCCCGGCAACTCGGCTTTGACGCCGTCTTCATCCAGCCAGGAGCGGCCTTCCACCCGGAGGTCGACGCGGTTGACAGGCTTGCGGCGACAGCCCGGCTGGCGAAACACTGCCACGCCGGCGTGGAGATTGAACTCCATTGGGATATCCTGAACGGCGCCAAGCCCGAAAAAGCTGCGGCGGCCCTGGCAACATACAAAGAGTACATTTCCGCGGCTCATCGCCATGGGTTCGACGGCAGGGCGGCAAAAGCGTACTACCTCAACACCAAGACACTGGCGGCCTGCAGTCGCAGCGCTGACCCCGTCGCACGGGAGGCGTACACGGCAACGGCGTCCTTCATGGCTCCCAAGCCCTGAAAACGCACGCCCGTCGGGCGCGCGGCGAGACGCGGCGGGCGCTTGTCGGCGCTCCCCGCGCACCATTTACTAGCATTCAAACATACGGCGGTCAGAAAAATTGACCATCATACGAATCCTGTTAAGGGACTGGTGATAACGTCCTCGGGCATCCCATTGGAGGAGGAGGAACCAAGATGGATAATCAACCGTTCCAACCGACCAGTGTGAGACAACAGGAAGACGAAGAGCGCGATCTGCAGGCGCAGGCCGCGAACAACCCGACCGGTACGCAACAGGCCCCCACGGGCAATGCACCCCCCGCGCCGCAGGTGATCATTGTGCGCGACACGCCGCAGGACAGCCGTGCGCGCAGGCGCTTCAGCCCGTGGCTGTTCATGGCCATCGCGGGATTCGTGATTTTCGCCGTCGCGGCGGGCATTGGCCTGACCATGCTTGCCAACGTCCAGTCCAGCGTTCACCAGAATGGGCAGTTCCTCGCGTCGGCTCAGTCGAAATTGAGCAGCGTCAGCCAGGCACTCACGGACATGCGTGCGCAATTGACGCAGTTGAGCCAACAGATCTCCAGCTTCTTCGCCAATATCGTGTCGCTGCTGAGCCATCACGCCGCCTGATCGGCCCGGCAGTAGCCTTGACAACGGCTAACGCCCGAATATCAGCGAGAGGTGACGGGCCGTGTCGTGGATCAATTGTTCGGGGTGCGCCGCGTACGGCGACAGTTCCGCGGTAAGGTAGTCCGTGTAGCCAATGTCGTCCAGCGCACCGCGCACCGCACTCCAGTCCACGTCCCCGGCGAGCAGCGGCACAAACCCCGTGATGTTGCCGACGGCAAGCGAGAAGTCCTTCACGTGCACCTTCGCGATCCGCCCGCCCAGATAGCGGATCCACTGCTGCGGGAAGCCGAACTGCAGGACATTGCCGACGTCGAAATAGACGCCAAACACGTCCGACTGCAGTTCATCGACGTAGCGGGCCATGTCCAGCGGCGACAGCAGAAACCTGTTCCACACATTTTCGATCGCAATCCTGACTCCCAGCCGCCGCGCGTCCTTCTCCAGCGCGACAAGTTCCTCCTGGCTCCGGCTGTAGCAGTCCTCGTAGGAAACCTCGTCCGTCACCGAACCGGGAACCACCAACACCGCGTCCATCTCCATCTCGGACGCCAGTTGCAGTTGTTTGCGCACAATGTCCTTGCCCCTGCCGCGCACTGCGGCGTCAGGCGAGGACAGCGGCGCTCCCCACAACAGCCCGGTTGACAGGCTCTTCAGTTCCAGTCCGTGGCTGTTCGCCTCTTCGCGGACCGCGCGCGCCTCGGCGAGCGTCGACTCCATGGTCAACCCGACCGATCCCGGCTCGTAAAGGTTCAGTTCCACCCCGTCCAGACCCGCGTCGCGGCTTGTCTGGAACACCCGCGAAAGAGCGGTGCCTTCCGGAAAGCACCATTGATTGACCGCCGTCTTCATCGTCCACAACACCCCCGTCCTTGAGCGCCAGCATGCATCAGCCCGAGTCCCGGCCACCGGCAACGCGAGTCAAATAACGCGCCGGAATCGACAGGGCGAATGCGATGGACAGCGCGGCGGATCCCGCGAGCAGCCAGAACATGCCCTGGATGGTGCCTGCACTGAGCCAGAAACCGACGATAAACACCAATAGCGCCCCGACGCCGTTGCCAAGCCCCAGCGCGATGCCCGAGCCGAGCGACCGATTCTCCGAAAAGATGTCCTGTCCGATCAAGACCGTCACGGAGGAACTGGAGAACAGGGCGATCCCGAGCAGCCCGGCCACGATCCAGACAAACGCGCCCGACACCAGCGTCAGCACAGGAACCAGCACAATGACCGCGACGGACGACAAGAGGACAACCGGACGGCGCCCGAGTCGGTCGACCAGGTGACCGCCCGCCAGATTGCCGATGACGCCCACGCTGATCAGCGTCGTGATGATCGACGCCCCGCCGATCAGCGAGCCGCCCCGCATGTGCCACAGAAGCGGGATGAACGTGACCAGGCCGTAGGTGGCGAAGGCGCGCAGACCCGCATAGCCGACCAGGCCGACGAACGGCCCCCGGTGGTCCTGCCAGTCGATTCTTTCTCCGCCCGTCCGTTTCGCAGGAAGGTGCGGCGCAAGCCTCAGGATGACCGGCAGCATGACCACCGCAGGCAGAGAGGTCAGCCACAGGCTCGAAATTCCCGCGTGAACGACGATCCAGCCGGCGGCCACGGGCCAGACGCCGCGCCCCAACTCTCCGCCAATGAGGAAAAAAGCGAGACCGAGCGCTTGGCGCTGGCGCAATTGACTGCGCACGGCAGCCAGCGCCTGGGGGTGAAACAGGGCGTTTCCGATGCTGATCAGCAACAGGTCGCCGATCAGGAGCGGGAGACTGTGCGCAAAACCAAGCAGACCACCGCCCACCGCGCTCCCCGCCAGGCCGACGGCAATCAGGCTGTTGCCCCCCAGCCAGTCCGCCAACCGCCCCATGAGCGGCTGCAACGCCTGGCCGATCAGCAGGGCCGCCATGATCACGCCCGCCATCGAGACCGGTTCATGAAGCATGATGAGCACTGCAGGGAGAATGCCCGGAAGATAATTGGCGGAACCATCGTTCAAAAAGTGCACAAAGCTCATGGCCACGAGCGGCAACTGCCCCGACTGTCCGCCAGATTCCCGCGACGCCGCCGTCACGGCCAGACCGCGATTCGTCCCGTCGGTCGTTTTCATGACGCCCGCCGCCGCGCAAGCGGCGACCGCCTGTTCAGGTCCCGAACCACCATTGCACGCAACAAGATCCCTCCATTTTACACAGCATGTCACTGAGTTTGCACAGCATGTCACTGAGCGTCGAACAGACGCAGGCACCAGCCCATTATACCCATGCGAGTACCCGTTTTGAAGGAGTTACACGGAGGAAAGTTACTACATTCTTAGAAAGTGAGCGTCTTGAGTGAGCAACTTCATGAAGCGTCCGCTCATTTCACTTCAATGGTGATCTGCTCGATGCGCGCCGTTTTCGTCGGCTTGCTGATCTCACCGTTCATGGCCGGATTGGCCACGACCGGTATGGAGGCGATGGCCTTGACCACCTTCATGCCCTGGGCGACCTCCGCGAATTGAGTGTAGTTCGGCTGGCTGTTCAGGCCGGAGCTCTGCGGGCCGGTACAGATGAAAAACTGGCTGCCGTTTGTATTCGGCCCCCTGTTCGCCATGGCGACGATGCCTGGCGCATACGGGCGTTTTGGCGGCAGTTCATCGGCGAACGTGTAGCCCGGCCCGCCCGTACCGTTGTTCAGCGGATCGCCCGTCTGGATCATGAACGGCTTGATGATGCGAAAGAACGTGTCCCCGTTATAGAAATCATGCCGCGCCAGGAAGACGAAATTGTTCACCGTAGTCGGCGCCGAGCGGGCAAACAGCCTGAGTGTAAAGACACCATAGTTGGTCTTCACGACGGCAAAGTACGGTTTGCTCTTGTTGATAGCCATCGCTGGCGGCGCGCTCCACCGGGCCGTCGGCCCTGTCTTGCCCTGCACATGCGCTTGCGGCTGCGCCGCCGGATTCTTCGCCCCCGCCGCCTGCTGTACGCCGCAGCCAGTGACAAGAACTCCACAAACACCGGCCACTGCCCAAATCATACTGCGCTTCACGTGCCCACTCCCTTATCCGCATGCCTACGGCAGCCTCCACCGCGTCATTCATCCGCCGACCACCAGTGGACGCCCCTGTAATGGCAGTGTACTATACCTGCAACCGGTCTGCGCGACGACCTTTTGGGGCGGCGCGCGACAAGTCCCTCATCGGAGGATCACACGCGATGCCCTGTCTGAAAAATATCGGTATACTGGCGCACGTCGACGCAGGAAAGACGACGACTACGGAACACATCCTGCACCAGACTGGCAACATACGCACGCCTGGGCGCGTTGATGAAGGGACCGCGCATACAGACTGGATGGACGTCGAACGCGCACGCGGAATCTCAGTTCGGTCCGCGGTAGCCCGCTTCTCGTGGCACGACTGCGTCGTCAACCTGATCGACACTCCGGGACATGTCGACTTCTCTTCTGAAGTCGAACGCGCGCTGCGCGTACTCGACGGCGCGGTCCTCGTGATCTCCGCGCCCGACGGCGTCCAAGCCCATACGGGCACGATTTGGCGCGCGCTGCAGGCCTTGCGGACGCCGACGCTCATCTACGTGAACAAGGTCGACCGCGTTGGCGTCGATTGCGCCCTGTTGCTTGACAACCTGCGCTCGCACCTGCACGAGGGAGTAATCCCCGTCCACGCGCCGGACGTCTGCGGCCCGGGCTTTTCTGCCGTGCAAAGCGCCCTTGAGGACACCTCCCCCGCGGGTATGCGCGACGCGCTGCACGCCTTGCTCGCCGAAAGAGACGAGCACCTGCTCGAACAGTACGTTTCCGGCGCCCGGCCGTCCCCCGCGCAGTTGCATGAGGCCATTGGGCGCCAGGTGCGGGACGTCGAGGTGTTCCCGGTGCTCTTTGGCGCGTCACTAAGAGGCATCGGCATTCATGAACTGCTGGACGCCATTGTCGATTGGCTGCCAGAGGCGCCGACCGCGACACAGGCTCCCCTGTCAGGGGTGGTTTTCAAGATCGAACGCGACAGCGCTTTGGGACGGGCAGCCTACGTACGGCTATTCCAGGGTGAACTCAAAAACCGCGACACGGTGTTCAACGCCACCCGCCAGTCCGAAGAGAAGATTCACCAGATTCGCCAGGTCAGCGCGCACACTGCCACCGACACGGGCGTGCTCTCCGCCGGTGATGTCGGGGCGGTATACGGCTTGAGTGAGGCTCGCGTCGGCGACGTGCTCGGCGCGCCCGGACCCATCCCGGAAGTGAAGCCCCTCACCGTTCCCCTGCTTGCCGTTCAGGTTGTCGCCAAACGGCCGCAAGACGAGATCCGGCTCGCGGAGGCTCTCACGCAACTCGACGCCGAAGACCCATCCCTCGCGTTCCAATGGGTGCACAGCGAGCGCGAACTGCACATCAAGGTCATGGGGGCCATCCAGTTGGAAGTCCTGCAACAGATGGTGGCCGAACGTTTCGGCATTGACATTGCGTTCGGTCCGCCTTCCGTCATCTACAAGGAAACCCCGCGCGGGCCTGCCGACGGGTTCGTCGCCTACACGATGCCCAAGCCCTGCTGGGCGATCCTGCGCTTTCACATTGAACCGGGCCCGCGGGGGAGCGGCCTGCGCTATACATCGACCGCCCGCGCCGACCGGCTGTTGCCGAGCTACCAGAACGAGGTGGCCCGCCGCGTGCCGGAAGCGCTGCAGCAGGGTCTCGCGGGCTTCGAGGTCACCGACATCGCCGTCACGCTCGTTGAAGGCGAACACCACGTCTGGCATACCCATCCGCTGGACTTCGTCGTCGCCACGCCCATGGGGATCATGGACGCGCTGCAAAACGCCGGCACCCGCCTGCTTGAA
>JAKACX010000031.1 GCA_021821055.1 Bacillota bacterium
GTTCCAGCAGGCCCATGTGCGTGATGACGCCAAAGAACGTCTCCAGATACGGGAGGATGCCAATCGTGACCACCGTCGACGACAGTCCTCCTGCGACTCCGAACGCCACCGCGACGAGGAGTGTCCGCAAATCGGGGCCCGCAGCCGCGAGCAGGAAATGCATGATGACGATCGCCACGGTGTTCGCGGCGGCCGCCAGCAGGCCTGCGCGGACAAAAATCCGGCGGTGCTGCACCCGCGTCATGCCCATGATCGCGGCAAGAGACCCAAACATGGCCGTGAAGAGCGGCGGGAAGGCAAAGCCGAACGCCGCGGAGGTCAACACGGCAAGCAAGACCGCGGTCAACATGGCGAGCGACATCCCGAAGAACATCGCGACCATCATGCTGCCGGCAGCGATCGGTATCGCGTAGAAAACGGCGGACGGAAGGCCCGCGTCGACCGCGGCGCGCGCCACGGCAAGCAAGACGGCCATAAAGCCGACGAGGCTGGCGTACAGCAGCAAGTGGACGTTGTCGCGCGCCACGCGTCCCTTGCGCACCTGGATGAAAGTGGCAGTGGCCAGGGTCAGGGCGGCCACAAAGAAGAAAAATCCGCCGAAATCCGCGTAGTCCGGTTGTGTCTTGAGCAGCTTCAGGTCCTTCATGCGACCGATCACACTGTAGGAGACCAACTCGCCCCGGTGAACGATCACGTCGCCCTTGTTGATCCAGATCGGCGGCACCGCCCGCTCGGCGGCGGCGCGGGCCAACCGCGTCGAGATGGGGTCGTACACCAGATTCGGCTTGAGCACCGAGTGTACGATGCCGCCGATGGCCAACCGGGCAGCCCGTCCCACATCAAGCGTGACGAGTTGCTGGTCGATGATCATGCCAGCCCGCGCCTGGTCGCTCTGGGAAAACTGGCCGGCCAGGATGCGCCGCACGATGGTCATCGCGTCGGCGCGCGCCGCCGCCAGCCTCACCGGATCCAGCGACAGGAGCGCGTTTGTCTCGTGGGCCGTCAGCCCCGCCGCAGTCAGGTTGGGCAGCGGCACCACACGTCTGTTGAGGTGCAGTCTGGCTTCCGTCTGATACTGCGCAACGGCGGTGAACAGACCGCCCACTTTCACCAGCGCGGCAGCCTCCACCTGCGGATTGATATCGTAACGCGGAGCGACCGCGCTGGCGGCGGCCCTGCGCGCCGCCAGCGTCGCCTGCTCGTCCACCGCGCTGCGCGGGGCCACGACCGTGATCGGGCTCACCTGGCCCGGCGCGAGATTGTAACGCTGGGGCAGGACCGTGCCGACCAGGACAAAGTACAGAAACAACGTCAGCGCGGCGTAAATCGCCGCGCGGAAACGAATATTCGTTTTCAGATGATATCTGCGGAGGATAAAGGCCAAAGACCACCTTGGTTTGCCCATGCCCATCAGCCCCGCTCGTTCTCTTCATCTTCGGCGTACGCCCGGATGACCTGCTGCACGAGGTGATGCCGCACGACGTCCGACTCATCGAGGTGGACGAAAGCAATTTCATCGATTCCGGGGAGAATCCGGAGCGCCTCGCGCAGTCCGCTGCGCTTCCCGCGCGGCAGGTCAACCTGCGTGATGTCGCCCGTAATCACCATGCGCGAACCAAAGCCAAGGCGCGTGAGAAACATCTTCATCTGTTCCGGGGTCGTATTTTGCGCCTCGTCGAGTATGACGAACGCGTCGTCAAGCGTCCTGCCGCGCATGTACGCCAAAGGCGCGACCTCCACAAGTCCGCGTTCCATGGCCCGCGCCAGCTGTTCCTGCCCCATCACGTCGTGGAGCGCGTCATACAGAGGCCGCAGGTACGGATCGACTTTCTCCCTCAGGTCGCCCGGCAAAAAACCGAGGTTCTCACCCGCCTCCACCGCGGGCCGCGTCAGGATGATGCGTTTCGCTTCGCCGCGCTTCAATGCCATATACGCCTGCACGACCGCGAGGTACGTCTTTCCTGTCCCGGCCGGGCCCACCCCGAACACGATCTCATGACGACGCATGGCTTCCACATAGCGCCGCTGGCCGAGCGTCTTCACCTTGATCGCTTTGCCTCTGAAACTGGTGGCCAGATCCTCACCAAACAGGGCCACGAGTTCCGCCACGTCTCCGTCCCGCGCAAGTGACGCCCCGTAGGCGACGTCCCGCTCCGAGAGGATGTGCCCGCGCCGCACCAGCAGTGTCATGGCGTCGATCAACTGCTCCGCTTGGGCGACATCGGTCTCCGCGCCCTGGAGAATCACTTCATTGCCCCGGCTGATGACTTTGCAGTCAAAGACGCCGTCAAGCGCCCGCAAATAAGCGTCATGCGGCCCGAATACGGCCCGTGCCTCTTCGTTATCGCGTAGCACCAGCTTGCGCGACACCGCGCTTTGCTCGGTCAAATGGGCAGCCATCCCTTCCGGATCCGCTTCACTGCACCCCTGCCGCCCCGCTTCGCCCGATCGGCTGCGGTTTGGCGATATTCTCCAGAACCTCTGTCCACACTGTCATGTATAGCTTACCATGTTCCACTTTCTTCTGTAAAATGCTTTGTCTGAGCACCCGCGCGCGTTCGGCGGCCCGTTCCAGGACATCGTGCGAAACGAGCGCCAGTCCGCTGCGCAGCGCGGCGCTCTCCGACAGTGTACGCGGCACCGCGCGCGCCTCCATCACTTTTTCCGCGCGCCACGACAGCGGCAGCGCGATGTCGCCGAGACGGATCGGCGTCTGCACATCCTGCACGACCGTGTGCGCGTACGGCGCCCGCGCGAACCCCCAGACGGGCAACGCGACGCCACCGGCAACCAGAAAATAGCGCATGGTGGACGCGCCCGTGGCCATCTCGACACTCGTGGTCAAAGGAAGGGCAACGGCGCTTCGGTACCAGACAACGGCGTCCACCACCCCGGTTGCGCCAACCCTGCGGCCATCCTCCAGTTCTCCCGACACCAACCGGGTTCCGGGCGTCACATACTCGCCAGGCTTGACCACCGGCCGACCAGAGTCCGCCAGCACCGTGGCCACGATCCCGGGGACGGAAGCGACCAGATTCTGCGGCGGCAACAGCACGCGCCTCGCCGGTGGAATGCGCGGAATGACGTGCACGTACACCGCCGTTCCGCGGACCCGCACGCCGACCCAGGAGATCTCCGGCAGCTGGTCCAACAAGGCCAGTTGCACCGCATCCTGATTCACCATTCGGTAGAGCAGGCTGCCCGGACGGATGTTTTGCCTCTCAAGAGCGGCCAGGATGGCCTCCGGCTGGTCTGTGCCGGTAATGCGCACGTGCCAGACAAAGCTCGACAGGGCGGACAGCGCCGCGACAAAGAAGACGGCGCCTGCTACGAACGCCTTTCTCCTGCGCGCCCGCATCAACCAGAACGGACCTCCCGCCTTGCGGACAAAGCGCAGCTTTGTCCTCTGACCCCGGGCGCAGCGAATGACGGCGCCCACGTCGCGCACCGCGACATTCATCGTGTAATCCTGCGTTGCATGGTCCAGCGTGGAACCGGACGCGACGTCCCAGATCCGCACCCCGCTTTGCGCGAGGTCCGTCAAAACGCGCCTGCGGCCATCTCCCACGACCCGGACGGTGAGGTAACCGAAAAGCGCATCCCTTACGCTCCCTCTCACTCGCGGTCCCTCCGGTTCATCGCAGATCCACTCCCGTAATTTCACCGTCGGCAACCAGTTCCCCTGGAACTATGGTCCGCACGCGCAGGTGTTCACCACGGATCGCGACTTCGCCGTCCCCGGCCTCCACGAGGATCCGCGATTCGGTCAACGAACGTATTCTCCCGTAATTCTCAATAATCACCTGGGTGTTTCCGACGATGCTGATGCGGGCAACGTTCTCGAGGGTGTCCCTGGGTACCTCCAGCCACTCTGCAGCCCATCTTTCCGCTCCCATGCGCCAGCGACCCTTCATGGGACATCCCTCCTCGAAACACATTTATGCCTGGCGTTGCGCGGCTAGACCCCCGCCGGCGGGATCCGTCGAAACTGGCGACAAAAAAGCCGCCGAACGCGTTCGGCAGCCAAAGCAATGGGACAGTTATGGAACTGCGACAACCTTGACCTGCGGCGCATCCGGGCGTCGCGGTAACCGTGTCTACGGCGCAGAGAGCAACTCCTGCACCACTCGGCTTACGGTTTTCCCGTCTGCCCGGCCCCGCGCTTTCTCCATCGCCGCCTGCATGACCTTCCCCATGTCCTTGCGGGAGGTCGCACCCACTTGCGCAACCGCCTCCGCAACCAGGACACGCAACGCCTCGTCGCTAAGCTCTTCCGGTAGGTAGCTATAAAGAATCGCGAGTTCAGCAAGCAATTCGGACACCGCTTCCGGTCGACCAACGTTTTCGATCGTCTGCAGCGTATCCTTGCGCTGCTTCACTTCCTTGTGCAAGACGGCGAGGATCTCGTCCTCCGTCAGACTGCGCCGCAGATCAATCTCCGCGTTGCGCACGGCAGAACGAACCATTCGCAGGACGGACAAACGCAGCTTTTCCTGGTCTCGCATCGCCTGCACCATGTCTTCCGTCAGCCGCAAAGAAAGTTCCACGCGCGAATCATGCTCCCCGTGACTCCCCATCAGGAGTTTTTCCCTGCCTCCCGCACACCGCGCCGACACACCGCGAACCCGCGTGATCGCCGCGCTGCCTGCCGGACGCCGGAAACAAACCGTCAGACCTTCTTCTTCTTGCGCGCCGCTTCCGCCTTCTTCTTCCGCGCCACGCTTGGTTTATCGTACTGCTTGCGCTTCTTAACTTCGGCGAGGATCCCATCCTTTGCGGTGGCACGCTTGAAGCGACGCAACGCGCTGTCCAAAGATTCGTTTTTACGCACTTTGATTTCGGACATCCGCTCTCCCCTCCCTCCGCCGAGCCCTTGCAGAGATCCGCATAAACCCGTAGACTACATTCTAATCACAAGGCGTCCATCTGTCAATCGCGCCGCGGACCCGTCGCCGCCAGTGCCATTCCCGGTGCTGCGCGGCGGGATGGACCGCGCGCCGCGCCTCCCGCCGGTCAATTTTGCATCGCGTGTTCGAGCACGATCAGCTTCTCCCACAGCTGCCCGAGCGTCAGGATGCGGCCCACGGTGAGCAGTTCCAACTGCCGCTGCAACACCACGCCCGTCATGAGCGCGTCGCCCGACGCCGTGTGGCGCTCCCTGCACGGGACATCGTACAGCGCAAGCAGCATGTCCAGTGTCGGGTACTTCTTCATGGAATGCAGCAGCATGGCGATCTTCCCCGTGTCCAGGACGTGATGGTTCAATTCCACGCCCCAGGCGCGGCGCAGGGCGGCATTGAGAAAACGGATGTCGTGCCCGGCGTGGTGCGCGACAAGGACGCGGTCGCCCACAAACTGCAGGAACGCCTGCAGCGCATCGGCCGCCTGCGGAGCATCCTGCAGGTCCCCTTCCGTGATGCCCGTCAGGTCGCGCACCACCTCCGGGATGACCCGCCCGGCGGGCAATCTCACAAACGTGTGGAAAGCGTCGCACGCCTCCTCCGGTTTGCCGGTGGTCGCCGCGATGGACAACAGCACGTCCGCGGCGGGATCGAAGCCCGTCGTCTCCGTATCGATGACAGCCATTGGCAACTCGCCGAGCGGCCAGTCCGACATCTCGTGCTCCTGCAAATCGGCGAGCAAGGAACGCAACTCCACTTCCGCGCGCGCCGTCGGATTGCCTTCCTGCCCTGGCAGCGCATGTCCCGCCATCCCGCCGAAGAGATGGCGCAGCATGCGGATGCGTTCAAATCCCATGAGTCGTCACCCCGATCGCGGAAAACGCCGTCCCGCCAATTGTTGAACCTGACGGGCGACGCGCAGTGCCTGCCTGACTCCGTGGCGCAGGACTTCGTCGAGTTCCGCCTCCGGAACATGGTCGTCCGCCGGTGCCCCTCTGGCCTGCAGCGCCATGTGATGGCGAACCCGCACCGTCAAGGCAACCGCGAGCGCGCGCCTCACCTCGTCGGCCAGGTTCGGTTCGAAAACCCCGCGCCGCGCCAAACCCTGGATCCGCTGTTCCGTGGATGGCCCCTCAACCCCGGAGGCCAGCGCGAACAGGCGCACCACGTTCACCAGCGGCTGATAGAGACCTTCCTTGACGGCAAACGTTCCCTTGTGCGGTCCGGCCGGTTCAAAGCGGATCCCGCCAAGCGACGACACGGCCAATCGCACCGACTGGATCTGATCGCCAATTTTCCATTTGATAAAAGGCGAGCCCGCCACCAGTTCCGCGCCAAAACGGCGAATCTCCGACACACTGCGCTCGGAACCGGTGATGGGAGCGGCGTCCGTCGGAATGAGCAAAAAACGGATGTTGTGCCAGTCGGGATACGCCGCATACTCCGCAAGACGCGTCTTGAAGTCCGCCTCCGTGCCCCGCCAACGCGGGTTGCCGGCCATCACGTTGCCCGTGCAAAGCGCGTAGCCGACTCTGCGCAGCAACGCGGAAGTCACCGAACCGAGCCGGGAAAAGTAGGCGTCGTCCACAGCCGGGTCTTCGCGCCCGGCTGCATAGACAAGCGCGTGGTCCTGATCGCTCATGACGGACTGTTCCCGACGCGCGCCGCTGCCGAGCATCATGAACGAGAAGGTTACAGGGGGCCCTCCGAATCCCGTGTCTGCGAGATGACGCACGGCCAGCGCGACGATCGCTTCATGGACCGCGCGGTGGCGTTCGGCCATCTTCTCCACCACGGAAAAGACCGTGTCCGGCGACACCTCCGGCCCCTGCGGGCCGGTCAGAATCGACAGCCGCTCGCGCAGGGACGCTAGTTCGTGAACCATCGCCGGGGAAAGATCGGAATCGGGCATCCGCGCACCTCACAAGCGCACATTTTACAGACAAGATCGCCGGGATATGCATACCATACAGTAAAATCACCTGCGGGGTGACGCATGGATGAAAATCGGGACACTTCTCAAGGCCGGGAGCCTGGCGCTCGACATCTTTAATCATCAATCCACGCAACAGCTCACCGGACTCGTGAGCAACGGCATCAAGCGCCGGGGCTTTCTGCAGCAGGGGATTCTCCCGCGGGACAGCGCCCACCTCCCGGAGGCCGCCAGCCAGGTGCAGGCCCGGCGTCGCACGGGGCAGGCGCAAGCCGCACCGGGCGGGCGTCCGCAAAAGCCGCATGCGGGACAGCAGACCGGGCAGTGGCCCGACCTGCCCGTCAGGCAGGCGCTCAAGTATGTGACGCCGGACAATATGAAAAAGGCCATGCAGTGGCACGGAATCATCAAGAGTTTCATCGAGAAGGACTGACGCCTGCGCCCGTCAACCGCCGTCCTCACTGCTGGGCTGTCCGCCGCCGCTGTCCGCGCTTTCGCTCTCCGCCTCCCGGGCCTGAGCCGCGTGCCACCTCGCGCGAAACACGTAGCTCAGGCCGCCCAGGCCGGCCAGCGCCACCGCACCCACGATCAGGCCGGGAATCAGTCCGCCGCTGATCCCGAGAAACACGCCGCCCGCCAGAATCTCAAACGGAATGATTCCGACCGCGGTCGTCCACACGAACGGCCACAGTCCCACATTCAGCAGGCCTGCCACATAGTTGATCACATGAAAGGGAACCACCGGCACAAAGCGCAACGTCAGGAGTCCGATGGCGCCGCGCCGCGTGACCCAGTCGTCCACCTGGCGTTGGCGCTCCGGCGGGAGCAGGCGGACCAGCCAGCGGCGCAGCCACGTCTGGCCCAGCCAGCGGGTGAGGTACATCGCCCAGACGGCGCCGATGATAGCCCCGATCCACGAATAGAGAAGGCCCCAGAAGACACCGTACACTTCCATGTTGACAACGACGAAAAACTCCGAAGGAACGGGGATCACGGCGAGAACAGCCATCAAGAGAACCGAAAAACCGACGCCGTAGAGACCGAACGACTGGATGAGGAACACCGCGTGGGTCAATTGACGGCGATAGTGAAAAAAGCCCCACACGGCCCCGGCGACAAGGACCAGTCCGACAGCCGCCGGACCGGCTTTCCAACCAAACGGCTGCGCGCCCCGCCGTGTGTCCGCTCCCAATGTCGCAGTGCACCCCCACAGAAGTGTGATTGACCCAACGGGAACTGTGGTATCCAAATCAGGGCACGCGAGGCCGTTGTCACAGTTCCCCAAGGGAACGGCGGCACGGCGAACAAAGCTCAGAGCGACAGCGAAAGCGTCGCGCGCGTTCAGATTCTGTCAAACGCCGCCTGGACAACCCGGCGCCGGACTGCCTCGATGTCACTGCCCGCCGAGGGGAGTGGACTTCATCACGGCGCCCCGGCGCCCTTTGCCGCTCTGTGGGGCCATGTCGTCGCGATAGAGGCGCACCGCCTTTGACGTAAAGAGGATGCCGTCGAGGTGATCGATCTCGTGCTGGATGCACCGCGCGCGAAATCCGGTCTCCTCGAATTCGACGTGCATTCCGTTGCGGTCCCACATCTGTACGCGAATCCATTTGAAACGCGGGGTGTCGCCGTACAGGCCGGGAATGGACAGACATCCATCCGGCCCCAGTTCCTCGTCGCGCCCTTCCAGGATGACGGGATTGATCAGGTCGAGACGCCCCTTGCCATCCTCCACGTCCACCACCGCGATCCGTTTCAGGATGTTGACCTGGGGCGCGGCGAGCCCAATGCCGTTTGCGGCCTTCATCGTTTCGGCCATGTTTTCGAGTACGCGCACCACATTTTGCGTCACCCTGGAGACGGGCGACGCGGGCGTTGTCAATACGGGATTGGGAAACTTCACGATATCATAGATAGCCATGCCAACAGTTACCTCCGTCATCCGCTCACCTGGTCGCGAGTCTGGCAACGCCGCTTGACGTACGCGGCCCGGTCCGGCGGCTCTTCCAACCGCGCGCCGGACGCTCCCGCATCGCTGCCCGGACACACGGTCATTGTAACATATCCGGGCGCCGCTACAGGCCAGTCTCGTCAAGACGACTGGACAATTGATCGATAGAGGCGAAGGTAACGGTCGGCCGCGAGTTCCCAGGAATACTCTCGCGCCACCCTGGTTCTCCCCGCCCGCGCCATGGATTGCCGCTGCGCGACGTCGCGCGCCAGTTCGCCAAGAACGCGGGCGAATGCCGCCGGGTCGCGATAGCGCCGCACCAGCTTTCCAACCGACGGATCGCCGACGCTCTCGGGAATCCCCCAGTCCCCGCTGGCGACGACCGGCAGCCCTGACGCCTGCGCCTCGAGGTTCACCAGGCCAAACGCTTCGGGAAGCTGCGACGGACAGACAAACACGTCCGCGGCCCGATAGATGCCCGGCAGACGCTCGTGCAAAACGTACCCCAGCCAGCGAACGGATACGCCGGCCGCCGCGCGGTCGAGCACCCGTCCGTACGGCGTATCGGACCCGGGCCGCGCCCCGACGACCCAGACCGCCACGGGCATGCCGCGCTGTCGCAGTTCGCGCGCCGCGGCCAGCAGGACGTGCAGTCCCTTGCGCGGGACGATCCGCGCGACAAACAGAATGACCAGCCGTCCGGCGGCGCCCATTCGACGGCGAAAGGCAACCCGGGCCACCCGGTCTGCCGGCGTGACACAGGGGTGGAACCGAACGGTGTCGACGCCTGGACGAATGACGGTGACCGCGTCCTGCGCGGACGCAAACCGCTGCCTGACCCGATGCGCGACGTATTCACTGTTGACGACCACGGCGGCGGCGGCGCGCATCGCGTCCGAGGCGTTCCTGGCGGAGATGCGGCTCTGCTGAACAAAGGTCATGGAGTGCAGCCCGAGCACCACCGGAGCGCTCTCCAGCCGGCGCCGGACCGCGTGCACGAAGATGGGCCGATTGTCCACCTGAACGATCAGCCTGTCCGTTCCCCGGGTCGCGTTTACGGCGTCATCCAGCGCCCGTCCGACGTACGAGACACCAAGCGCGCCCGGGATCGCGCGGCGGCGTTCCACTCCCGAGGCGGACTCGAGCACCGTTTGCCGCCCATATAGACGCGTGTCTACACGATGGTGCAGCCGTTTCCATAAATCGTAGAGATAAATCTCCACGGACGTGGCGGGCTGCGGCGGCAGACCAGCGAGTCCCGGAGCCAGCAGGGCGACCGACAAAGAATCCATGCGCCATCGACTCTCCCGCAGCAGCAGTATGATTCAGTATATGAAAGCACGCGGGAGTCGCGTCCGCCATGGCACGCGCCAGGGAAGCTTAATTTGCACTGCGACGGCCCGCTCACGCGGCAGGAAGGGGTCTGTCATGTGCACATCGTCGCATTGACCAATGAATACGAACCGCAGATCATCGGCGGACTCGGCATCGTCGCCACGAGAGTCGCACAACGCCTCGCGGCGCGCGGCCATGAGATGACCGTCGTCACCCGCGGGCGCGGCCCCACGGTGGAAGACCGGACGGCGCAGGGCGTTCGCGTTCTGCGCTTTCCCGTGGACTCCGTCTACTATTCGGCCGTCGCAGGAGGATATGCGACCGAGACGGTCGCGCAGTATCTGCATGAAACCATCGCCACGCCTGACATCGTCCACGTGCACAGCATACACGCCGACCGCCTGGCGCATCGCCTCCACCTGCGCTATGGGTGCCCGTACATCTATACGTGCCACTCTCTGATCGCTGCGGAACGCTCTGCCAGGCCCGCGGCCAGACGACTGGAGGCCCGACAGCGCCGGCTTATGCGGGAAGCGTCCGCCGTCGTATCGCCGAGTCAGTGGCAGGCGCGCATCGTGGAACGCCTGGTCCGGGGCGCGCGGTCGCGGTCGCACGTCATCCCGAATGGCGCCGACGGCCACAGCCTGACGTCCATGCGCCATAACCAACGCTTTCTGTACGCGGGGCGGGTTGTGCGCGGAAAGGGGGTCGCGGAACTGATCCAGGCGGTCGCCATCGCCAGGCGCAGGGGCTTGCAACTGCAACTGGACATCCGGGGAGACGGAGGCCGATCGTACATGCAAAGACTGCGCCGGCTCGTCGCCAAGCACAAGCTGCGCCAGGCGGTGCGCGTGCTTGGCCCTGCGCCGCACACCGAGTTGCTCCGCGTCATGCCGCAGTACAATGGGGTGATCCTGCCCAGCCGCGGCGAATCGTTCGGCCTCGTGGCGCTTGAGGCGATGGCGACGGGCACTCCCTTGCTGGCGACCCGCGTCGGAGGACTGCGCGACTTTGTCGACGAACACGCGGCCACCGTGATCGATTCCGCGGCGCCGCTCGCGATCGCCAACGCCCTGCAGCGCGTGTGCCGCTATCCGGCGGACGTTGAACTCAGACGGCGGCGCGCCCACATTCGCGCCGAACGCTACCGCTGGGGGCGCTGTGCGACGCGCTATGAACGTCTCTTCACCAGTCTTGCCGAGACGCGGGCTTTGCCGCGAGTGTCTGATGTCTTGCGCGGCGCATCGGCCCATTCGGGGGAAACAATATGAAGAATACGTGGAAAATAACTGAACAGTGGAAGTGCAAGCCCCAGGGCCAGGTCTGGAGAGTCGCCGACAGCGACGGGCGGACAGGATTCTTCAAGTTCGCGTTTCGCGACCAGTGGTACTACGCCGGTCCACTCGTCGGCAATGAATGGATCGCGCGGCGCCTTGCGGCGGAGGTCGGACTTCCCAGTGCGCGGGTGGAAGTCGCGCGCATCCGGTACGGCAACGCCGAGTTGTTCGGAATCGTGTCCCTCCCGCGAGAGGGCGCGAGGCTCCTTGACTGGAGCTCCCTGTCCGAAACAGAACGAACCCTGGCCACCGACCGCGTCCACGAGATGAACAGACTGGTGGGGACGATCGCCTTTGACTCCTGGCTGACGAACATCGACCGTGGATCCGGCCGCAATGTCATCCTTTACAAAGGCGCCGACGGGCGCTACCGGTGGTACCTGATCGACCACGCGTACGCCCTGTACGGTTCGCCCCGCAAGTGGGACATGCACGGAGCCACCACGCGCCACTGGTTGAACATCTGGCGCTTCTACCACATACCGCGCGGGTGGCAAAAACTGGCCACAAGAACCGCGCTCTCCGAGATGGCCGAACGCATCGGCCGCGTCCCGCGCTCCTACATTCACGACGTGGTCGCATCCGCTCCCGACCCATCCTACTCCGACCGCATCAAGCGCGATGTGTCGCGCATGCTGCTGTACCGCAAGCGCGAACTCCCTCATATGCTGGACAGATGGATGCAGTTTCACGGGCGCAAAGAGTCCGCCCACTGAGTCCTGACCGCACGCAAGACGCTCTTGCAGAGGGTGATTCGGAACAATGACACCGGGTGTCCGGCGAATTCCCACGAGCAAATGGACCAAACACAACATCCTGCACAAGGATGAGCGTCTCGCCCCTTATCTGCCGGACACAAAGCCGTACACACTGGCGACCGCCGCCGCATATCTCCACGATTTTGGCTGCGCCGTCATCAAACCGGAATGGAGCGAGGGCGGAAACCGCGTCTGCAGAATCTGCCGCAAAGAGCGAAGCTACGTGATCGAGCAGGGATCATCGAAGACAAGCGTCGAACACTTCCGCCAGGTGGAACCGGCTCTGCCGTGGTGGGTCGCAAGCAAACCCTGCCTAATCCAGCGCTACATCCCCCTGCAGAGCTTGCGGGGCAGGCCCGTGGACATGCGCACCATCATCCAGCGCCGCCCCGACGGCCGGTTTGAGGTGTCCGGGACGTTCTGCAAGGTTGCACCTGCCGCCCGCTTCGTGACCAACGTCAAACAGGGGGGAGCGGCCCTGCCCCTGCACCGCTACCTGTCCCAGGCGATCCCGGACGCCGCCGCGCGCAACAGGGTGCACGCGGAAGTGTACCGCGTGTCCGAACGCGTTGGCGAGACGCTCGGCCGACAATTTCACAACAACGTCTACGGCATCGATCTGGGGTTGGACGAACAGGCGCGCGTCTGGATCATCGAGGTCAACACGCAGCCCAACCTTGACATCCTGCGGCAGATCAATCCTGAAATGCACCGCCGTGCGAAGGCCCTGCAGCGTTTCCACCGCACCCTCCGGCGCAGGCTGGCCGCCTCCCGCACATATCCGGGCCGCGGCGGGTCAGAATAAGCGCAAAGGGGAGATGGACAAATGGACGAACCGCAGGCAGACGAACAGAGCGAAACCCGTCTGGGCATCGACCCGCGAAACGTGCACCGCGCGGGCCACTTACCCAGCGCGCTGCGAACCGACAAGCTGAACCGCACTCCGGAAGAGGCCATCCGGTCACAGCAGGCGCAGGCCAACGTCATCAACCCCGGTCGGCAAAAACGCTGACCTGCGGACGCCCCCGCCGCCTCTGGGCCGCGAAGGCTGTTGTCCGCAAAGCTCTCAGCCCGGAAGAATCACCAGCGTCTCTTGCGCCAGGCGCGCGACAAGATCTGTCCGCACGCGAGCGCCGATCCCGGGCCCGCGCGGCACCGCAATCACCCCGGGGCGCGCGAACACCACCTCCGGCTCGATGATATCCTCGGCAAAGTAGTGGGCGCTCGGCGCCATATCCGCAGGCATGGTGAACCCGGGCAGAGCGGCCAGCGCGAGGTTCGCCAACCGCCCGACGCCGGTCTCCAGCATCCCCCCGCACCACGCGTCCAGCCCGCGCTTTGCGCAGACGGCCTGCAACTCCCGCGCCTCCGTCAGACCGCCGACGCGCGCGGCCTTGATGTTGACGATGCGGCAGGCGCCGAGTTGCGCCGCCTTGCGCGCGTCGTCTCCGGTCCGGATGCTCTCGTCGAGGCACAGAGGAGTGTCGAGTTGCGCCTGCAGCGCCGCGTGATCCACAAGGTCGTCCTCCGCGAGCGGCTGTTCAATCATGGTCAGGCTGTGCTCGTCGAGCGCCCGCAGGGTTCCGGCATCCGACAGGGAATAGGCCGAATTGGCGTCCACGGACAACTCGACGGGGCCGTACGCCGCACGCACGGCGCTCACGAGACGCACATCGCGTCCGGGTTCGATCTTGATCTTGATGCGCCGATAGCCGCTGCGGATACCGTCGCCCACCAATCCCAGCAGCGCATCTTCGTCTGCCTGCAGGCCGAGGCTGACTCCAACGGGTATCTCCAGCACCCCGTTTGCGCCGAGAGCGGTCGCGAGTGACTGTCCGCGTTCCTTCGCGTACGCGTCCCACACCGCCGCCTCCAGCGCCGCCTTGGCCATGCGGTGCCCGCGAAACCGGCGCAGGATGGCGCGCACGTCAGTGGGCGCGACGATCTGCGCGCATAGCAGCGCCGGGATAAAGTAGTCGCGCAGCACATGCCAGGCGGTCGATGTCGTCTCTTCAAGGTACAGCGGGGCCGCAAACGCGCTGCACTCGCCGTAGCCCTGCGCGTCGACCGTGTCCACCGTCACCAGGAGACAGTCCTTGTGCGCGTCTTCCCCATAGCTGGTCGCAAACGGCCTGCGCAGCGGCATGCGCAACCGTTGGATGGTGACCCGCCGAATATCCATGGACGGCCCTCCCGTGTCGCTTGTCTCTCGCGGAGGCTTGTCTCTCCCTGAGGCTTCTAAAATGGCACGCAAGCATGTACAATACCAAGAGTACCTTTGTGGTCTGCTATTAGGAGCTGCTATTAGGAGCTGATACCAAATGTCGTTGCGCGATGTCCGAATTGTTGCCACTGGAGCGAGCCTACCGGAAGAACGGATCACCAACGCCGATCTCGAACGGATGGTGGATACGAATGACGAGTGGATCCACACGCGCACGGGCATCCGCGAAAGGCGCCGCCTCGCGCCCGACCAGCCCGTGTCGGACCTGGCTTCCCGAGCCGCCCTGCAGGCCCTCGAGGAGGCCGGGATTGCGCCCGGCGAGGTCGACCTGATTGTCGGCGCCACGTTTACCAACGACCTTGCCTTCCCCGGCGTGGCGTGCCTCGTCCAGCGCGATATCGGCGCCGCCCGCGCCGTCGCCTTTGACACCAATGCCGTGTGCTCGGGTTTCCTGTACGCCGTCATTCAGGCCGCGCAGTTCCTTCAAACCGGCGCCTACACGACCGCGCTGGTCGTCGCCGCCGAGGGCCTGACGCGCTACGTGGACTACACGGACCGGAATTCCTGCATCCTGTTTGGCGACGGCGCGAGCGCGGTGCTCCTCCAGAGCGAAGAGCGCCCCGCCGGAGAGACCGCCTTGCGCAGCAGCGCGGACGGCCGCCCGGGCCTGATCGACTTCGACCTCGCGACTGACGGCGCGCGGGTCAACGTGGCGTTCTGTCCGAGACCGACGGCGCCCGCGCAGTGGCTCAGGACGCTGAGCGACCGGGAGGAAGTCACGCCGTGGATCTGGCAGGACGGACGCGCGATGTTCAAGGCCGCGATCAACGGCATGGCCGACAGCGTGCAGCGCATCATGACACGGCAGAACCTGCAGGCGGCAGACATCGCGGCGCTCGTTCCACACCAGGCCAACCTGCGCATCATCACGGCAGTTGGCGAACGGGTCGGCATCCCGGAGGAGCGCGTGGCGCTTTGCCTCGAGGAGTACGGCAACACGTCGGCCGCTTCCATGGGCATCGCGCTGGACAAGTGGCGCCGCCTGGGACGGGTCAGGGCCGGAGACCTGCTCATGTTCACCGCGTTCGCCGGAGGACTGACGTGGGGCTCCATGCTGTTTCGCGCATAGGGAACAGCGCTCATCATATGGGACAGGCACGGCGGCCATGTGCATCGCGGCAGGCGCCGTTTGCCGCGACCAACCTGTCCGACGGCGCCGCTTCAGCGGCTGCGCACCTCGAACGCGGCGAACTTCAGGTAGTCGTTTTCCGGCATGGCGGCAAGCACCGGGTGGTCCTTGGCGGCGAAGCCGAGTTCCACCCGCCGGACGAGCTTGCGCGCGTCGATCGCCGCGTCGAGAATCGTGTCGAGCCAGACCTCGCGCGAAATCGGCGACGAACACGACGCCGTGACGAGAAACCCGCCGTCGCGAACGAGGCGCATGCCGCGCAGATTGATCTCCTTGTATCCGCGCAGGGCGGACTCGATCGCCGCGCGGTTCTTCGCGAACGCTGGCGGGTCCAGAACGACGACGTCGAACTCCCGTTTTTCCCGCTCGTACTCCCGCAGCAGGTCGAACGCGTTGGCCACCACGCACAGCGAGCGGTCCGCGCAGCCGTTGGCCGCCAAATTGCGCCGCGCGGCCCCGATCGCCTGCTCTGAAATATCCACCACCGTCGCGTGCGCCGCGCCGTAGTGCAGCGCGTAGACGCTAAACGCCCCTGTGTGCGCGAAACAGTCAAGCACCTGCGCCCCGACGCGCCCGCCGTCAGACGCGGAGGCGCCCGGAGCGCCGCCTTCGGATGTAGAGCCTTCCCGAAACCGCTGGTCCGGCCGCGGTCTCTCCGCCGCGCCCCACCTGACAAGCGGCGCCAGCGCCCTGCGGTTGTCCCGCTGGTCGAAGAAGTGCCCCGTCTTTTGCCCATCGACCACATCCACGAAAAAACGCAGTCCGTTCTCCGTGATTTCCACTTCCTGTGGTCCGTCGCCCAGCAGCCATCCTCGACGCGGCTCCAGGCCTTCCAGTTCGCGCGCGTGCGCGTCGCTGCGCTCGTAGACGGCGGTGACGCCAAGGACGTCGCGCAAGACCGCGGGAAGGGACTCCCTGCGACCGTCCAGTGCGCTTGACAGAATCTGCACGACCGCGACCGCCCCGTACTTGTCGACAATCAGGCCGGGCAGGCCGTCGGCTTCACCGTACACGGCGCGACAGGCGCCGACGCCGGGCAGGAACCGTTTGCGCAGCGACCAGGCTTCCGTGACCCGCCGCCGCAGCCATCCCTGGTCGAGCGGTTCGGACTCGTCATACGACGCCACGCGAACGGCGATCTGCGACTGCGGGTGGTAGAAACCCTGGGCCAGAAAGTGCCCCTGGTGGTTGCGCACGACCACCCGGTCGCCTGCGCCTGGTTCCCCTTTTACGTGGTCGACCTCGCTGCGGAACACCCACGGGTGCCCCGCCTCGATCCGCCTCTTGCGGGTCCGCTTCAAGAAAATCTCTGCCAAATCCGTCCACTCCCCGCGCGCAGGACTGCTGCCGCGCCTATTTTCCTGCTTGTCCGCATATGTATGAACTACCCGGGAAATACGAGCACATCTGTACCGCGCCATCTGCGGCGCTCGATTGAGTCGCATTTTCATCCTTCGCTCTCGCGCGGTTGCGCCGCACATGGCGGTCTACCCGGGAAATGGGTCTGTGCCAGCCGCCCGTATCCCCTTGCTCCTGCTCAGACAGCGCGGAAACGCCGCGAAACTCGCGACGAGCAAAGGGACACGGGCGACCCAGCAAGCCTTCGTTCGACCGCTGGCCCACAGCCGGGTTGGCGCGCGATTCCAGGACGCGCGACGGCGCGGGGCCATGAGGGCCTGCCTCAAACACGCGAGACCGCCTGTACCGTCGCACGACCGCCTCCCTGATTGACCCATCTCCGTCCGCGAGGCCCCGGGAGTGAAACCATGCCGATCTCCACCGTGTTCACTGCGTTGCGCGCCCTTCTCGGACTTGCCGTCTTTGTCACAGGGCTCGGCGTGCTGCGCTACGGCCTGCGCAAAGTCTGGTCCGACCGGACCGAACAGATCATCGCAAAGCTTGTCCGCACACCGCTGCGCGGCCTCTTCACGGGGATCGGGGCGACAGTCGTGACGCAGTCCAGCGCCGCCGTCACCATCATGTCCATGGCCCTCGTCGGCGCCGGTGTCCTGCGCTTCCCGGACACGGTCGGACTGATCCTTGGCACCAATATCGGCAGCACGCTCACCGTCGGCCTGCTCGCGCTAAACGCGCAGCGCGCGGGGCCGTGGCTGGTCGCCATGGGCGTCGGCGCCTACATCGTCAGCCGCGTCGCGGCTCCCACCCTGGGGCGGGGCCGGGCGCGCATCGACGCGCTGGCGGTGAGCGCGGTCGGTTTCGGCACCCTGTTTGTCGGCTACGCGTTCATCGAGACGACGCTCCGGCCGCTCGCCTCGTCGCCCGCGGTGATGCGCTGGCTGACGGAGGCCAACAGCCACCCTGCGCTCGGAGTGCTCGTCGGCACTCTCGTCACCGCCGCCATCGGCAGCAGTTCCGCGAGCACGGCGATGGTCCTGGCGCTGGCCGGATCGCACGCCCTCGCGCTCGACGCCGCCGTGGCCGTGGTGCTCGGCAACAACGTCGGAACCTGTGTGACCGCGGTCATCGCCAGTATCGGCGGCTCACGCGACGTCCAGCGCGTCGCCGCGACGCACGTACTGCTCAACGTTGCCGGGGCCGCCGTCTTCCTGGTCGGCCTTCACCCGTTTGTCGAATTGGTGACGTGGATCGCCCCGACCCCGCCCGCCCGCGTCGCCGCGGCGCACATCCTGTTCAATGTCATCTCGTCCGCGGTCGCGCTGCCCTTCGCCGCGCAGATCGCCCGTGCACTCTACAGCCTGCTCCCCGACCGCAACTGAGCCGGGATACGGCGTCGCACCGGGCCGGCTGCAAGCGCCGCGCCCATCGCAGGCCTCCCGCCGTCAGCCCCTCGCGTGCGGATCGCCGTCGTCCCCGCCCCAGCGCCCGGTCACCAGGGTGCCGACTCGGGCAATTCGACGAGACGCGGTCCAGAGCTTGTCCCGATGCGCGTCGCGCCGGCCGCCATCAGTTGGTGCGCCGCCTCGGAGGTGCGCACGCCCCCCGACGCCTTGACGCCGAGCGCGTCCCCCACCACTTCCCGCAGCAGCCGTACGGCCTGCACCGTTGCGCCGCCGGCGGCGGCAAAGCCGGTGGAGGTCTTGACAAAGTGGACGCCTGCCGCCAGGGCGGCGCGCGCCGCCCTGGCGATCTCGGCTTCATCGAGCAGCGCGGTCTCCAGGATCGCTTTGACGATCGCGTTGCCGTCCGCCGCCTCCACCACAGCGTGCAGTTCTTCCTGCACGTAACCCACGTCCCCGGCGCGCAGCGCACCGATGGAAATCACGACGTCGAGTTCCTCGGCGCCATTTTCCACCGCCTCGCGCGCCTCTTGCGCCTTTGTGCGCGTCGTCGACGCTCCGAGCGGGAAGCCGATGACCGTGCAGGTCTTCACCGGCGAACCGATGAGCGCCTCGGCGCACTGCCGGACGTAGACGGGATTGACGCAGACGCTCGCGAAGCGATAGGCGCGGGCTTCCCTGCACACCCGCTCCACGTCGGACGGCGTTGCTTCCGCGGCCAGCAGCGTATGATCGATCAGCATGCCGAGCCGTCCGACGGACGGACCCGCCCGGCGCAACGCCCTGAGTCCGCGCGCGAATACGTCGAGATTGTTCTCGTATCCCTGTTCGCGGGCCGCCCGCTCCGCCTCGTCGACCCCGACGTAGCGCGCGCCGGCAATCTCTTCCGCCTGGTGGCGCACAGAGCCGCCCACCGCCTCGATCAGGTAGTAGTGGGCCACTTTTTCCACCGTGCTCTCCCGCTCCTTGAACGCATAGCGCACGGCGGCGAGCGGCGCCACGATGCGCCCCTCAACCCCGGTCTCCTCCGCCACCTCGCGCAACGCCGCCTCTTCGAGCAGTTCATCACCCTCGACGTGGCCCTTTGGCAACGACACGTACCCGTACGCGTCGTCAATCACCAGCACCTCCGGTTCGCCGTGCGCAAACCGATAGACGAGTCCTCCTGCAACGCGCACCAGTCCATCATCACTCATTGCCGCTCACCCCCGCGCAAGATTTTGCCACATGCCCTCCACCTCAGGGGTCGCGTCGTCCTGTCGCCGGGTCAATACCGACCTAAGCTCGCCGAGCGACACTTCAGCGCCCGCTTCCGTCACACGCACCTCGCACACCTCGCCTATCAGCCGCGCGTCCCCCCGGAACGCCACCAACAAGTAGTTGTCCGCGTGTCCGACCAGCATATCCTCCTGGCCGACCACCTTGACCTCCTCAGGGATCACCTGCAGCGTCCGCCCGCGCCAGCGCCGGGCGTACGCCGCCGACAGCCGCTGCGCCACGCCGATCATGCGCGCGACGCGTTGCCGCTTGACGGCTTCCGGAACCTGGTCTGTGAAGCGGTCGGCCGGCGTACCCGTGCGCCGCGAGTACGGAAACACGTGCAACTGCGCGAACGCCTGCGACTCCACAAAGGCGGCCGTCGCCTCGAAATACTCGTCGGTCTCGCCCGGAAATCCGACGATCACGTCGCTTGTGACAGCCAATTCGGGCAGTGCGCGCCTGACCCTCGCCAGTTTGTCCGCAAACTGTTCAATCGTGTAGTGCCGGTTCATGCGCCGGAGCACTTCCGGGTGCGCCGCCTGAAGCGGGATGTGCAGGTGCCGGCAGACCTTGTTCGACGAGGCGAGCGCGTCAATCAGATCTTCGGTGATTTCGCTCGCCTCAATCGACGAGATGCGGATGCGATGCAGGCCCCCGACCCCCTCCAACGACCGCAGCAGATCGGCCAGCGAGTAGTCCGTGAGGTCCTCGCCGTACCCGCCCGTGTGAATGCCGGTCAGCACGATCTCCCGGTAGCCCGCGTCCGCGAGCCGACGCGCCTGGCGCAACACACTCTCCGGTTTGCGGCTGCGCACCAGCCCCCTCGCGTACGGAATGATGCAGAACGTGCAGAAGTGATTGCAGCCGTCTTCAATTTTCAGGGACGCGCGCGTCCGGTCCGCGAACAGGGGCACGTCGAAATCCTCGAACTCCTTTTGCGAAAGGATCGGCGCGACCGTGTGAAACGGCCTGCGCTCCGCCTGGACCCGGTCCACGAGGTCGACGATGCGCATCCGGTCCTGATTGCCGACGACAAGATCCACACCGTCAATCTCAAGGATCTCGCCCGGCGCCATCTGCGCGTAGCATCCCATGACAACCACCACCGCATCCGGACTCTGGCGCACGGCGCGCCGGATCATCTGGCGCGACTTGCGGTCGCCTTCGTTTGTCACCGTGCAGGTGTTGATGACATACACATCGGCGCGCCCGGCAAAATCAACCTGCCCATACCCGGCGTCGGCGAACAGCCGCCACACGGCCTCCGTATCGTAGAAGTTCACCTTGCACCCAAGCGTGTGAAACGCCACCGTGCGCTGCAGCGCGGTCATCGTGATCCCTCCAACTCGCCCCATTCGTAAAACAGCGCCGCCGCCGTCACAAGCCCCGCCGTCTCCGTGCGAAAGACGCGGGGGCCGAGGGTGAACAGCCTGCCGCCCGCCGCCGCGAGCTGGCTGATCTCTTCCGGCGCAAACCCGCCCTCCGGGCCGATCACGAACGACGCCGACCCTGACTCCCCGCGCGCCAGTCGGGAGAAGACGGAGCGCGCTCCGGGAAGGCCGGCGTCCTGAGCCTCGTACGGCACGAGCAGCGGTCCCCGCGCGGCGGGATCGGGCGCGCCGTCCCTTCCGGCGTCAGACGCAAGCGCGGACAGCGCGGCCGCCAGGTCGGAAAAGTAGCGGACCTCCACGCTACGGTCGCGCTGCGCGAGTTCCGAACCTTCCTTTGCCATCTTGCGCCAGCGCGCCAGCCGACTGTCCAGCTTGGCCGGCGGCAACGAGACCACTGAGCGCCGCGCGGCAAATACCCACAGCGCGCGCACCCCAATTTCACAGGCGTGCCGGATCACAAGGTCAATCTTGTCGCCCTTGGGCAGCCCCTGCAGCCAGGTGACGGCCAGACCGGGTTCCGATACGCCGCACGAGCGCACGGCCTCCAGCCGCGCGCCGTCGCGCTCCAGTGCGGCAATCCGGCACACAGAACTGGCGCCGTCGCACGAGACGACCACCTCATCCCCTTCGCCCAGACGCATCACGCGGCTCAGATGGTGAAAGTCGTCTCCCGACAGCCACACCGTCCCATCGTCCCGCAGCGAACCGTTTGCCACGATGTACCGCTGCATGCCGCGTTCACCCCCATACGGCACCGTCATTCGCCGACCGCACGCCGGCAAGCAGGACCCAGTCCCCGATCCGCTCCTCCTCGATATCGGCAAACCCGTGCCTGCGCATGGCGTCCGCCACGCGCTGCGCCTGGCTCTGCACAAGTCCCGAAGCGAGCAGGCGGCCTCCCGGCGGCAGCATGCGCGACACCTCGGGCAACAGGCGCTCCACCAGCCCGGCCAGCAGGTTCGCGACCACCACATCAAACGTCCCCGTGCCAGAAACGGCCGCGACGAGATCCGACTGCAAGACGGAGACCGCGTCCTGCACGCCGTTTTGCGCCACATTGTCGCGCGCCACGCCCACCGCCGCCGGATCGAGATCGAGCGCCACGACGCGCGCGGCCCCGAGGCGCGCCGCGGCAATCGCGAGAATCCCCGTGCCCGTCCCGACGTCGAGCACCGTCTTCCCCGGGGCCAGCTTCACCAATGCGCGCAGGCACAAGACCGTCGTCTCATGCACGCCGGTGCCGAACGCGACGCCCGGATCGATCACAAGCGGAAACTGGCCCTCCGGCCCTGACCACCCGGCCGCTTCCCACGACGGCACGACCGCAAGCTCCGGGGATATCTCGAGCGCGTGATAGTGCGCCTTCCATGCGTTCAGCCAGTCCTCTTGCGCCAGCGATTCGAGCGACACGCCCAGCGTGCCGGCGGGAAGCCCACAGTGTCGGACCGCGTCGAGTTCACGCGCGACGCGCGCGAGCAACGCTTCCCTGGTCGTCTCCGACTGCGTGACGTACGCGGTGACCCGCGCCCCCCCGGACAGAATGGACTCATCGTACCACTCGCCGTACTTGGCCCGGGCCTGTCGCTCCCGTGCGTCGCGGGCGTCCTCGATCACCGCGCCCGACAGACCGGCGCGCTCCAGCGCGACCTCCACGGCGTCCGCACACTCCGACGTCGTCGACACGGCAACACACCACAGATCCACTCGCAAAACTCCTTGCCGCACCGGATGGGCCTTGTCAACTCTCAATACTACGAGTGTACCACACCTTGCGTTCCCACGACCCAGGGCCAGCGGCGCGCGCAACTTGCCGAAGCGGCGCGCGCGGCTTAGAATCAGAATCAGCGAGTATCTTCCGGAGGTGAGCGGATGCAACAGGCGAACAAGAGACGGCGCATCGTCGTGGGCATGTCCGGCGGCGTCGACTCGTCTGTCACGGCCCTCCTCCTCGCACGGCAGGGTTTTGACGTGGTCGGCGTATTCATGAAGAATTGGGACGAGACCGACGAGTCGGGCGTGTGCACGGCCACGCAGGACTTCGAGGATGTCCGGCGCGTGTGCGACAAGATCGGCATTCCCTACTATGCGGTCAATTTCGAACGCGAGTACATGGATCGGGTCTTCGCGCACTTCCTCGCCGAGTACC
Source organism: Bacillota bacterium (assembly GCA_021821055.1). Lineage (GTDB taxonomy): Bacteria > Bacillota > Bacilli > Alicyclobacillales > SLC66 > JAKACX01. The sequence continues at coordinate 23,185 of JAKACX010000031.1, forward strand.
GGCGCGGGCGCACGCCGAATCCCGACGTCCTGTGCAACCGCGAGATCAAGTTCAAGGAGTTGTTGCAGCGCGCGCTCGCGATCGGCGGCGAGACGCTGGCAACGGGCCACTATGCCCGCGTGGCGAAAGCGCCAGACGGCTGTCGCCTGTTGCGCGGCGCCGACGGGGACAAGGACCAGAGCTATTTCCTGCACACCATCGGCCAGGACGCACTCGCGCGCGCGATGTTCCCGCTCGGCGAAATGACCAAGGCGCAGGTGCGGGACATCGCGCGCCGCGAAGGCCTCCCGACGGCGACAAAGAAGGACAGCACGGGCGTCTGCTTCATCGGCGAACGGAACTTCCGCGCGTTCCTGCAGCAGTTTCTGCCCGCGCAGCCCGGAGAGATGCGGACAAGCGACGGAAAACTCATGGGCAGCCACGACGGACTCATGTACTACACGATCGGGCAGCGCCACGGTCTCGGCATCGGCGGCGGGCAGGGAACGTCCGGAGAGCCGTGGTTTGTCGTGAATAAGGACCTCTCGACAAATACACTCTACGTGGCGCAGGGCGAGCACAATCCCCTGTTGTACGCGGATGGGCTCTGCGCGAGCGAATTGACCTGGATCCGCCCGCGCGACGCGGCTCCGGGGACATCGTTCGCCTGCACGGTGAAGTGCCGCTACCGTCAACCGGATCAGGCGGCGACTGTAACGGTTCTGGACGGCGGGCGCCTCCAGGTGGAGTTTGTCCGGGCGCAACGCGCCGTAACCCCCGGCCAGTCGGTCGTCCTGTACGACGGCGAGGAGTGCCTGGGGGGCGCCGTGATTGACAGGCCGCTCACGGAAGCGGACCTCCGCGCCACCCCGTCCGGGGCGCTTGCGCGGTGACTCGGTACAGCGTGCGGGGCCGCGCTCCGACGCTGCACGCAGCGCGATCCGCCTGCCCCGATTCGGATGGTCACATGTCGCCGCGGACGCTCTCCGAATCCGGAAGTCGACCGCCGTCCATCCGCGACAAAAAGGCGCGCTGCGCGGTCACTCCCCGCGCAGCGCGCTTTTCATGCGGTCAAAGAAGTTGCGCGACTGTTCGTGAGCGTCTTCGCCAAACTGGCGCGACATTTCCCGAAACAGTTCCTTTTGCCGCTCGTTGAGTTTCGTCGGCGTCTGCACGATCACCCGCACGTGCTGGTCGCCGCGGGACACGCCGTTCCCCAACCGGGGCATCCCCTTGCCGCGCAGGTGGAACATCGTCCCGGTCTGCGTCCCTTCCGGGACCCGGACTGTCTCCCGTCCGTACAGCGTCGGCACCGTGATCTCGTCGCCGAGGGCCGCCTGCACGAACGTGATCGGCACCTCGCAGTGGATGTCGTTGCCGTCGCGCTCAAAGAAATCGTGCGGATTCACGCGGATGACGATGTACAGATCCCCGGGCGGCGCCCCGTGGTCACCCGCTTCACCGCCGCCCGACACCCGAATGCGCGTCCCGGTGTCCACACCGGCCGGAATATTGACTTCGAGCTTGCGCCGCCGCCGCACCGTGCCCTGCCCGCGGCAGTCCGCACACGGCGTTGAAATGCGCTTGCCCCTGCCCTGGCAGGTCGGACACGTCCGCCGGTTCACCATCCGTCCGAGCGGCGTGTTCGTGACAAATTCCTGGACGCCGCTGCCGCGGCACGTCGAACACGTGTCGACCTTCGTCCCGGGTTTGGCGCCGGATCCCGAACAGGTCGCGCACGTCTCCGTCCGCGGAATCTCGATCTCGCGCTTGAGCCCGAACGCGGCGTCCTTGAACTCGATCGCCAGGCCATACTCCAGGTCGGCGCCCCGGGCGGGTCCACGCGCCCGCCCGCCGCCGCCAAAGAACATGTCGAAGATGTCGTTGATGCCGCCAAAGTCACCCTGGAAGCCGCCCCCGCCAAAGCCGCCTTGCGCTGGATCCTGGTGGCCGAACTGGTCGTACTCGGCGCGCCGCGAAGGATCGCTCAACGCCTCATAAGCCTCGGAAATTTCCTTGAATTTCTCCCCGGCCGCAGGATCTTCCTTGTTCACGTCAGGGTGCAGCTTGCGCGCCAGCCCCCTGTAGGCTTTCTTGATCTCCTCCTGCGACGCCGAGCGGCCGACTCCGAGGACCTCGTAGTAATCTCGCTTGCTCATAGTGGCGTCCCCCGTACTCCCTTCAGGCATAGAAGAATGCAGGCCGCCTGATTATTTCTCCTCGTCAACCACATTGTAGTCAGCGTCGACGACATGGTCGCCTGCGGCCGAGCCTTCTTGGGAGCCATCCGACGCCCCGTCCTGCTGGTGCGCCGCCTGCTCGTACAGCTTCACCGACAGCGCCTGAACAGCCTCGTTCAGTTCATCGTACGCCGCGCGGATCGCGTCGATGTCCTCACCGGCGAGCGCTTCCTGCAATTTTGCCTTGGCCGCTTCCGCCTTCTCCTTCTCTTGCGCCGAGACCTTGTCGCCCAAATCCTTGATCGTCTTCTCGCTCTGATACACGAGAGAGTCCGCCTGATTGCGCAATTCCGTCTCCTCGCGGCGCTTGCGGTCGGCTTCCGCATTCAATTCCGCTTCGTGCACCATACGCTCGACTTCGTCTTTCGACAATCCCCCCGACGATGTGATCGTGATGCGCTGCACCTTGCCTGTGCCCATGTCCTTGGCGGACACGTTGACAATGCCGTTGGCGTCCAGATCAAAGGCGACCTCGATCTGCGGAATGCCGCGCGGCGCCGGCGGGAGGTCGGACAGTGTGAAGCGCCCGAGAGTCTTGTTGTCGCGGGCAAATTCGCGCTCGCCCTGCAACACGTGGATCTCCACCGTGGTCTGATTGTCCGCGGCGGTCGAGAACACCTGCTTTTTCGACGTCGGAATGGTTGTGTTGCGCTCGATCAACCGCGTCATCACACCGCCGAGCGTCTCAATGCCGAGGGACAGCGGCGTCACGTCCAGCAGTACGACGCCTGTCACGTCGCCGGTCAGCACGCCGGCCTGGATCGCCGCGCCCAGCGCCACGACCTCGTCGGGATTCACTCCCTTGGACGGATCCTTGCCC
>JAKACX010000081.1 GCA_021821055.1 Bacillota bacterium
TGATCCTCCCACGCACCGCAAGCGGAAACAGGATTATCCTCTGTGGCCTTGCAGTTCGGCGATATGGTCGACTGATTTGGAACCGGTGATCCACTGCACGACTTCATTGATATTGGTCTCCGCCGTCGCCAGACTCACCACAGACCGCCCGAGCCGCAACACCACGATCCGATCGGCGACCGCAAATGCGAACGGCAGCGTGTGCGTCACAAAAATCACCGGTATTCCGCGCGACTTGATCTCCCCGACGAGATCGAGCACCTTTGCGCTCTCCTCGACCCCGAGCGCCGCCGTCGGTTCATCCATGATGATCAATTTCGTTCCAAACGACGCCGCGCGGGCGATCGCGACAGCCTGCCGTTGCCCGCCCGACAACTGGTCGACCGTCTGCCGCACCGACTTCACCGGCGCCTTCAGTTGGGCCAGCTTCACCCCGGCGTCTTCACGCATCGACCGTCTGTCGAGAAAGCCCAAGGCGCCGAGCCAGCCTTTGCGCAGAGACTCGCGGCCTAAAAAGATATTGGACGCAATATCAAGATGGGGCGCCAGCGCGAGGTCCTGGTAGACCGTCTCGATGCCGAGCGACCGCGCTTCCATCGGATCCGCGAATCTCACCGGCTGTCCCTCTATGTGGAGCGTCCCCCCGTCCTGCCGATAGACCCCCGACAGAATCTTGATCAAGGTGGACTTTCCGGCCCCGTTGTCCCCAAGCAGAGCCACAACTTCACCGGGATAGACATCCAAATCGACGTGCGCCAACGCCAGGATGCTGCCAAACCGTTTGATGATGCCGCGCGCGTGCAGAACGGATTGCAAGAATCCTCGCCCCTTTCCGGCAACCAGCTTCGAAGCACACGGGACGGTGATCGGGAGGCCGTCCGGCGGCGTCCGAACCGCCGCCGCAACAGCCGCCAGAACCGCCGGCATGGCGACCGTCCGGACTCCCTACCGGACAACCGGCGAACCTCAGTAGAACCACTTGCGAATATTGGGGCTGTTGACGTTCTGCCTGGTCGCGATCACATTCGCCAATACGATGCTCTTGCGGATCCGGCTCTTCTGGCCGTGCAGGTAGAAATACGCGTCCTGTACGGCAATCTGCCCTTCCAGATACGGCTTTTGCACAACCAGCGCCTGAATGCTGCCGTTTTTCAGGTCTACAACCTCTTCCGGTTCTGCGTCATACGCGATCAGTTTCACCTTGCCCTGCACACCCTTCGCCTTGAGCCCCTCCGCCGCGCCGGCCGCATTGATCACGTTGGTCGCAAACACCCCCTTGAGTTGCGGATGCGACAGCAGGATGTCCTCCACGTCTGCCGCCGCCGTGCTCTGCTGGTCGTTGGTGTATTGCGTCGACACGATGCTGATGTTCGGGAATTTCTTCATTTCCTGAATGAACGCCGCCTGGCGGGCGTCCGTGGTGGAAACGCCCGGCACGGTGTTGAGCACCGCGACATCGCCCTTGTACCCGATCAGTTTGGCGAGTGCGTCGGCCGCCGACTTGCCGCCCTGTGTATTGTCGGACGTGATCCTGGCGGTCAGCAGGTTCGTGGCCGAGATTGTCGTATCCACGGTGATGACGGGAATATGCGCCTTTACGGCCGCCGTCAATGGCGGGATCATGGCATGAGCGTCGTTTGGCGCGATGACCAGGAGATTCACCTTGCGCGTGACCATGTCATTCACGATAGGCGTCTGCAGTGTGTAGTTCCATTGCGCCGCCCCCTGAATCAGGAGATGAATGTGGAGCCGGGCGGCCTCCGCTCGCGCCCCGCGCAGCATGCTGATGTAGAATGCGTCCGTTGTGATGCCCGGTATGAAGCCCACCGTGTACGTCTTGGCGGCCGCTTTGGTCGCCGCCAGTGCCGGCGCCGCGGGCAACGCTGCGGCGCAAAGACTCAGGGCGCCCGCCGTAAGCGCTGTCATGATACCGGCGGCCAGCTTCATGGATCTCTTCCCTTTCACACTCTATTCCCCCTTTGTGGATCGTTCGCGTGCAGTTCCCACTCCAGTCATTGCTTGAACCCAGCCCAGGCCATGAGCCTGTCGACATCCCCGAAGTCCGCTACGACGGCGTCTGCACCGACAGCGTGCAGGCGCCTTTGCTTCGCAAGATCGCATCCGCCAGCCCGCCGTTCGTCGCTTGCCACCCCAAGCGTACGGGCGCCGTGCCGGACGCCCAGCGCGATCTCCACCTTGCCATCCCCGACAACCAGCAATTCTCTCCCTCGAATCCCTTTTTCCCGCAAGAGCCGATTGATCACCTCCCCCTTCGACCAGTCGGCGCGATCAGGCGGCGCCCCCTGAATATCCGCGAAGTGCTCCGCCACCTGCAGGATGCCGGCCTCGCGCAGCACGTCCGGATGGTCCGTGCCGCTGGCGAGAAAGAGGGCCACGCCCTGCTCGCGAAGGGCCCGCAGGAACGCCGCAGCGCCGCGAACCATGTAAAGTTCCGGATCCACCTCCCTTCGTTCGACTGCGGCGGTGCGATCGCGTATGCTGCGCTTCAACCGAGTGGTGTATTCACGTTTGTAGGCCCACGCGTCGAGCGACGGAGCGCGCCCAAGGTACTGCTCATGAGCCCCCACCAGCCATTCCATCTGTTCAATCGTCTGGATACCGGTCGATTCGTCAATGTACAGGTCCACCGCCCGTTCCAATGCGCCGCGACCAATATCAGCTTCGGCGAGGACATCCAGCATCAGTCCCCTCATGACGGCTTCCCAGCCCGCCCTGAGCGTCGATATCGTGCCATCGAAGTCAAACAGGGCCGCCCGGGGCGTATTCACCGGCGGCGGACTGGACCGCGACTCCATCACGTGTCCCCCCTGTGCGCCTGGATGTCATACAGATCGAGCATCTCCTGCCCGGACGCCGAGCCTGTCACGCCAATCTTCCGTACAGCCACGCCCGCCGCCAGGGTGGCAATGAAGGCCGCGTCATCACGACTGGCCCCAGCGCCGCTGGCAACGGCGAGCGCCGCAAGAAACGCGTCGCCCGCACCCACGATATCGATGGGCGGGCGCACCACCGCAGCCGGATAGGAGTGAACGCCATCTTGCCCAACCCAGAGCAAGCCATCCTCACCCAGGGTCACACAGACGCTTGAACTCGTTTCCCGCCCGAGTTGTAAAGCTGCCTCCCGCAATGCGGCAGCGGGAACATCCTCCAGAATGCGTTCCGGCAGCATGGCTTGCAGGAGTTCCAGCCTGTTGGGCTTAAGCACCGCGTTGCGAAACTGTCGCAACCGATGGCGACTGTCCACGAAGCAGCGACCACCCGCCATCGCCGACCTGTTCACAGCGTCGATCACACCGGGCGCCATCACGCCAAAGGCAAACTGGTCGCTCACGATCAATACATCGGCTTCCTCCGCCAAGGCGCCCACGCAATCCGCCAGGCGCGCCGCGAGGTAGTCGGGCAGCGGCCGGCGATTCGCAAAGTCAATCCGCGGATCTTCGTAGCGGACATCCGACCAGCCCCCGCGCAGCGGTTTGCAATAGGCGGGGGTGATCCACGCCGCATCAGAAATGGCACATTCCCCCGAAAGACCGACCGCATGCAGCAAGCGACCCCACTCACGCCCCCGCCAGTCCTCTCCGATCACCGTGGCCATGGCCACAGAAGCGGCCAAGCGGGAAGCATTTACCGCCACATTGCTGCCGGCGCCGAGCGACATGCGCTCTTCCACCACCGGGAGTGGGAAGTGAGGCGTCTCACGAGACAGTTCGCTCAATCGCATGTCGGCCAGCCAGTAGATGTCGAGGCATCCGTCGCCCACGACCGCAACCCGCGTCGACGCCATGCGCGCCAGCCATTCCTCCAGGCTCCCCCTATCCAACAGGCGTCGCCCCCCGGCCCCGCAAATGGGCGCACAGCGCCGGGATCGTCGCACCGTGCTCACCCTCGAAGTGGAATCCCCGTCCACCGAGGCTCGTGGGACGGTGAAGCACGTTCTTGCGCGGTCGATAGTAGTAATCCCAGTCCTCATACCCGACTGCTTTGCGAAAATCCCCCAGCCGCACGATGTCAAAGTTCGCGGTCGTAATCCGACTGACGGTGCACCCCAGGTTACGCGCGATGGAAAGCGCCTTGAGAAACACTTCGGCCCCTGTCACACTTGAGCCAATATTCATGAAGACACCGTTCTCGAGATTTGTCACGGTCCTGCAGAAGACCTTGAAGTCTTCACCGCTGGCGCCGCCAAGAGCCGCGAAATCCACCTCAGGGTGTGTATGCACCTCGTCGAGCCCGATCGTCACATGGCACGTACAGGGTACGCGGTTCACGTACGCGCGGTACAGCACGCTGTGCTGACGGAAGGGAAATGCAGCGGCGTCTTCCGCCATGGCGCGCGCGATGCTCTCACCGTAGCCCAGGCGGTCGCGCCATCCCGACGACAGCGCGCGATGGATCGCGTTCCCCGTTTCCTCCCACATGCCCCATCCCGGAGAGTCGGCGCTGATCAGCTCGACGGGGTCCGTCTGCCCCAGCAAGGCCAGTTCGACGTCATATTCGCTGCCCGCCCCCGTCGTGGCCACATGCGTCACCCATCCCTGCTCCATCAGCCAGATGACAGAGGGCTGCATGCCCGACTGCAGCACACCTGAACCGAGAAAAGCGATCACCGGCGAGCCATGCTCCCTTGCCGCGACGATGTCGTCCACGAATTCGGCGAACCCTTCGGAGTTCCATGCGGGTGCTTCCAGCGCTGCTGCTCCCGCCTGTACGCGATGCGGCAGGTCGGCGGTGGAACGCAGAACGATACGCTTGAACAGGCTGCCCACCCTACTCACCCCGCCTCGCCATGATTCGCGCATAGAGACCGGGAATCGTCTCCTGATGCAGTCCGTGAAAATTGTACCCGACGCCGTGCAGCAGAGACGGCAACCGGATCAGCGCATCCTCCGCCGGACTGGGATGGCCGCCCTCATCGTCGCCAAATGCAACACCGCGCAAGGGACGAATGTCAAAGTTGGCAACCGTGAATCCGCTTGCGCGGTGGCCCGTGTTGTAGGCCGCGGACAGAGCCCGCTGGAACAAAAAGGGGCCGGACACCGCCGAGCCGAAGTTCAGGAAGACCCCGTCCTGCAAGTCGCGGACCGATTCGCAAAACAGCGCAAAATCGATTCCGCTTGCCAGGCCCAGAGCGGCAAAATCGACGGCAGGGTGCTGATGGATGATGTCCGTGCCAATCGAGATGTGACAGGTGTACGGAACACCCGCCAAAGCGGTCTTTGCGAACACGCAGTCCGACAGGTGCGGGAAGTCGGCGGGACGCTCCGCCGAGTACGCGGCAAGGCTTGCGCCGTAGCCAAGTCCGCGCCGCACACCCTCCTGAATCGCCTCGTTCATGAAGCGGCCGGTTTCTTCCCACATGCCGAACGAACCGTCTTCAATAGATGACGCCACATCCTCGGACGTGGCTCCGAGCATGGCAAGTTCGAAGTCGTGGATGCTGGTTGCGCCATTGCCAGCCACGTGGGTTACGACACCTCGTTGCA
>JAKACX010000082.1 GCA_021821055.1 Bacillota bacterium
GTTTCACGAAAGATCTGGTTTCGCAAGTGACAACTCTTGTGTCCTGTTGCCATCCGAGCCAGTGCCCCGCAAGCCTGTGAAGTTGGCGTCGCATGGCGTGTCAGGGGAAACATCTGGGGGTGCCGGTAATGTCGAGTGGAGAAGCGGTTGACTGTCTAGGGGAACTGTGAAATTCGATCTGTCCGTCGCAGGTCTGTCCATCTATAGCGTTTGACTAAACACCCATGCCCCTGCGGGGCACAAGATTATCATGAAAATGGCCGAACGGCTATTTTCCCATCAACTGCTCGATGCAGCCGGCATGGTCCAACTGCCGACCAAACGATCACGCAGCCGCTACAGACCCACCCGCTTCCGAGCGGAAGCCTTGCCAGAGACGGAGATCGCGATCCGCTTGGGCCGGGTTCGTCCGGTCAATGTGGAACCCGTGCCCTCCGAGGAACAGGCGCTCTGCGATGCGACGATGGCCAAGCATCATGCGCTGGGCTTTCGGCGGGCCTTTGGTGCCCCACTGGCGGCAGGCCCTTGTGACACAGGGATCCGTCGAGGAACACGGAACAGAGGGGAGCCCCGCACAAAAGTCCGCCCCGCAGGGGACACGGCAGACAGAGGTAACGGGATGATCACCGCCGAGCAACAGTTGAACGAGATGAGAAGCCCGCATTGGGCAGCAATACGAGATGCTGCCCGCGGCCTATCCTCGCTACCCTGCGGTATTCCACGATTCCTTGACGGCAAGATGGCCGGATAACGACACATTCAAAAACCGTGTCTTGACATAGCGGTCCACCTTAGTGTGTAAAGACCCGTCACTGCTCCCCGAGGCCCAATGTCTCGCGCAGCGCCGCCTTGTGGATTTTGCCCGTGCTCGTGAGGGGCAATGTCTCCGCGAATTGGAATCGGTCTGGAACCCAAAACCTTGGAATACGCCCGGATGCGACTTCGCCGTCCATGAATGCGCGCAGATCTGCCCCGGACAGCGCCGTCCGGGCCTGAATCACGGCGATCGGCCGTTCGCCCCATTTGTCGTCCGGTTGGGCCAGAACGGCAACGGCGGCGACCCCAGGGTGTTGCGAGAGCACAGCTTCCAGCACTCCTGTCGGGATCCACTCGCCGCCGCTCTTCACGGCGTCTTTTTGTCGATCCACCACATAGAGGCTGCCGTCCGGAAAGCTCACCGCGAGGTCCCCTGTGCGGAACCATCCGTCGATGTAAGCGGCGCGGCTGTGCTCTTCATCGCGCAAATACCCACGCGGCAGCCACGGGCTGCGCACCCATATTTCGCCCATGGTCCGGCCATCCTGGGGAACGGCCAGACCGCTGTCGTCGCGGACCTCGACCTCGACGAACGGAAGCGGTCTCGTGCGGGTTGACAACGCCTGAAGCGTGTCCGGTGAAGATGGGTTCGGATCCATGTCCCGCGGAATGGCCGAGATGCTGGTGGCCAACTGATCCGAGCCCCCGTAGATCAGGCTGAACGAGACGCCGCTCCTCGCGGCGCGCTGTGCGAGTCCCGCTGTCAACAGACTGCCGCCCGTCAGCACCCGAAGCGGCAGCGCCCGATCCGCCGCCTCCGCCTCGTCGAGGAGCATGTGCAGTTGCGTTGGAACCATATTGCTCCAGGTGACGCCTTCGCGATCTATGAGTTCCAGTTGCTCCTTGACCGTCGCGCGCTCGGGCAAGACCAGTTTGGCGCCGATGTAGGGAGGAAAAATCGCGGCGCCCCAGGCATGGATGTGGAAAAAGGGGATCAGCGGCATGACCGTATCCGCACTGGACAGCCTGGCCCCGGTCTGGTGCAGGGCCAAGTGATTGGCAATCTGCAATGGGGCCAGGAGAATGTCGCGATGAGCGTACCGCATCCCCTTCGGCCGTCCCGTCGTGCCGGTCGTGTAGAAGATCGAGTACGGATCATCTTCCGCGACCCGGTTGGCCTGGTCCGGCACAACAAGGCGGCCCTCCGCTACGAGGGCTTCGTAGGTCCGGTCGCCTTCCCGAGCCCCACCGGAGTCCCCGTCTGTCAGCCACACCCAGTTCGGGAATTGGTCGCGCAACTTGTCCACGGGGCCGGCAAACCCTTCCCACACGAACAGCCACTCATCCTTTGCGTGGGTGATGGTGTAGAGCAGGTCGGCGGCGGCGAGCCGGAAATTGAGGGTGTGAATGACGGCCCCGACCATAGAGAGCGCGTAGTGCAGTTCGAGGCAGCGGTGGCTGTTTACATCCATCACCCCGATCACCGCGCCCCTGCGAACGCCCATGCGGGTGAGGCGATCGGCGACGCGGACGGCCCGCTCCCACACCGACTGGTAGGTAAAACGCCGCGGACCGCTCACGACCTCCAACTGCCCGTATTGGGCCAGGGAAGAATACAGCAGATCGTGGATCACGAGTCTACGCATCGGGTCCAGCCTCCCATATCAATGTCAGGTCAAGCGCGGACACAGGGTACTCTTCGTGACGGAGGAAATGCGCGGCGTAGAGTTCGGCCAGCTGCGCGTAGCGCGGACCGCCTGTCTCTGCCAATCTGTAGAGCAGCCCGACCTGCGCGGCGTCGGCCAGAGTGGTCAGGGCGTGCTTGGCGTACCACTGCGCTTCTTCTGGACTGTTGCGGCTGGCAATGTGCGCCACGGTCCGCTCCATCGTCACGGCGGCCAGTCGTGCGGCATCCGTGTCAGCGCGCTTTAGCATCGGCAGGAAGTCGGCGAGAAAGGGTTCGTGCGCCTGCTTTTTCTGCATGGCTTCGAGCAGGTCGAGCGCCTGGATGTTGCTCGGTCCCTCCCAAATCGGAGTGATCAGGGCTTCCCGGTGCCAGCGCGCCACCGCGTACTCCTCAAGGAATCCGAGTCCGCCGAAGAGTTCCATCGCGGTCGCCGTCATGAAGGCGGCGTGCTCCGCTGTGCGGTTTTTCGCCAAATGGCTGAGAAAGCGGGCGTAGTGATAAGCGGGTGAATAGGGCGGGCGTTCGTGCCAGGCCCTGTCAAACGCGTCCACGGCATGGAAGGCCAGTGCGGCGCCGCCGGCCATACGGACGGCCAGGTCCACGAGATCCCGACGGATGAGCGGGTGTTCGACGAGCCGTTTGCCAAAGGTCTCCCTCCGCTGCACGCGCCCCAGCACCTCAAGCTGGGCCTTCTTCGCAACACCCATGGCGGCGACTGCGTTTGCCAACCGGGAGACCGTGAGGTTCTCCAGCGTGTAGTAGATGCCGTCTTTGGCGGAGCCCACGAGAAACGCTTGCGTGTCCGCAAATTCGACCTCACCGGACGGAACCGCGCGCGTCGCACTCTTGTCCTTCAAGCGACGGACATGGAAGTTGAGACTGCCCTCCCGGTTCAGGCGCGGAACGAGAAACAGCGCCAGACCCTTCGGTCCGCCCGCCGCCCCTGCGGGCCGCGCCGAAACCAGCGCCAGGTCTGTCAGGCCGGCGCCGCTGGTAAAGTATTTTTCGCCGTTCAGGCGCCACGACGCGCCGTCGAAATGAGCGGTGGTGGTATTCGCCCCAAGGTCGCTCCCGCCCTGGACTTCGGTCATCCAGGTGGCGCCAAACGCTTCGCCGGCGAACATCTTCGCAACCCACTCCCTGTGCTCAGGCGCATACTTTTCGATCGCATAGATGGTCTGGCCGGTGATGGTCACGATGCAATAGAGGCCGGGGTCCGCGACCAGGTAGCCGAGGGCAAAGTGCTGGCGCCAGTTGCCGCCTTCATGCGGTGGACGGTTGATGCCAAGCAGCCGCGGCAGGACCGCCTGCTGTGCGGGACTGAGGCGCACCCGGTCGACACGGGTTCCGTCGATGTCGTGCATGACAAGGGTCGGGGGCGCATCGTGATCGATATGGTACGCGGCCTCCATCACTTCACTTCCGACAAATTCTCCAAACGAATCGAACTCTGCCTGATAACGCTTCCATTCCGGCCAATAGGCGTCCAGAATGGCGTGTAAATCCACGTCGAGCCGAAAGTGATTCTGCCCGAATGCGTAGGACTGAAATTTCATGGCTGCCGGTCTCCTCCTGTCTTCTCCGCGAGCAGAGAGGCCATACGCTGACGCCACTCCGAGAGCTCAATCCGCACAGCCTCAAGATCGCGAATCTGAGCTTCCACTTCGGCCAGCTTTGCCTCACCCCGGCGCAACACGTCCCTGAGCTGCGCCACTTCGCTCGGATCCGCCGCATAGAGGTCGAGCATGTCCTGGATCTCGGACAGGCTGAACCCAAGGCGGCGGCCGCGCAAAATGAGCTGCAGCCGGACGCGGTCTCGTTCTGTATACTGACGCCGATTCTGTTGCCGCTCCGGTTGCAGCAGGCCCAGTTCCTCGTAGTAGCGAATCGTCCGCGGCGTCACATCGAGCCGGCTCGACAGTTCGCTGATGGTGTACCGGGTGTGGGCCAAGGTGGTTCCCTCCGTCCAAGGACACACGTTGCAAACGCAAGGTGCGCGACTACTCTGATTTCAATGATACTGCTGGCTGCAGTTAACGTCAACGGAAAGCTGACGGCAGTCTGGAAGTACACGATGCCTCAAAAATACACACAATTTTCCTGGTCGCTGCCCGTCACTGCGCTCCGTCTCGATCCGCGTCCCCGTCTGTATGCTGCGTGTTCCGATAAATACCGTCCACCTTAGCAACATCTCCGTTGAACAGAAACCAATCTCTCCTACCACGCGAAGCATGGAGTAGAAGAGATTGATTGAGAATTCGACATGGTCATCCACCCGTTTTGACGAGATGTCCGTTTGACACGGAAATACCGCCGAAAACCACCGAGACAACGAGGACGATGACGACACCCAAAACGATAAACACAATTTTCCGCCGTTTTGGAGACAACGCATTCCCTCCCAGCCTTAGCTTATTTCATGTTCACATCAGACTCCGGTCAGCTTGTCTTGATCAATTGAGAATCGTACCAGTGCCCGGTACCATAGAACGTGAAATCAATGTTCGCAGTCTGAATCTCGACTGTTACAAAGTCAACAAGAGTATAACTGAAAATCGCTTGATGATTTGCCTGTACAGTTGGAATCCACCCTATATGCTGATATACATCACTCCACATGCGTCGCGACTCAGCTTTGCCCGCGTCCAGTTCTCTTGGATGGGTTTGTGCAATTTCGCGATGCTCGCACGCAAGTCCGCTTCGGCTCTCTCGTGATTTTGTCGTTCCCGTGCGCTTATCTCGCGGATTTCCTGGTCCATAGCACCGACATCGACGCTCGCCTTGGCCAGCTGCCGAAGTTCATCCAAAATCTGCGACTTGAGCTGGTCCTCGCCGATCGGGTTGCGATAGCAGTGGTTCTTCCCCCGTTTCTGATAACGCCCGCACATGTGTTTGCTAACATAAAAGTTGACCGGACAAGCGCACTTTGACAACCGAAAAGTTGACCACCTCGACATCCATCTCCTGTACGCTGTAGGTAGGACGCTACGCGGAACAGGAGGAAAGGAAATGAT
>JAKACX010000083.1 GCA_021821055.1 Bacillota bacterium
TCTTGTGTACGATGTCCCGCACAGGGACATCCCCTTCGCCAAACCCGACCAGTTCCCAGCCGTCCCCGACCTGGCGCGCGTCCTTGAGGTGCACGTGGTAGAGCGTGCCGGCCAGATTCGCAAGCGTCTGCGCGGGTGTCTCCCCCATGCGCACCGGGTGGTGCGTGTCCCACAGGGAGCGCGCCGCCGGGTTGCCCACCAGTTCCAGCGCCTCGCGCACCGCCGCGGACGCGGAAAACCCGTCGTGCGTCTCCAGCGCGATGACAATGCCGGATCCGGCCGTCCTCTCCACTGCCCGCGCGATACTCTGCGCCGTGCGCGCGATCGCACCGTCACGGTCCGCCTCCGGGAACGCGCCGCCAAATGTACGCACCATGGGCGCCCCCAGATCGCTGGCCAGTTCGACGTACCGCACGAGGTCATCCTCTTGCGCCCGCCGCTCTCCTGAATCGGCGGCGGCGAACCGGGTGGACGCGCCGATGCCGACGATCTCCACTCCAGAGTCCGCGAACAACGCGCGCAAGTCGCGTCGAGTCGCTGCACCGCTATCCGGCCGGATCACCTCGCCGTCCTGCAGGCGGAGTTCCACTCCGGAATAGCCAAACTCGCGCGCCCGCTGCACAACCTCTCCCATTCCCCACTCCGGACAGGCGAGATTTGAATAGGCGATCTTCATAACGGGAGTGTCACCTTCTCACCCGTTTGCGCAGACCGATAGATCGCAAGAATGATTTCCAAGGGCTTGCGGCCCTCCTCACCGTTCACCAGCGGCTCTCGGCCCTCGCGAACCGCCTCGATCATGTCCAGAAACTGGGCCCTGTGCGCATTTTGTGAAATGGCTGCCGGATCGGCGGCCGCTCCAGCCGCGTCCACGACGCCGTCGGCGGCCAGATTGACCGCTCCGCGGTGCCCGTAGTTGCCGCCCGCCGCGGCTTCTTCCGGCTTGATGTACAGATGGGTCAGGCGATCCCGTTCAATCACCGCCGTACCTCGCGTTCCCATGCATTCCACCCGTGTGCTGAGCCCGGGATAGGCCGCTGTCGTGCCGACGATCGTGCCAACGCCGCCGTCCACGAACTCCACCACCGCCACCGCGACGTCCTCCACTTCGATCCGTTCATGACTCGCCGTGCGTACGTGCGCGGACACACTCTTGACAGGGCCCATAAGGTATTGTAAGAGGTCAATGGAATGAATGGACTGATTCATCAGCGCTCCCCCGCCGTCCAACGCCCAGGTGCCGCGCCAATCGCCGCTGTCGTAGTAGGCCTGGGACCGGTACCAGTTCACGGCGGCCTCGCCAAGGATCATGTTTCCGAGTTCACCCGCCGTGACGCGCCGTTTGACCTCGATCGTGGCCGGGTCAAACCGGTGTTGCGAAATCACGCACAGCTTCACGCCGTGGCGCCGGCATTCAGCGATCATCTCATCCGCTTTCGTCAAGTTGACTTCGATCGGCTTTTCCACGATCACGTGTTTCCCGGCGCGCGCAGCCGCGACGGCCACCTCGCCGTGCAATCCGCTCGGCGTGCCCACCGTTACGACATCCACGCCCGGCAGCGCCAAAGCGTCCTCAAGCCTGCTGAAGCCAGGCACGCCGTACTGTTCGGCCAACTTCTGCGCCAGTTCCGGCACCTCGTCCACCACGCCAAGCAGCTTCGCGCCCTCAATCGCCGACACCTGTTCCGCGTGCGTCTTCCCGATGACGCCGCAACCGACGACAACAAACCCGATCTGTTTCGCCACACCCGCCACTCTCCCGTCACAACGTGGTGCACAGCCCCATCTGTACTTGCGCCGGATCACACCGTCGCGAATTATCCTTTGAGCGCTCCTCCGGTCAACCCCCCGATGATGTAGCGCTGCAACAGCAGAAAGATCACCACAATCGGCAGGCCGCTCGCGAGGCTGGCCGCCATAAGCTGTCCCCAGTATACATCACCTCCCGTTTCACCCGCCGACACGTACGCCTGCAAGCCGACGGCGAGCGTCCGCGTGCTCTGATTGGTCAATACGCTGGCGAACAGGACATCGCCCCACGCCAGCAAGAACGAAAACACGAAGGTCACCACCATCCCGGGCACGGCCAGCGGCAACACGATGTGCCGCACCACCTGCAGGCGCCCGGCGCCGTCCACGAGCGCCGCCTCCTCAAGCTCCACCGGTATCGCCGCCAGGTACGAGACGAGCAGCCACGACGCAAACGGCAGAGCGAACGTCAGGTAGGTCATGATCACCGTGAAGTACGTCCCAATGAGCGTCACGCGCAGCGCCGTCTGCAAGACAACGATGATGGCGAACAGCGGCAGCAGCAGCATGACTCCTGGGATCGTCTGGAATGTGGCGAGCGAGAGCAGGAAGAAGCGGCGCCCGGGAAAGCGAAAACGCGCCGTCACGTACGCCGCGCCCATGGCGACCAGTGTCGCCATGACACCCGTGCTGGCCGAGATCAACAGGCTGTTGCCGATGTCGCGCGCCAGGTTGATCGTGCCCCACATGCGCACGTAGTTCCCCCACGCCACATGCGTCGGGAAAATCGCGCCGCCGCCCACCTGACTGTCCGGCGTCAAGGACACGACGACCATGTAGCCGAGCGGCGCAAGGATGAGGCAAGCGAACGCCAGAATCCCGACCGCGCGCCACACCGCCCACACCTGCCTCCTCCTGCGCACCGATGCGATCATGTCATGTCCTCCCCGAGGCGCAGCGACCGGATGTAGAGCACCGCCGGAATCATCATCAAGACCAGGGTGATCAGCGACATCGCGGCGCCCAGTCCAAAGTTGAAGGTCTGGAACGATGTCACGTACACATTGAGCGGCAGGACGTCGGCCTGGGGCGGCGGAGGCGTGCCGAACATGATGTAAGGGAGCGTGAAGTTGTTGAAGTGGTTCAGCGTCGACAACAGGACGGCCAGCCCAAGAACCGGTTTGAGCATTGGAAATGTAATCGAGAACAGCGATCGGAACACTCCCGCCCCATCCATATCCGCCGACTCATACAGTTCCTGGGATATACCCTGCAGACCCGCGAGCGTCATAAGGTAAATGAAAGGCCACGACGCCCATACATCGGCGATTACCATGGCCCAGAAGCTGTTTGGACCGATCAGCCAATACGTGTTTTTGCTGGCCAGGTGAAGCGCCGCCAGCACCTGGTCGACAAGTCCCCAGCCGTTCATGAACAGCAGCCGCCACGCGATCGCATTGACGAAAACAGGAATCACGTACGGCAACAGGAACAACGCCCGCACGATGGCGCGCCCGCGAAACGGCTTGTTGACAAGCAGCGCCGCCACGATCCCGATGGGCGTGATGATCGCGGTGGTCAACACCGAGAACGCGACGCTGACGCCGACGCTTTGCAGCGCCGACGCGCCAAGCGCGTTGCCCTGCGTGAGCGCGGTCACGTAGTTCGCCAAGCCCACCCACGGCGCGTGCAGCCAGTCGGTCAGCGTGTACTGGTTCAATTCCGTGAAGCTCGTGTAGATGCTCACGCCAAATGGCGCCACCACGAGCACCGCCAGGAGGAAAACGGCAGGAACCATCATCCACCATGGGATGCGTCGGCGGGCGGCCCGCCGACGCTCCCGTCGCCCTTTGGCTGTCGATCGCGAGACCAGTTGTGTGGACGAAGGACTGGAACGCACCGGTTAATCTCCCTTCCCTACGGCTGGAGTGAAGACTGAACCTGTTGGTTGGCGGCCGCGAGCTTCGCGCGGATGTCTCCGGCCTTGTACGTGTTCGTGGCGATTTCATTGGCAATCTGGCTGGACACACCGCCGTACGCGACCTCGAGATTGCCCCAGGCGCCCGTGAACGGAGTGGCGTACGCGTGATTCTCCGCCTGGACGAAAGCCTTGATCATCGGTTTGTCGAGCGGAGCGTAACCGGCGTACGCGTGTACATTGGCCGGCAAATACCCGTACGCCTGGAAGAACTGACGCTGCGCGGAAACGCCCGTGACAAACCTGATCCATTTCAGCGCGTCCGTCGTATTCGCCACGTAATTCGGAATGCAGTAGTACTGCCCGGACACGAACGTCTGCACCGGCACTCCTCCCGCTGGCAGGCGCGACATCCCGTACGGCGTTGTGGGCATGGGAGCGAACGCGTACTGGCCGCGCACAGGAGACTGGTCAAGCGACGGAATGAGCGTCGGGCCTTGCATGACCAACATCGCTGCGTGCCCATTCTCAAAGGCGTGCAGCATGTCCGTCGACTTGTAGGTGACGTCCTGCGTCGATGCGATGTGGAATTTGGTCATCCAGTCAAACCAGAACGTCAGCGCTTTCACGGACGCCGCGGCATCGAGCGTCGCCTTCGTCATTCCGGAATTGACAAAATCGCCGCCCAACTGGCGCGTGAGCACCCAGCCAATGTGCCAGGGATCAAAGGAATCCGAGGGATCCATGGCCACGCCCCACTGACCTGCCTTTGGCTTGGTGAGTCTCTTCGCGTCCGCCACGAACTGGTTCCACGTCCGGGGAGGGCTCTTGATGCCCGCCTTGGCGAACATTGCCTTGTTGTAGACGAGGGCAAACGGCAGCATGTACTCCGGAACGCCGATCATGTGCGCGGGGTTTGGACCCGCCAGCTTCAACTGGGCGCTGAAGAATTGCTGTTTCCCGCCAAGAAACGCCCAGTCACGCGCGGTCAAAACGCGGAACCCGCGCGTCGCGTACGCCGTCGGGACAAGGGTCGAGCCGAACTCGAAGATGTCCGGTCCCTGATGCGTCACAAGCGACGTCTGCAGCGTCGTGTTTTCCTGTGCGGCGGAATCATAAGTCGTCCAATTGATCTTGATTCCAGGATTCTGCTTTTCGAACTGAGCGACCAGACGCGTCATGAGTGCGCTCTGGACCTGCGGTTGCGCCGTATTCTTGCCGACAAAGATGTTGAGTGTCACCGGTGCGCGGACGCGCCTTGCGTGTCCTGCGGCGTTCACCATCCCGCCTGTCGCCCCCAACACCATCGCCGCACTGAGAACGGCGCTCGACAGTGTCACGGCCCTCCGTCTCTTGCCCACACTCTTGCCCCCTTTCAAGATTTGCCGCCCGCCCAAACACACAAACCAACCCAAGGGGAACTGTGAAAAAGTCCGGAGCGAAATCCAAAACGGACATCTATAGCGTTTGAGGCTTTAGTCAAACGCTATAGATGGACCCATCTGCGACGGACCGATCGAATTTCACAGTTCCTCAAGGGGAACTGTGAAAAAGTCCGGAGCGAAATCCAAAACGGACACACATATGGACAGACCTGCGACGGACCGATCGAATTTCACAGTTCCCCTCGCCTTCCGACCTCCCACCCATGGACTCTGGCCCCGCCACCACCTCCTCGACGGCTCCGCTCTTCCGTCTCCCTGTCGTCTGGCACCGGATAGCCCCGGGGTCATCCCCCAATCAGGCGCGACCCGCCGCTCCCTTCCA
>JAKACX010000084.1 GCA_021821055.1 Bacillota bacterium
TTTGAACAGGCTCTTATAGGGCAGTTGCGTGAAGAATAGCCACCGCCGCGCGCGGTCGTGATATAGTTGGGGAAGCATATGCGCCCGTGGAATGGTTCCTGTCTATCCGATGATGGGGATGGCAACCATGGAAGTGAATTTGAACGGGGGTGTTCCCATGGCTGGGCATGCCATTCTGGCATACGTTCCTGATCTCATGTTTGCAGTGCATCTGCGCGAAGCGGCGGCAAAGTCGCAGAACACCGTATCGATCGTCGAGACGCGCGGGGATTTTGAAACCCGCTTGCCGGAGGTTCACCCTGCACTGGCGGTTCTTGACCTGACCGCCTCCGGGTCAGCGACGGCAGCGCTTGTGACGCTGGCCGGACAATATGATTGCAGGGTCATCGCCTACGGCCCGCACGTACAAAAGACGCTGCTGGCGCAGGCGCGGGAGGCGGGTTGCGTGGCGGTGTACGCCAAATCGGTGTTCAAGATGGAAACGGCGAAGATTCTGCGCAAGTGGCTGGGGGACATGGGATGATGCCGCCCGTTTGATGAGGCAGGAGGAATTCGTGGAACTCCATATCTTTCATACCAATGATGTGCACAGTGAACTGGACCGCTTCGCCGTGCTGGCCCATCGTCTTCGGGCCGAACGACGGAGCGCCGGGCAGGCGGGACACAGCACGCTCTGTTTTGATCTCGGTGATCACATTGACTGTTCTCATCCGGTGACAAACGGCACGCACGGGATCGTCAATGCGCAGTTGCTCGCCACATTTCAGTACGACGGTTGGGTTTTCGGCAACAACGAGACGCTGACGTTGGACCGGAGACATTGGGCGGCGGTGGTCGAAGCGGCGGCCATCCCGTTTTATTGTTCCAATCTGCCCGTTCCCGAAACGGCGGCATGGCAGCGTGAAGACGGCGACATCCTGGAGCGGGACGGTGTTCGCTTCGGAGTATTCGGTGTGACCGTGCCATACGAAAAACCGTTCGAGGCGCTGGGGCTTCCTGTCGTGGATCCGGGAGAAACAGCGCGACGCACGGCGGACAGCCTGCGCCGCCGCGGCGCTGACGTGGTGATCCTTTTGTCTCATCTGGGCCTGCAGGTCGACGAGTCGCTTGCCGAGAAGGAAGTGCCGATCGATCTGATCATCGGCGCTCATTCGCATCATTTCCTCGAACACGGCGTGAGAAAAGGGCATACGTGGATTTCCCAGGCTGGCAAGCACGCGCGGGCATTCGGCCATACGGTCGTGCGCGTCGACCACGGCCGTGTGGCCAGCGTCGCGTCGAAGCTTGTGTACACGCCTCCCGACGGCCTGGCCGATGAGGCGGCGAGCGCCGTGCTGGCGCGCAACAGGACAGCGGCCGGACAGGAACTGGAAACCACCATCACGGTGCTGGACAGTCCTCTCGGGCACTCTCTGCTGGAAGAATCGCAACTTGCCAATCTGTTGTGCGATCAGGTGCGTGAGGAACTCGGCGCGGACATCGCCGTCATCAACGGCGGCGTGATCCACGCCGCATTACGCGCGGGCAACGTGCGGCGCGGCGATCTGCTCGCCATCTGCGCCACGCCGATGCGGGCCGTCACGCTCCGTATGACGGGGCTTGCCGTCTGGCAATTGCTCAACGACGGACTGGATCCCGCCCTGATCGAGGCGGAGGGATTCGGTTACGGATTTCGCGGCCATCACATTGGGCGTCTCCACGTGTCCGGCGCTGTCGTTGACGTTCTGCCGGAACGGGCGACGGGCGGTGGGCGGGAGCGCGTCTGCGGCATTGCCGTAGGCGGTGAGCCGCTTATCGCCGAGCGTTGGTATGCGGTCGCCGTGTGCGAGTACATCGCTTTGTCCTCCCGCTTTCCGGCGGTTCCTGATCAGGACATTGTCTATCACGCCCCGACACTGCGCGAGATGCTGGCGCGCGCCATCGTAGATGTGGACAAAATCCGGCTTGCCGCAAGGAGCCGTTACAACCGGAGGACATAAATGGCACTTCCTCGCGTCAATACGGCGGAGATTTTGCGGATTCTTGAGCAACTCTATCCGGACGCGCGGTGCGCGCTGGATCATCAGAATGCGTTTGAACTGCTCATCGCGACGATCTTGTCCGCGCAGTGCACCGACAGGCGGGTTAACATGATCACGCCCGGACTGTTTCGCGAATTTCCCGACGCCGCTCGTCTGGCCTGCGCCGACATCGGGCGCGTGGAGCAGATCGTCGCGGAGTGCGGACTGTACAGAATGAAGAGCAGGAATATCGTCGCGGCCAGCCGCCTGATTGTGGAGCAGTATGGCGGCGTCGTGCCCGATTCCATGGAGGAACTGCTGAAGCTGCCGGGGGTGGGCCGCAAAACGGCCAACGTGGTGCTGTCCAACGCGTTCGGTGTTCCGGCGATCGCTGTCGATACGCATGTGCAGCGCGTGTCCAACCGGATCGGCCTCGCCCAGAGTGAAGATGTGACTGTCACCGAACAGCAACTGATGCGGCGAATTCCCCGCGCCAAGTGGTCGCCCGCCCATCACTGGCTGATCTATCACGGCAGACTGGTGTGCACGGCGCGCGCTCCCAAATGCCAGGAATGCCCGCTCGCTCCCCATTGCCGCTACTTCAAGCGCATACAGACTGCCGGTTCGGGAATATTGAAAGGAAGTAGAACCAACCTCTAGGAACATGGGATAAACCAAATTTCGGAAGGCGCACTACTGTACATGTAGGATTGGGGTGCCTGCTGTGCGGACTTTATCCCATGTCCCCTGACAGGAAGCGTTCGGGGGTGTGAACGGAATGCAGTGGGGAAAGCTGCTGCGTGCCTTGACCGTGGACGATTCCGTTCTCAGTGAACAGTTCGTGCTGACTCCGGAGCGCGAGGATGAACAGTCGTCTGGCAATCAGGAGTCTGGCAACCAGTCGTCCCGCCCCCGGCGCGGCAAAAGCGGCGGTGGCCGACAAAGTGACGGTTCCTCGCAGGGTGGTCAGCAAAGTGACGGGACGGGCGACGCGAGAAGCGCGAACGACGATGCAAGCGCGTCTGTTGCCGCAGGTGGACAGGAGCGGCAAAGCGCGGTGCAAAGAGGCGCGGGCCGCCTGCGCGTGTATGCCGTGCTGGCCCGCTATGGCGAGCACTACTCGAAAAAGGCCGATAGGTCGGAGCAGCGGAGTACAGAGTCTGGCCCGGATGTCAACATCGTGCACGGACAGCATTGGGTGACACCGCCGAATTTTGCGGAATGGCGCGCGCGCGCCGCTATGCGCTCGACCGGCGGTGGCGCCGCGCGGGAGGTTCCCCGATATGTGCAGCGCGACCTACGCGCCAACCGACAGACCCTCGCGCGCATCTTCCATCTCCCCACAAACCAGGATCTTGTACTGCGGCCATTTCAGGCCGGGGGGCAGCGGTCAGTCGCCGCGCTGGCCGCCTTCATCGACGGACTGGCGGACAAGACGATCATCAATAATGGCATTTTGCAGCCGCTCATGCTGCTGTCCTCACTCCATCCCGGCACATCGGAGCGGCAATTGACCGAATGGGTGAAAGACGCTCTGCTGCCGGGCAATCAGGTGAGCGAGTGCGCGACGTGGGAGGAGGTTGTCGACAATATCCTGGCTGGCAGCACGGTGGTCTTCCTGGAAGGCGTTCCGGTCGCGCTGTCCGTGGAGACCAAGGGATGGGAGCATCGCCAGGTGTCGGCGGCCACCACCGAATCGGTGGTGCGCGGTCCGCATGACGCGTTTACGGAGAGCTTTCGCGCCAACACGGGTCTTGTGCGGTCCAGGCTGCGTTCGGAGAAGCTGGTCACGGAAATCATACAGGTGGGCGATCTCGCCACGACCGATGTCGCGATCATGTACATCACGAATATCGCCAACCCGGCTCTCATTCGCGAGATGAAGCGGCGCATCCGACTGATCAGCGTTGATTATGTGCCGGACAGCGGGCTGCTGGAACAGTTCATCGAGGATGATCCGATCGGGGTCATCCCCAAGCTGCTCTCCACTGAACGGCCCGACCGCGTCGCGTACGCGCTGAGTGAGGGACAGGTTGCCGTCTTCGTCGGCCACAGCCCGTTCGTCCTGCTGGCACCGACTGTTGTCTGGTCTCTGCTGCACACGTCGGAGGACGCCTACCTGCGCTGGCCGTTCGGCACGTTCATCCGCACTATCCGCTTGCTGTCGCTGTTTGTCGCGCTGCTCCTGCCCGCGCTTTATATCGCTGTGACCAATTATCACCCGGAAATGATCCCAACCGACCTGATGCTCGCCGTGGCGTCGTCCCGCGAGCGCGTGCCATTTCCTGTCGTGGTCGAAGTCCTGATCATGGAGTTCTCGATCGAGCTTATCCGCGAGGCCGGCATCCGCATACCGACCGTCATCGGCCCGACCATCGGAATCGTCGGAGCTCTCATCCTCGGCCAGGCGGCCGTCGCCGCCGGCATCATCAGCCCGCTGCTCATCATTGTCGTGGCCGTCACAGCCCTGGGGTCGTTTACGCTGCCGAACTACAATCTTTCCTTCTCGGTCCGCGTCCTGCGGTTCCTGTTCATTACTGTCGCGGCGGTACTCGGGTTTTACGGCATTGTGCTCGGATTGATGGTGCTGCTCATGCATATCGCCACCCTGCGCAGTTTTGGGGTCCCGGTGCTCGCTCCGCTTGCTCCGCGGCGCAAATCTTCGCCGGATGTCCTGTGGCGTGGCCGCGTATATGAAATGGAGGAGATGCCCCTGCCCTACTGGCCGCTGCGGCGCAAGCGCCAGAACACGGTGACGCGAAGCTGGAGCCCTATCGCGTCCGCGCTGCGGGATTCCGGTGAGCGGGGGCGCGCCGTCCGCCAGTCTGCCGGCGAAAATGGGGGCAAAAACCGACCGTAGGCATGATGGGGGAGCATGACGGGGGAATTTCCCACGATGAAAAACGGGGAAGGCGACCGGGGTGCGCCCGGCCCGGCAGGAAAGCCATGGCATACGAGGGGGCGCGGGAATGGCGAGTGAGAATAAACGTCAATTGCGCACGGGCCGGGTGGGTGTGGCCGAACTGACCGCACTGCTCACGATCTACACGGCGACGGACGTATTTCTCAGCTATCCTGCCCGCGTCGCGGCGGAAACCGCCACGTCCGCCTGGATGATCCCGCTTGTTTCCGGCACCATCGTGCTGGCGGCCTTTTTGATCATGCACGCTTGCATGCGGGGCTTTCCTGACCACGATATCCTGCAACTGGCCGACCGCTTTCTGACGCCTTACGTCGCCGTGCCCCTGGCGCTTTTGCTCGTGGCCTTCCTGTTTTTGCAGACCGCTCTCA
>JAKACX010000032.1 GCA_021821055.1 Bacillota bacterium
CCCGGCCTGCGTCCGACCACAGGCGCTTCTCCTTGCGCGCCGCGTTGTGCTTGATCACCGCGTTTGCGGCGTCGAGGATGGTTGTCGTGGAGCGATAGTTCTGCTCAAGCTTGATGACGACCGCGTTTGGGTAGTCGCGTTCGAAATTCAGGATATTCGCGATGTCCGCGCCGCGCCAACGGTAGATCGCCTGGTCGGCGTCGCCGACCACACAGATGTTGCGGTGGCCGTCGGCGAGGAGTTTGACAAGCCGGTATTGGGCGTGATTGGTGTCCTGATACTCGTCGACGTGGATGTAGAGGAACTTCTCCTGGTAGGCGGCCAGGACGTCCGGATGTTCCTCGAACATCCGGACGGTGCGAAAAATGAGGTCGTCGAAGTCGAGCACGTTCATCTGCCGCAGCCTGGCCTGGTACTCGTGATAGACGTCCGCGGCAACCGAGTCGATCACGGAGCGCCCGGCCTTGCGCTCCATCTGCGTGGGCGTGAGCAGTTCATTCTTGGCTGCGGAAATCTTCCACTGGACGGCGGAAGGATCGAATTTCTTCAGGTCGTGGTTCAGGTCGAGCATGCTCTGCTTGACGGCAGCCAACTGATCGTCAGCGTCGAGAATGGAAAATGTGTGTTCGAGGCCAGCGTGCACCGCCTCGCGACGGAGGATTTTGACGCACATCGAGTGGAACGTCGACATCCAGATGTCCTGCGCCGTCCGGCCCACGAGGTGTTTGACGCGATTGTTCATTTCGCGCGCGGCCTTGTTTGTAAATGTGATGGCGAGGATATTCCAGGGGTTGGCCCGTCCCTGTTCGAGAAGCCAGGCGATGCGCCGCGTCAAAACGCTGGTTTTGCCCGATCCCGCGCCAGCGAGGATGAGCAGGGGGCCTGCGCTGGTTTCGACAGCCGTGCGCTGCTCGGGGTTGAGTCCGTCCATGAGGGAGATGGGACGGGCGGGTCGTGTGGCTCTGCCTGCCATGATCAACTGCCTCCGTGCGTGGATCCGGGATGCGCGGAACCTGCGCGGCTGTCGCCAGAGCAGGTGCGCCGGGCGTTGCGCCGGGGGCTGGATCGTACATCCGGTTCCGGCGGCGCTCTCATCGTAGGGTAGCATGTAGCCGGACCGCGCGAAAGGGGGCGCCAGTCATTCGGAAAGTTCAGGCACCGGGGCGCACACTCCATGTCCCCGTCGATCTGGTATGATGAAACGTGTTGGGCAGTTATGAAAGTCAACGATGCGACGAGCTGAGAGGGGCCTGGTGGATGACGGGAATAGGCCAGAACAGCATCCGGAACAAGCGGGTCAACCGCGCACTTGTGCTGGATATGCTGCTGCGCAAAGGTCCGCTCCCGCGCCGCGAACTGGCGGGTTTGACGCGGTTGACGCCGGCGACCATCACGAAGATCACGGCGGAGTTGATCGCGGAGGGCCTGGTGCGCGAGATTGGCGTGTGGAATGGGCGGGCCACCAAGGTCGGAAGGAAGTTCATCGCGCTCGACCTGGTCCCTGACGCAGT
This sequence comes from Bacillota bacterium, assembly GCA_021821055.1. Lineage (GTDB taxonomy): Bacteria > Bacillota > Bacilli > Alicyclobacillales > SLC66 > JAKACX01. The sequence goes on from JAKACX010000032.1 coordinate 1,512, forward strand.
GGTCGTGGGAGCGTTGCACATCCGCTGCGACATGGTTGAAACGGGGCTCGTGGACTTGAAGGGCAGGCTGTTGACGCGACGCAGCGCGCCCTTGCCCGAGCAACTTGACGGAGCCGGACTGGTCGACCTGGCGGTGAAGGAATTGGACCTGGCGGTGGCGGGACGAGGCGGGCGCCGCATGGCGGCGATCGGAGTGGCCGCCGTGGGCCTTGTCGATTTTTCTGACGGGGCCGTGATCAGCGCTCCGCAGCGCCCGGACTGGCGCGGCCTGCGGTTGGCGGGCGAATTGTACAAGCGGCTGTCCCTGCCGACGTTCGTGGAGAACAACGTGCGCTGCATGGCGCTGGCCGAGCGCATGTTCGGCTCCTTGAACGCCGAGGCAAATTCGATGTGCGTCTATATTGGCAACGGGATAGGGTCCGGACTGATTATTCGCGATCAGCTTTATCAAGGGGGTCTTGCGGGCGGCGAGTTCGGACACATGACCTACCTGCCGCACGGCCTGCCTTGTTGGTGCGGCAACGAGGGGTGTCTGGAGCAGTATGCCGCAGAGCCTGCGCTGTTGCGCGTGCTGGGCGCCGGGTCGGTCGACGATGTGCTGCGGTTGGCGCGCCAGGGCGACCAAGACGTGGTGGACAAGCTGCGGGTGGCCGGCGAACGGATCGGAACCGTGCTGGCGTCGTTCATCAACATGTTCTACGTCCCGCGTATCGTCGTCGCCGGTGCATTGGCCGAGAGTGACCTGCCACTGGTCAAAGAGGTGCAGGACGTGGTGAACCGGCTGTCCTTCCTCGCCCGCAGACAGGGTGTAACGGTGACCGGATCCGGCCTCGGCGAGGAGATCGGCCTGCTCGGGGCCGCCAGTCTCGCGCTGTGGCACCACGTCTTTGAAGCGGATTTCCAATTGGAAGATGTGCCCGCGCGCTAACGCGCCCGGCGACGCCAGACAGCCGGTCAAAGCCGGTTCCCGATCTGGCGTCGCCTGCGCGGACGCTGCCGCTTTGCCGTCACGTTCGTGGGTCTCAGGGAGCCGCCGCCGTCCGCCGGGCGGTCTCTTCGGCGTGCAGCCGCCTGGCATGTTCAGGACGCCCGGTGTTGCGCAGCCGATCGCAGTAAGCGTCGAGCTCCGTGCGCGCGTGGAACGCCCCGCCTTCGCGCATGACCGTCCAAAGCGGATCGACGCCCGTCGCCGACGCGCTCATCTGCTCGGTGTGCCACTCTTCCAGCAGGGCCAGGCCCCGATCGCGCACAGCGGTGTGTGCGTCGGCAAGATCGCGCGTCTCATGCGGGTCCGCGTCGATGTCAAACAGCATCACGGGCGGAAAGTTCTTGAGCCCCGGATCGTAGGTCCGCACCAGCAGCCAGTTGTCAAAGCGCACGGAGCGTTGGCAGGCCCAAGCCATTTGACTGATGACCACGTACGGCCGCTCGCCATGCGGCCTTCCGCCATGGAGCGCGGCCGCATAGCTGCGCCCGTCCCAGCCGTCCGGGATGCTGCCGCCCAAAAACTCCTGCAGGGTCGGGGGAAGGTCGAGGTGATAGTGCAGCGCCTCGTCGACATGGCCAGGCTGCACGCCCGGCCCGGAAATGATCAGCGGGATGCGGCAGGTCGCCGCGTCTGCGGTCTGATGGTCTCCGTACACGTTGAGTTCGCCCTGGTTTTCTCCGTGATCCGCGCTGACGATGATCAGCGTCTCGTCGGAGACGCCGAGTTCCTCCAGCAGGCGACGGAGGCGTCCGACGTGGTCGTCGGCGTAACGAATGCCGGTGTCATAATTGTCGATCCAGAACTTGTAGTCTTCGAGCGTCTTGATCTCGTCGAGCGTGCGCGGCCAGCGCCCTGGGTCGCGTTCCGGTCCGTACCCCGGAACTTCGCGCGCGCTGTGCGGCCCAAAGCTGTCTCTGTGCGCATCGAGGATCTCCTGCGTGAGCCAGGACGGCGCGGGGTCGTCGGCGAACGGATTGCCGTAGTCATCCGGGGTGCGATAGGGGGTATGGGGATCCCAAAAATTAACATGCAAGAACCAGTTGTCTTCTGCCGCGTGTGCGCGCAGCCACTGTTCCGCATACGGGTAGACCTCGTCGGCGCGTTCCATGCCGCCCGTGCCGTGGTTGACCACGTCGTTGAAGCCCGCGTACCAGTGCCACGCGCTGTGGCGCTCGCCAAAGGTGCTGACCGTGGCGGTGCGGTAGCCTGCGGAGCGCAGTGTGGACATCCACGAAGTGGTCCCGAAACGGTCGCGGAAACCCCGCGACGGCCCTTCAACAAACGGCGTGCCAGCCGTGCCGCCGTGGCCGACGACCCCGTTGTGAATGCCGAGGCGGACGGAGAACAGCGCCGAGCGCGAAGGGAGACACGGCGCATCGGACGTGTAGTTGTGCGCGAAACGCACGCCGCGCCCCGCCAGTTCATCGATGTTTGGCGTCGTGTTGCGCTCGTAACCGTAACACCCGAGATGGTCGGCGCGCAGAGAGTCAATATCTATGTAGAGAATCCGCACGTGAAACGCCTCCCGAAAACGTTTTCTCAACCGATAGCCATCAAATTAATTCGTCGAACCAATTCGCGTATTCAGTATAGAGGCGGATTGTTTGCGCGTCAATATTGTCAAAGTGGGCGGGTCCCGGTTCCCTCGAAACAGAGGTGCCGGGACGCACGCCCTGGGGATGCTACCAGTACATGTACTCCTTGAGCGAGTAGGTGGTCACGCGGGCGGGGAGACCCGCAAGGGCGCGGCGCCAGCGGGCGAGTTCCGGTCCGACCTCCTCGTCGCCAAACCGCGACAGCAGGCCCCGGCGCACGGCGTCGTCAAAGTCGCTGAGCCCTGGATCGACGAAGGGGGACAAGAATACGATGTCCTGCCGGGTCAGATTGACACTGCGCAGCGTATCGAGCGTGTCCTGGAGGTGCTCCGCCGCAAACTGTGGACCGCCCACGCCGACGATGACGATCACCCCGAGGCGAAATCCGGTCGCCTTGAGCAGGTTGAGCGCGTCTGCCGCCTCGACGGCGGTGCCGGGCTTTCGCAGGACGGCGCGCAGACGGTCGGAGCCGGTCTCGAGTCCACTGTAGACCGTTGTCAGGCCTGCCGCGCGGATGTCGGCGAGTTCGCCCCGTGTCTTGTGATCGAGTGTGAACGTGTCCATGAAGGTGGAGAACGGGTCGGCTATGGGGCCGAATTCACGGCGCAACACGTCCATCATGCCGAGCAGCTTCCCTGTGGGGATGACAAGCGCGTTGCCGTCGCCGAGGAATACGCCGCTGCGGTCGGCGAGCCGCTCCGCGAAGAACTCGCGCAGGCCGTCAATGTGCGCTCCAAGTTCTGCAGGCGTCTTGACGTGAAAGGGCCGGTCGCGGTAGAAGTCGCAAAACAGGCAGCGGTTGTACGAACAGCCGTGGGAAACCTGCACGACGAGCGCGTGGTACTGGTCCGGGGGCAGGATGCTGACGGGAAGGTAGACGCGCGCGAACGCCTCGGCGTCCCCGGCGAGCCGCCACGGTGTTTGCGTCGCGATGCGCGCGAGCCAGGCCGAGGTTACCGGGTCGGCGTCCTGGCCGCGAGCTTCGGCGGCGAGTGCGATCGCACCTGTGTACCAGCGTTCCTTGTCCCGGGCGGACAGTTGCTCGTAGTCCCGCGCACCGGCGGACGCGGTGACCCGCAAAGCGCGGTCGTCCAGTGAGCGGCGGATCGTCTCGCCCGGTCGCGTGGAGAAGGTCAGGCGGCCGCTGCGGTCGAAGTGGTGCGTCGTGTCCCCCCGGCCAATCGCGAGTGAGCGGGAGCGGATGTTTACGGTTGTGGACAAGGGCAAGCGGTTCACCTCATCTCTGCTCGAAAAATAGGTCTGTGCCAGCCGCCCGTATCCCTTTGCTCCTGCTCAGACAGCGCGGCTGCGCCGCGAAACTCGCGATGAGCAAAGGGACACGGGCGACCCAGCAAGCCTTCGTCCTGCCGCTTGCCCACCGCTGGCCCATTGCTGGCCTGGCGTGCGGCCGTGACGCGGCGGATCATCATCCTCCGCTCCCGGCGCGTCCGCATTATGGATCGGCGATGGCCGCCGTCCTTACTTCTCGCCGTTCATGGCTGCGCAAAACTGCGCGCACAGGCCGGTCGCGTCTCTCAGGACCTGGAGAGACTTCATGTGGTCGCCCTCGACATACAGGCTGTGGTCCGCGCCCTGTTCCACGTGCGTTCGGACGTTGGAGAAGGGAGCCAGTTGTCCGACGTCTTCCCTGCCGAACAGCGGATCGCGGTCGCCGACGATGACCAGGGCCCGCACGGCTCCTTGCAGAAAGGGAATCGTGCGGCGGACCGGGGTCAGAAAGACATGGTTGTCGACAGGCGTCGACGACAGGGTTGCAATTTCGCTTGCGACGGCCGTGCCGAGACTCTTTGCGATAAAGACAATGCTGCTGTACGGATCTGCGAGCACTCCGGCGATGCCGGCGAAAACCTCGCTCACCAGCGCGGCGAAGTCCTGCGCTTCGAGCGATTTCCGGTTTGTCACATATCCGTACTCGATGCCCAGAACGTCGCAACCGCTCTCGAAAGCGGCGCGTCCTGCGTAGTAGAGCAGCGGCGCGTCGACCGGGTAGGCCTGACCGGGAAACAAGACCGCTAACCGGGATGAGCCGGTCGTGTGGCGCGCCAGGGTGTACGGCGAAGGCGAGCCCCAGTGCGTGGCCGCCTCGAGGGTCGATACTTTCGCGGGCATGGCTCCAACTCCTCCAGTATGGTTGTCCGCCGCAGCGTACACGGTGCGGCGGTGAGATTTCATTATACGACACGGAAGGGAACGATACAGGAGGAAAAGCTTGCGTTGTTGCGCATACGTACAAAAATTGCGGCCATAATAACGCCACGATCACAATGAGGGGGTAAGAGATATGGCATCCGGTCAAACGCGCAGCACGCCGGTGGTGGCACAGGCCATCCGGGCACTGGATCAATTGAAATACGAAGTGGCGCAGGAACTGGGTATCCAGGTCCCGCAAGACGGATACTGGGGCACGATGACCACTCGCGACACGGGCAGGATTGGCGGTCAGATCACACGCAGGCTCGTCGCATTGGCAGAACAGCAGTTGGCGGGCCACTTCGTGCACTGACTCCGGACAGCAGGGGCGCAGCGCAACAGGGAGCAGTTGGCAACCGACGCGGGACAGGGTGAGCGGCGAAACAGTCCGAATCTCGGATGGTCGCATGTCTTGCAGCCTGCAAGCGGCCAACTGCTTTTTGCGGCGGCGTGCGCGCGGGTCTGGCGAAACGGCGCGGGTTGTCTTGCACCGCCGCGACATGCTACCTTTTCAGGGGACAGGCAGGGTGGTCGAGGTGGGTGGCGCGATGGACGGTGTGGATGAAAGGGCGGACACGTGTTCTGTGCGTTTCTCGTTTCGGGATGAGGCGGGCGACGTCGAGCACAAGTGCTTTGCCAAGCCTGTCGCATTGATCGAGGCGCACCGGATCGAACAGGTGCGGGATGCGCTGCGGCGCGCGGAGCAATGGGCGAGAGCCGGCTGTTTTGTGGCGGGGTTTGTGTCTTATGAGGCCGCCCCGGCGTTTGACGCTGCGCTCGTCACGCATGGTGTGACGGACTTTCCCCTGGTGTGGTTTGGCGTGTACGAGTCGCTTGCCGAGCGCGCGCCAAAGACGGCTGACGGGTCTGGCGAGTCTGGCGAGTCTGGCGAGTCTGGCGAGTCTGGCGAGTCTGGCGAGTCTGGCGGGGAGCGGGCGCCCTGGCGGTTTCGCGAGAGTTCCGCCGAGTTCGCCGCGCGTGTCGAGCAGATCCGCCAGCGGATCGCGGCGGGCGACGTCTACCAGGTCAACTACACGCTGCGACTGTCCGGTTCCTGTGCGCCAGACCTCGCGGCGTGGTGCGAAGCGCTCCGGTCCGCTTCCGGCGCCGGCTACACGGCGGACCTGACGACAGGCCGCTGGCGCGTGCTGTCGCTTTCGCCGGAGTTGTTTTTTCGCACCTGTTCCGGCCGCATCACCATGCGGCCGATGAAAGGGACGATCGGCCGCGGCGCGACCCCGGAAGAGGACGCGGTGTTGCGCCGCACTCTGGCGCACAGCGCGAAGGACCGGGCGGAGAACGTGATGATCGTCGACCTGCTGCGCAACGACCTCGGTCGCATTGCCCGGACGGGTTCCGTGCGCGTGGAGGAACTGTTTGCGGTCGAAACGTACCCGACGGTGCACCAGATGACGTCTGTGATCTCGGCGCAACTGCAGGACGGCGTCACGCTCGAGCAGGTCTTCGCGGCCCTGTTTCCCTGCGGCTCGGTCACAGGGGCGCCGAAAGTGGCCGCGATGCAACAGATCGCCCGCCTTGAGTCGGCGGCGCGCGGCGTGTATTGCGGTGCGATCGGCTATCTGGCGCCGTCTGGCGACGCGGTGTTCAACGTCGCGATCCGCACCCTCACGCTCGATCTGGGGGACGGGAGCGGCCAATACGGGGTGGGCGGCGGCGTCACGTGGGATTCGACAGCAGAGTCGGAGTGGGCGGAAGTCCTGATCAAGTCCCGCGCGCTGACCGAAGCGGCACCGGATCTGTTTGAAACCCTGCGCCTGGAGGGCGGATGTTACTGGCTGCTTGAGCGCCACGTCGCGCGCCTGATGGGTTCCGTCCGCCGCTTTGCCTTGCCGGTACACGAGCAGGCGGTCAGGACGGCGCTTGCGCAATTCGCGGCGCGGCATGAAGAAGAGTCGCTTCGGGTCCGCCTCACCGTGCGGTCCACCGGGGAACTCCGGGTGGAGGGCGCGGTCCTGGACCTGTCCCTCGGAACCTCCGCGGGTCCGGTGTGCGTTGCCTTGGCGCGCACGGCCGTGTACAGTGCGGATCCTGCCCTGCGGCACAAGACAATGGACCGGACGGTGTACGAGTACAGGCGCGCGGAGTGCCCTGGAGCGTTTGACGCGCTGCTTTTCAATGAACGGGGCGAACTCACGGAGTTCACGATCGGGAATCTCGTCCTGCAAATCGGTGGACGCAAGTACACGCCGGCCCACAGCAGCGGACTGTTGCCCGGGACGTTTCGCGAGGAACTGCTGGCGAACGGCGAGATTGAAGAGCGGGTGCTGTGCGTCGAAGATATTGCCCGCGCGGAAGGGATCTGGCTGATCAACAGCGTTCGCGGCTGGATCGCCGTGACCGGTTTGGACGCACAACCTGCAAACAGCCCTTGCATCGCACCCTGCGACGCGGTACAATAGCGTTCGTGGCTTGGATGCGCAGGCTTGCCACGACCGCAAGCATTCGCCGTTCATGGGGATATAGCTCAGTTGGTAGAGCACCTGCCTTGCACGCAGGGGGTCAGCGGTTCGAGTCCGCTTATCTCCACATGATATTTGCCCGGCGGCAGCACGCTGGTTGCCGTTAGCGGAACGCGGCAGGGTTACGTCCCTCGCCGGAGCCGGATGAGTGGAGTGATGGCCGAGTTGGTCGAAGGCGCTCGCCTGCTAAGCGAGTATACGCCGATAAGGCGTATCGAGGGTTCGAATCCCTCTCACTCCGTCTTCATGCAGTTGCAGGAAAGCTGACCGATGTGATGTGGAGGCCGGATATCCGCCGAGGCGGGATCTCCGGCCTCCCTGTCTGTTCGGCGCGCTTTCCGGGTCCGGTTGCAGCAGCGGAATCGTTTCAATATACTACCTAACAACAGATCCGGTGTGGGAGCGTGGCAAACATGGTGCGTTACGATCCAAAGACGATCGAACCGAAGTGGCGGGCATTCTGGCGGGAAACGGGCGCGCACGCCACGCCAGAGGGGTCCGGCAGGCCAAAGTACTATTGCCTCGACATGTTTCCGTATCCGTCCGGCGCCGGTTTGCACGTTGGGCACTGGCGCGGATACGTACTGTCGGACGTCTGGAGCCGCTACAAGAAACTGCAGGGCTATGATGTGCTGCATCCCATGGGCTGGGACGCGTTCGGACTGCCCGCCGAGAACGACGCGATCAAGCGCGGCATCCATCCGAGCGTCAGCACGGCCGCCAACGTCGCGAACTTCAAGCGCCAGCTTGAGCAGATGGGCGCCATGTTTGACTGGAGCCGCGAAATCAACACCAGCAGCCCCGAATACTATAAGTGGACCCAATGGATATTTGTCCAACTGTTCAAAATGGGCCTGGCGTACCGCAGTGAGATGCCGATCAACTGGTGTCCCAGCTGCAAGACAGGTCTTGCCAATGAAGAAGTCGTCGAAGGCGGCTGTGAGCGGTGCGGAACGCCTGTGACGAAGAAGAACATGAAGCAGTGGATGCTGCGCATCACGGATTACGCGGACCGGCTGCTGGAAGGCCTCGATGGACTGCAGTGGCCGGAAAAAGTGAAAAAGATGCAGGCGAACTGGATCGGCCGCAGCGTCGGCGCGCGCGTGACATTCTCTCTGGCGCCAGGCGGGCGGGGCGATGCGGGAGTGGGCTCGGGGCAGGCAGCAGACGACGGCGCGAGCGGCGGCGCGGATGGCGGACGGGGAGGCGCAGGCGCACTTTCGCTGGACGTCTTCACGACGCGGCCGGACACGCTCTATGGCGCCACGTACCTCGTCCTGGCGCCCGAACACCCGCTTGTCGCGCGCATCACGTCTGCCGAACAGGCGTCCGAAGTCGCGCAGTACGTTCAGGCGACGCTCGCAAAATCGGCCATCAACCGCCTGACGGTGGACAAGACCAAGACCGGCGCGTTCACTGGCGCGCACGCGGTCAATCCGGTGAACGGCGAGCGGCTGCCCGTCTGGATCGCGGACTACGTGCTGATGGACTACGGCACGGGGGCGATCATGGCCGTTCCCGCTCACGACGAGCGTGACTTTGAGTTCGCGCGGGCGTTCGGCCTGCCCATACGGCAGGTGATTGGCCCGGACTCGTCAACCGCGCCCGGAGAACTTGAGCAAGCGTACGTCGCGCCCGGCGTGCTCATGCAATCCGGACCGTTTGACGGGCTGGATTCCGATGCGGCCATGCAGGCGATTGTCGCGATGCTGGCCAAAGACGGACTGGCGGAAGAAAAGGTAACCTACAAACTGCGCGACTGGGTGTTCGCAAGGCAGCGCTACTGGGGCGAGCCGATCCCTCTTGTTCACTGCGAGCGGTGCGGCGTCGTGCCGGTGCCGGAAGAGCAGTTGCCGGTCATGTTGCCGGACGTCGACCGCTATGAGCCTACCGGGACGGGCGAATCGCCGCTGGCGGCGATCGAATCGTTCGTGCGCGCGACGTGTCCGTCCTGTGACGGGCCGGCGCGTCGCGAGACCGACACAATGCCGCAATGGGCGGGTTCCTGCTGGTATTTTCTCCGGTTCTCCGATCCACACAACGACCGGGCGCCGTTTGACGAGGCGAAGGTGAATCGCTGGCTGCCCGTGGACATGTACATCGGTGGCGTTGAACACGCGGTGCTTCATCTGCTGTACGCCCGATTTTTCACCAAGGCGCTGTATGATCGCGGCGTCATCGACTTTGACGAACCGTTCCGTCGCCTGTTCAACCAGGGCATGATGACGCTCGACGGGGCAAAGATGTCCAAGTCGAAGGGAAACGTAGTCGCGCCGGAGGAATTGATTGACCGCTACGGGACGGACACGCTGCGACTCTACGAGTTGTTCGTGGGGCCGCCGGAAATCGATGCGGAATGGAATCCGCGCGCGATAGAGGGCGTCCACCGCTTCCTGGCGCGGGCGTTCCGGCTCGTGGCGGAGCGCTCCGCGAACGCGCCGGCGCGGGATTCGGCGGATCTCCTGCGCCTGCGGCACCGCTTTGTCAAGCAGGTGAGCGAGCGCCTGGAAGGGTTTCGCTTCAACACGGTGGTCAGCGCCTTTATGGAGTACGTGACGGCGCTCTATGAGCGGGAGGACCGTGTCGACCGGGCGTCTCTCGAGACGCTGGTCGTCATGCTTGCGCCGCTGGCGCCGCACTTCGCGGAGGAGGGCTGGCGCATGCTCGGGAAGACGGACTCTGTGTTTGCGCAGACGTGGCCGCTCTACGATGAGGCGCTGATTGCCGATGAGACGGTGGAAATCGTGGTGCAGATCAACGGCAGGATTCGCGACCGCATGGTCGTGGCGAGTGACGCAGGGTCCGACGCGGTGGCGCAGGATGCGATGGGAAGGGATTCTGTGCTGTCTGCCATTGGCGGGAAGCCGATCGAAAAGACGATCTACGTGCAGGGAAAGTTGCTCAACTTTGTGGTGCGGTAGGCGATATCGTTGTGGTGTGATAGGCGACAACGTTGTGGTGCCGTGGTGCGGCAGGCGGCATCGCACGAAGCAGGCGGGAGGGAGTCGGCATGCGGTTTGCGAAGATGCACGGTTTGGGCAACAACTACGTCTATGTGAACCTGTGGGACGAGCGGCTCGCGCCGCAACAACTGGCTCCGCTGGCGCGCGCGGTGGCGGATGTGTCCACCGGAATCGGGTCCGACGGCCTGATCACGATCGGGCCGTCGGACGCGGCGGACGCCCGCATGCGGATCTTCAACGCCGACGGATCGGAGGGGCAGACGTGCGGCAATGGGCTGCGCTGCGTCGGAAAGTACCTGTATGACAAGGGCCTGGTGCGCGAGACGCACCTGTCGGTTGAAACCGGCGCCGGGGTGGCGCGGTTGCAATTGCACCTGGACGCTGCGGGCGAGACGGTGTGGGAAGTGACGGTCGATATGGGAGTGCCGCGGCTGCGCCGCATGGACCTGCCGGTCCTGGGAGGCCCCGGTGATCAGGAGGCCCTTGCGGACACGGTGACAGTGGGCAGGGACTCCTACACGTTCACCGGCGTGTCGATGGGCAATCCGCACGCCGTCATCTTCGTGGACGACGTCGGCGCGGTGGATGTCGCGGCGGTCGGTCCGATGATTGAACGGCACGACCTGTTCCCGGAGCGCGTGAATGTCGAATTTGTCGCGGCCAAGGGGCCGGAGGAACTCGATTTTCGCGTGTGGGAGCGCGGCTCGGGCATCACCCAGGCCTGCGGTTCCGGCGCCTGTGCGGCCGTGGTGGCGTCGGCGCTGACCGGACGCACGAAACGAGGGGCGCAGGTTGTGGTGCACCTCTTGGGCGGAGACTTGTCCATCCGCTACGATGAGTCAGGGCACGTCTTCATGCGCGGACCGGCGGCCTGGATTTGCGAGGGTGTGTGGATGGGCGAGGGGGCCGCGACCATGGGAATCGGGACGGGTGCAGTGACGGGGCGGGCGCAGTGACCGGTCCTCGCGACTGAACGCTCGTTGGGCCGTCACCCATGGGCGGGCGCCCGCGTATACTGCACGACAAACTCCATCAGTGCGCCGGGCCGCGCGATGTTTGGCGCGTCCGGGGAGAGACAGGCGGTGAGTCGCCGGCATGGCGCTGGACGGGCGAATTTCTGTCAAATATGGTCAGACGATAAAGGATTTTGAGCGCGGCGTCACGGGACTGTCGCGCACGCTATGCGAACTGCGCGGCGACCCGCTTTCGCGCCGTTCGGGCGGCGTCCGTGCGGCGCTGCGGTTTCCGGCGGCAGAAGAACGATCGGGCCTGAACGCTGCCGGGCGGCCGTCGCGCGCACACGCCGCAAACGGGTTGGCGCAAGCCGCGGATGAGGCCGCGGAGCCGTTGTGGGTGTTGCCGGCCGGAGGGGAGTGGGCGACGGCGATGGGCCCGTTGGACCGCTTTGTCGGACTGCGGGAGTTGCGCTCGACGGTCGAGGAAATCTGCGCCTACGCGGCGGTGCAAAAGGCGCGCGGCGCCATGTCGTTAAACGCAGCGGCGACGGCCCAGCACATGCTGTTCACGGGGCGTCCCGGCACAGGCAAGACGAGCGTGGCGCGGGAGATGGGGCGCATGCTGCGCGAATTGCGCGTGCTGTCGCAGGGCCACCTCGTGGAAGTGGAGCGGGCCGACCTGGTGGGCGAGTACGTGGGCCACACGGCGCAGCGCACGCGCGCGGTCCTTGGGCAAGCGCAAGGCGGTATTCTCTTCGTCGACGAGGCGTACTCGCTCGGTCGGGGAGGGGAACGCGACTTCGGGCGCGAAGCGGTCGACACGATGGTCAAAGCCATGGAGGATGTGAAAGACGACCTTGTCGTGATCCTTGCGGGGTATCCGGACGAGATGCAGCGCTTTCTCTCGCTGAATCCCGGACTTCGCTCGCGCCTGCCGATATCCCTGGATTTTCCGGATTTCAGCGATGCCGAACTGCTCGAAATTGCGCGACAGATGACCTGTGACCGCGACTACCGCATGACGCAGGGTGCGTGTGAGGCGTTTTGTCGCTGGATGGAACGCGAACGGCGACGCCCGGAGTTTGCCAACGCGAGGACCGTGCGCAACCTGGTGGAGCGGGCGATGCGCCGTCAGGCCCTGCGACTTGTCAGGAGTGGGGGCGGCAGGCGGGATGCGCTGATGCAGTTGACAGCGGACGACTTTTTTGACCCGACGGCGCAAGCGCCGGGTGCGCAGTCGCCGTACCTCGGCGCGCGTCCGTTTGCGGCCGGCGGCTGCTGACGCAAGGCGGCGCGCGGCGACACGGGAGGGATCGACAGATGCGGGAGTGCCTCATCGTGGGACGGCCCAACGTGGGAAAGACGCTTTTGAGCTTGCGCCTGGTGGAACAGGCGGGGGAACAGACCCCGTTTCTTGTGCATGAACTGCCTGACGGCGAGCGCGTGCAGCGCCGTTGGCGCCTGCCTGACGCGCACCGCGCGCTTGTCGCTGCGGCGGCGCACACGACCCTTGGCGTGCAGACGTGGAGCCTCGCGGTGGCCACGCGCGGCATGCGCACGCTGATTTTGCACGACAGCACCGGCCTGTCGGACGACGGTGGGGTGGATTCCATGGTCAGAAGCGGCATGGCGCGAACACTGGAGCGCCTGGTGGCGTGTGACGCCATGATCCACGTCGTCGAAGCACAAACGGCTGCAGGCAGAGACGGACCAGGCAGCGTCGACGCCCTGATCCGTTCATTTGCCCGGATGCGCGGGATTCCCTGCCTCGAGGTGTTGAACAAGGCGGATCTCTTGCCCCGCCACGGCCAATTCCCGGGCGTGGGGTCCGGTCAGTTACGCGAGGGCGGCGTCCTTGTCAGCGCACTGCATGGGACGGGGATGGCGGTGATCCACGAGTTTCTGCGGCAGGTGGATGTGGTACACTGAGTGCGAGGCGGTTGGCGGACAGACTGCCGATCCAATGTACGGGAGGCAAGGCGTCTGGGAGCACATGCGGAGACTCAAGGTCGGGGACCGGAACGGGCGGTCTTGCTGCACGTCTTTCGCGACGGTGAGGACGCGGCGCCGCGCGAGCGCATGCGGACAGAATTGCGCAGCCTGCTGGAGACGGCCGGCGCGAAACTGGTGCATGAAGTGGAACAGGCGGTGGACCGGTCGAACGCCGCGACGCTCGTCGGGTCAGGGAAAGTTCTGGAACTCGCAGCGGCCGTACGCGGGCATGACGCCGATCTCGTCGTCGTCGGGGACGATCTGTCGGGGGCCCAGCTGCGCAATATTGAAGACGCGTGCGACGTTCGGGCGATCGACAGGACGCAGCTCATTCTCGACATCTTTGCCAGCCGCGCCGATTCGTTTGAAGGCAAGGCACAGGTGGCGCTGGCCCAACTCAGCTACCTGCTGCCGCGCCTGACGGGGCGCGGCGCGGCCATGTCCCGCCTGGGCGGCGGCGTGGGCACGCGCGGACCGGGCGAGACGAAGCTGGAGACGGATCGGCGCCGGATTCGCAAGGACATCTCGCACTTGCGAGGGGTTGTGGCGAAGCAGGGCCTGCGGCGGAGGGAACTGCGCCGCAGGCGGAGACGGCAGGGGGTCTACTCGGTCAGCATCGTCGGCTACACGAACGCCGGAAAGACGACGTTGCTGTCCGAACTGGCGCGCCGGTACGGGGACAGGAGAGCGCAGCCGGGTCGCGACCGCCTGTTTGACACGCTGGACGTGGCAACGCGACGCATTGTCCACGAAGGGCGGACGTTTGTCTTCACGGATACGGTCGGTTTTATCCGTGAACTCCCGCACCACTTGGTGGACGCTTTCCGGGCCACCCTTGAAGAAGCAGTGGACGCTGACGTGATCGTATTGGTCGCCGACGCGGAGTCGAACTTCCTGCCGGAGGAACTGGACGCGGTCTACGATGTGCTGGAGCGCGTCTTGCACACGACGGCGCCGGTGTTGACCGTCTTTAACAGGCGGGGCGGTCGGGAATGCGAGTTGCCGTGCGACCCGCGCGCCGCGCGCACCGCCGCAGGGTCGGTCTTGGACGCGGGGTTTGTCGGCGAACTGCTGGAGGCGGTTGACGAACTGGCTGGCCACAGAATGGCGCTGCTGCTGGACGTTCCGGACGACCGTCCGGATATCGTCGGCATGGCGTACCGGGTGGCGCGGGTCTTGTCGGTGGCGACGACGGATGCCGGGATGCAGATGGAGTTGCAGGTTGATCCGCGTGATGCGGCGCCGTTCCTGCCGTTCGCCCAGCGAACGGATGTTGGAGGGGACTACGGGAGTGAACCGCGGGGATCATGAATACGAATTGGGGACAAGCGCGTCGGCACGAACAGGCGTTGCGCGGCGCGTTCGAGCGCATCGAACGCCTCGCCGACCATAATCAGGAAAAAGTCTTGAATGCGTTTAATAGATGTCAGGTTTCCGACACAGACATGTTCGGTTCCACAGGGTATGGCTACGGTGACCGCGGGCGGGAACAACTGGAGCGCGTCTTCGCGTCCGTGTTCGGAGGGGAGAGCGCCTTGGTGCGACCGGCGTTCGCGTCGGGAACGCACGCGCTGACCGTCGGGCTGTTTGCTTTGCTGCGTCCAGGAGACCGACTGATTTACGCGACCGGTGAGCCGTATGATACGCTGCACCCGGTCATTGGTCTGCGTACCGGAGGGAGCGGAAGCCTTGCGGAGTTTGGCGTCTCGTTCGCGGCGGTCGATCTGTTGCCGGGCGGCGCCGTTGATCTGGACGGTCTGCGGGAGTTGCTCGCGGTGATGCACGCGGGCAGGCGGAGGCGGACCGTCGTGGCGCTGCAGCGCTCGGCGGGCTATGCCTGGCGCAGGGCCGTCACCGTGCGGGAGATCGGCGAGGTCGTGCGTCTGGCCAAGGCGGTGGACCGCGACGCCTTGGTGCTTGTGGACAACTGTTATGGCGAGTTTACGGAGGAACTGGAGCCGGGTGACGTCGGTGCGGACCTGACGGTGGGATCGCTGATCAAGAATCCTGGCGGGGGGCTTGCGCCGACTGGGGCGTACATCGTCGGGAGCAGATCGGCGGTGGACGCGGCCGGACAGCGCCTGATCGCGCCTGGCATCGGGGGCGAGAGCGGATCGCACGAGAGTTACCGTTTGTATTTTCAGGGACTGTTCATGGCGCCGCACATCGTGGCGGAGGCGCTCAAAGGAAAAGTATTCGCGGCCAGCGTCTTGACCGAGGCCGGCTACACCTGTGAACCCCACCAGGAATCAGGCGGCGGCGGAGACATCGTGTTGCGCGTCAGGCTTGGGTCTGCGGATCGGTTGGTCCGGTTCTGTCAAGCCATCCAGCAGGCGTCGCCCGTGGGGTCCCACGTGGCGCCGGAGCCGTGGGGCATGCCTGGGTACGCCGACCCGGTGATCATGGCGTCAGGGGCGTTTGTGCAGGGTTCGTCCATCGAACTTTCGGCGGACGGACCGCTGCGCGAGCCTTACATCGCGTACCTGCAGGGGGGACTGACCTATTCGCACGTCAAAATTGCGATCCTGCACGCACTCGACAAGATTACATTGGATTAACAAGAGGTTGACGCAAGTGTGGAAGGTGTGGTATAGATCATGTGAAGTGAGTTGCCAACGGGGAGTGGATGGGAATGGATGACGCGACGCGACGAAGCCTCGCCTTGTTTCCGATCGGCATCGTGCAGAAATTGACGGACCTGACGGCTCGCCAGATCCGGTACTACGAGCAACACGAACTGATCCACCCCGTTCGGACGGAGGGGAACCAACGTCTGTTTTCGTTCAATGACGTGGAGCGTCTGCTTGAGATCAAGAATTTCATCGACAAGGGCCTGAATATCGCGGGCATCAAGGCAGTCATGAACAATACACCGCATCCGGACGACATGACGGTGGAGCACCTCGAGCGTTCGGAGGAAGCGCTTGCGGAACTCAACCAGCATGACTTGCATGAACTCCTGATGCAGGAACTGTCGGCGAGGGCGGGCCACCCTGGCGGGCCGGAGTCGCTGATGCAAGGGGAACTGGCGCGCTTTTTCCGCAAGGAGCGCTGATCCGGTTCACGGGACGCAGGGGTCCCGATCGGGGCGGGGCCGCTGTGCAGTGCAGGATATACATGAGTGAAGGAGCAGGTCCATGGCGACGACGTATACGAAACAAGAGATTATGGAACTGGCAAAGGAGCAGAACGTTCGTTACCTGCGACTGCAGTTTACCGATCTGCTCGGAGTGATCAAGAATGTTGAGGTGCCGATGAGTCAATTGGCGGACGCTCTCAACAATCGCATCATGTTCGACGGTTCCTCGATCGAAGGGTTCGTCAGGATTGAGGAATCGGATATGTACCTGTACCCGGACCTGTCCACATGGCTGGTGTTTCCCTGGCACAGCGGGGCCGGGACCGTCGCGCGCCTGATCTGTGACATTCACCTGCCGGACGGCACGCCATTTCCCGGGGATCCGCGCGGAATCCTGAAGCGGCAGTTGGAACGGGCGCGGGGACTGGGTTTCTCGACCATGAACGTTGGGCCGGAGCCCGAGTTTTTCCTCTTCAAGCTTGATGAGCACGGTGAACCGACGACCGAGGTGAACGATCAGGGCGGCTACTTCGATCTTGCGCCGGTCGACCTCGGCGAGAACTGTCGGCGTGAAATCGTGCTCGTTCTCGAAAATCTTGGATTTCGCGTGGAAGCCTCACACCATGAGGTCGCTCCGGGACAGCACGAGATCGACTTTGCGTACGCGGACGCACTTGCGGCGGCCGACAACATCATGACATTCAAATTGGTCGTCAAGACTGTGGCGCGTCAGTTCGGGCTGCACGCCACCTTCATGCCAAAGCCGCTTTACGGACACAACGGGTCGGGGATGCACTGTCATCTCTCCCTGTTTGACGGGGAAACAAACACGTTCTATGATCCCTCCGACGAACTCGGTCTCAGCCAGGTCGCGCGCCGTTTTCTGGCCGGCATTCTCGCGCACGCGCGCGGTTTCACGGCGGTCACGAACCCTCTTGTCAACTCGTACAAGCGGTTGGTTCCCGGCTACGAGGCGCCCTGCTACATTGCCTGGTCGGCCAAGAACCGCAGTCCGCTCGTGCGCATACCTGCGTCGCGCGGCAACGGAACGCGTCTGGAACTGCGCAGCCCCGATCCATCGGCCAATCCGTACCTGGCGATCGCGCTCCTGCTGCGCGCGGGACTGGACGGCATTGAGCGCAAACTCACGCTTCCAACGCCCATCAACCGCAACATCTACGTGATGAACGAGATGGAGCGGGTGCGCGCGGGCATCCACAGCCTTCCACCCAGCCTGCGTGAGGCGCTGGACGAACTCGCCAATGACGACATCATGCGCGAGGCCCTGGGTGAGCACGCGTACGCGCACTTCCACGAGGCGAAATTGATCGAATGGGACATGTTCCGAACGGTTGTGCACCCGTGGGAACGGGAGCAGTATCTCGCGCTGTATTGACGGGATGGGGCTGTCGATCAACGGGCAGCCCCCATCTCACAGGGGAACCGTGACCGTCCCGATCCGGGCGGGCGTCAAGGGTATGGGGTGACTCCGCCTGCGGCGCGGGCTTTATCACAGTTCCCCGGGGAGGACGTACGAAATCACGTCATGTCGCGCCAGAGACCGATCACCCGGCCGAGGATGGCGACCGAGGGGTACCGAAGAGGGGCCATCGTGGGGTTTTCCGGCTGAAGACGCACGTGATCCCGCTCCCGAAAGAAGCGTTTCACGGTTGCCTCCGCGTCTTCGGTCATGGCGACCACGATGTCGCCGTTGTTCGCCGTCTCCTGCTGCTGGACGTAGACGATGTCCCCGGAGCGGATTCCCGCGTCAATCATGCTGTCCCCAGACACGCGCAGCGCAAAGGCGTGACGTGCGTCGGACATGTTTGGCGGGAGCGGGATGTACCCCTCAATGTCCTCGATGGCCGTGATGGGGATGCCGGCCGTCACCTTGCCGATCAGGGGCACCTGGTCGGCGTGCGGCCGCCCTGACGGCTTGGCCGTCACTTCGATGGCGCGGGGTTTCGTGGGATCGCGGCGAATGAGTCCGCGTTCCTCAAGCTTGCCGAGATGGCTGTGCACGGTCGACGTGCTGGTCAGACCCACGGCGTCGCCGATCTCCCGGACGGACGGTGGGTACCCCCGGGTGCGGACTTCCTGTTTGATGAATGTGAGAATGGCTTCCTGGATGTTGTGCGTCGTTGGTCGGGCCATGGTCTACCCTGCCCCCTGTCGTCAATGCAGGAAGTATAGCACACTTGCGGATCGGGAGCAAACAGACGTTCGCTTCTCCCCTGCCGTGAAAGCCGGGTGGTCCAGTGCATTTTTCTGTTTTGCTGTACCTGTATCTCGCCGTTGTCAATGCCGTGGTGTTTGCGCTCATGGGACTTGACAAGAAAAGGTCCCGCCACAGGAGGCGCCGGCGCGTGCGCGAACGGACCCTCCTGTGGCTGACCGTCGCCGGGGGCGCGCTCGGAGCGTGGATTGGCATGACAAGGTTTCACCACAAGACAAGGCATGCGTCATTTCGGGTCATGGCGCCGCTGTTCACGGTGCTGTGGGTGCTGCTGCTCATGTGGATGCTGTACGCGGGCGTGGGTGCCTGAAGTGCGGCCGCCGGAGGGCATTCCCAATGGGGGCCTTTGAATGGTACAGTGATGGTAGAAAACGCATACAACCGAACCCGGGAACAGGGGGTGCGCCCATGGTGGAATACGGCCTTTCGTTGCAGTCTTTTCGCCTGTTCGCGGGCTCATCGCATCGTGCGTTGGCGCTCGAAGTGGCGGAAGCTCTGGGAGTTGAACTCGGGGCCGTCACACTGTCCCGCTTTCGCAGCGGAGAGTTGTATGCGCAGTTTCCCGACAGCGTGCGCGGCGCGGACGCTTACCTGCTGCAGACATTCTCCGATCCTATCAACGACCACTTTGTAGAACTGCTGCTGATGGTGGACGCGCTAAAGCGCAGTTCGGCCGGAAGAATCAACGTCATCATTCCGTATTACGGGTACGGCAGGCAGGAGAAGCAGGGTGAGGCGCGCGAACCGATTTCCGCGAAGGTGATGGCGGACGTCTTGACCACTGTCGGGGCGCACCGCGTCATCACGGTGGACCTGCACGCGTCGGCGATCCAGGGCTTCTTCAATATTCCGGTCGACCATCTGTCCGCGCTGTCCCTGTTGTCCGACCGTGTCAGGGCCATGGGGTTGCATGACGCGATCGTGGTGTCGCCCGACGCCGGGCGCGCAAAGACGGCGGAGAAGTTCGCGGCGCTGCTCGATCTTCCGATGGCGATCATGCACAAGGGCCGTCCGCGCCACAATGAGGCGGTGATCACACACCTGGTGGGCGATGTTGAAGGCAAGACGCCGATTGTCATCGAAGACATTATCGACACGGGCAATACCATCGTGCAGGTCGTCGACACGCTGATATCCATGGGCGCGCGGCCGGAGGCCGTCCTTTGCGCGTCGCACGGCGTCTTCTCCGCGCCTGCGGAACAGGGCCTGCGCCATCCGGCCATTCGCGAGGTGCTCGTGACGGACACGCTTCCATTGCGTCCGGGAATGGCGGATCTGCCCATTCAACGGATCCCGGTCGCGCCGCTCTTGGCGAGGGCGATCGGGCGCGTGCACCACAATCTTGCCCTCAGCACTATGTGACGGCAGGCCAACTCGCCGCTCGGCCGCGCTGCGTCTGCCGGGGCGCAAAGAGGGTCAAAAAGGCGCCGGAAAGGACGTCGGGGACCGGTTTTATACGGGTTTTGCGCAAAAAGTCCGCGAAAGTGCTGACAGGGTGCATGGTGATGCGCTATTCTATGATCGCAACCTATTTTGCCAATGAGGGGTCGATAGCGAGTGAGCAAAGAGGCATTGGTCCACAAGGCGGCGGAGGCCACCGGTCTGACCAAGAAGGATCTGGAGATGGCGTGGAAGGCGTTGCAAAAGGCCATCGTGGAGGAACTGCACAGCGGCGAGGAAGTCACGATTGCCGGCGTGGGCAAGCTGAAACCGACGGTGCGCGCGGCGCGTACAGGACGGAATCCGCAGACTGGCCAGGAGATTGCCATCCCGGAGAAACAGACGGTTCAGTTGAAGGTCAGCAGCACGTACGTGGGTTGAGACGGTTCCGCCCGCGGGCGGAACGGATGTGTTTTGGCTTTGGTATCGCACAAGGATGGGGCGCGGCAGGTCCGCCGCGCCGCCTGTGTGGTCTCACAGGCCAGGCGGGAATGTGTAGACCGGGGGTGGGACGACAGGTTGCCCGACCTCCAGTGTAATCTCCCGATGAGCAACGAGGGTGATCGCCCCGGGATTGCCGCGGTACGGTCTGCCGTTTAGAAAGACTGTGACAGCGCCGTTCATCCCCGCCACGTCGCGCCGTGTCAGCGGTTCTCCCCACACGGCGAAAAACTGCGCCAGCGTATACAACTTGCGGACGGGCGACTCGATGTGGATGATGCCCGTCGCGTCGTGCGTGTGCAACCAGTAAAACGCCTGGCCACCGACGACGAAGCCGTTCTGGACGACGCGCGGGGGGACGATGCCGATCCCGCGCGGCAGGGCAACCTGGCGGCCGTGGTCAAAGAGGCTGAGGTGCGCGTGAATGTGATACACGATCTGCTCCGACGCACTCGCCTGGATGCCGTCGACGGGTTGTCCCTGGCCCCCTCGCGGTGTGTCGCCGTTCGGGAAACGCGTGTGGCCGACTACCGTCGCCTGTACCAGGGTGATCGGACGGCCGCTGGCCGCGCCGGCCGGACCCGCACCTGACGCAGGAGCAACGGCAGGCCGCGGCTGAACGAACGCAAACCACACTGCCGCCACCGCGAGGCAGCAGACGACCCCGATGATGGAGTAGCGGGAGCCTGAGACCAAGTCCCGCAGCGATTTCCGATTGTTTTTCACGGTTCCGCCACCCCTGTTCACACGCGTCGCCTTCGCCTCGGGCTGAAGGTCTGGTGCAATTCTTTTGCGCGTCGCCCGGGACGCGGCGCGATCCGTCAGACGACGACGCGCGCCCGCAACCAACCGCCAAGTTCGTCCATCTTCACGCGAACCTGCTGCATCGTATCGCGGTCGCGGACTGTAACTGTGTGGTCCTCGACAGACTGGAAGTCGTATGTTATGCAGTAGGGCGTTCCGATTTCGTCCTGTCTCCGGTAGCGTTTGCCGATCGACCCGCCGTCGTCATAGTCGACGGAGTAGTCCTTGACGAGCGACGCGTACAGCGTGCGCGCGTCCTCGCCCAGTTTCTTCGAGAGCGGCAGGACCGCCGCCGCGTAGGGCGCGAGAAACGGGTGCAGGTGAAGGACCGTTCGTTCTTCTCCGTCGGGCAGTTTCTCCTGTTCGTACGCATCGGCGAACACGGCGAGCAACAGGCGGTCGGCTCCCATGGACGGCTCGATGCAGTAGGGGATGAACGGGTCGCCCTCTTCATCGTGCACGGCGAGGTCCCTGCGGGAGTGTTCGGCGTGGCGCGACAGATCAAAGTCGGTGCGGTTCGCAACTCCCAGCAGTTCGCCCCAGCCGAACGGGAAGCGGTATTCAATGTCGGTGGTGGCTTTGCTGTAGTGTGAGAGTTGCTCGCGTTCATGGTCGCGCAACCGGACGTGGTCCGGTTGGATGTTGAGAGACAGCACGAAGTTGTGGCAGAATTCCCGCCAGTAGGTGAACCATTCCTCGTCGGTTCCCGGCTTGCAGAAAAACTCCAGTTCCATCTGCTCGAACTCGCGCGTGCGAAAAATGAAATTGCCTGGAGTGATCTCATTGCGGAAACTCTTGCCGATCTGGCCGATGCCAAAAGGCAGCTTCTTGCGCATCGTGCGCTTGACGTGCTCGAAATTGACGAAGATGCCCTGCGCGGTCTCCGGTCGCAGGAACAGTTCGTTTGCGGCGTCGTCGGTGACGCCCTGAGAGGTGCGAAACATCATGTTGAACTGGCGTACGGCGGTAAAATCGCGCGCGCCGCACTCGGGGCAGGGAATGCCGTGTTCACGCACGAGCGCCTCCATTTCCGTAAAGGAGAGCCCGTCCACAACGCGTTCGTCGCCTCGCTCGAGCAGCGCTTCCTCGATCAGCTTGTCCGCGCGGTGACGCGCCTTGCACTGGCGGCAGTCGATCATCGGGTCGTTGAACTGTCCGACGTGTCCGGATGCGACCCAGACATTTCGGTTCATCAATATGGCGCTGTCGAGTCCCACATTGTACGCTGATTCCTGGATGAATTTCTGCCACCAGGCGCGTTTGACGTTGTTCTTCAACAAAACCCCGAGTGGTCCGTAGTCCCAACTGTTTGCGAGCCCACCGTACAGGTCCGACCCCGGAAAGATGAATCCTCTGTGTTTGGCGAGCGCCACCAACTGCTCCATCGTTGCTGTCATCTGTCAATTCCTCGCTTGCTGTCATGCTTTCTCCGTTGGGGGAAAACGGGCCGTCCGCTCCATGTTCCGCAATCGCACATCTCCCGTGGACAGTTTACCACAGGCTCTGCCGCGGAATCTCTTTGGGCGTAAATTCACCGTGGGGCCGCACCCGCGCCGGACGGCGGCAGTCAGCCGCCGCTGATGGGACTGATCAGCAGTACCCGGTCTCCGTCGTGCAGGAATGCGCCGCGATCCTTTGCGCAGACGTCGTTGACGACAAGCAGCACGTTGGTGAGGCTGTCGGCGCGCTCGATGGAGAGCCGGGTGCGGACAAGTTCAGGAATCAGCGCGAGGCCCACCGGAGACGGAAGGGGCAGGGCAAGTGAGGTGAATTGACCGGAGGGTAGCAGTGCGCCCGTCACGCCGACGCTGACGGTCACGGAATCGACGCGGACGGTCACGGAAGTTTGCTGCTTTGCGCTTTGCATCTGTCGTTCACTCCCCGCGGATTATTCTTCGCGCAGCGCTGCCGAACACTCCTCCCCTTCAATGACTGGCATCTGGAGGCGGTATCCCGCGCCGTAGATGTTCTGGATGAGTTCTCCGTCCTGGCCGTTGCGCATTCCGAGTTTCGTCTTGAGCGACCGGATCACCACGTAAAGATTATCGAAGCTGCCCCGGTCGTCATCCGGCCAGATCGAGTGAAAGAGGTTGTCAAATGTGACAATCCG
>JAKACX010000033.1 GCA_021821055.1 Bacillota bacterium
CTCACCGCGAGTTGTGCGGCGCTTGCGCGCTGTCTGGGCGTGAGCGAAGGGATCCGCGGGCGGCAGGTACAGACCCGGCGGCAGGCGCAGACCTAGCGGCTGGCAGCGGACAGCGCTTGGCGCCAGACCGTGCCTGACGCAAGACCGTGTTCAAGTCATACCCGGAACTCCGGGGCGGCGGCGGTTCCCGCCGGCCGCCCGGGTCCGCGATGAAGGGAGTCGCACCATTTTGCACACGCGGCGGGACGGACCCGGTCCGGGACGCCGGGTCGCCTATACGGTCCTGATCATCATATTCTTTGTCGTTATTGCTGCAGTCGCGTATCTTCGTTCGCCGTTCTCCCTGGCCCGCGCGGTGCGGGTGTCGGGCAACACGGATATCGCTTCCTACCTGTTGCTGCGCGACGCGGGGCTCGCGCCGGGACAGAACCTGTTCCAGATGCCTGTGGCCAGCATCGAGACCAGGCTGCTGTCCGATTTTCCCATTCTGTCGAGCGTGAACATCCAGCGCGATTATCTGACTCGGACCGTCGATATCGCGGTGCGGGAGCGCGCGGTCGCGGGAACGCTGGACGCGTCGGGGATTCTGTACGAGGTCCTGGCGGACGGTGTCGTACTCGCGCGCGATCCGTCGGGCGGGGGCGGCAATCGGCCCATTCTGAGCACGAGCGCTCCCTTGTCCGTGAGTCTCGGTTCCCCGCTGACCGACCCGAGTCTGCTGTCCATCTGCAGGCAGATGCCGTACTTGCCTGCCGCGTTGGTGGCCCAGATTTCGGAACTGCATGTGGCGTTCGCAAGCGGCGAGCCGTATGTCGAGGCGTTCACGCGCGACGGCTTCGAGATCCAGATGCCCGTGGCGCACCTGGCCGCGTCGCTTGCGGCGTACAACAGCGTGCACGCGCGGCTCACGTCGCTGCATGTCGCGCCCGGCGTGGTGGACATTATGGCCGGGGGGCGGGCGGTGTACAAGCCTTTCTCCGTGGCGGGGGGAAAAGGTGCGCATGGCTGATCGGGCGAGGCGGCGCAGCGTTCTGGCGTGGACCGCGGTGACAACCGTGCTGGGGGCGATGATGGCCGTGCAGTACCACGACGTGCTCCTCGGGGGCACTGCAATCTGGACGGCCCTGCCGGGGGTGGGGACGGTGCAGTCGCGCCTGTCCGCCGTTCAGGCGTACAACCGCTCCCTGCGCGACCGCATCACGCGGTTGGACGGCCAGATGGCGGCGCTGCAGGCGCATACGGTGGCGCGCGGCGGCGAGGCGGCGCGTCTGGCTCAGAGGCTGCACTCCGACCGCGTGCTGACGGGCGCGACGGCGCTGGTCGGCCCGGGGGTCGTCGTGACGATCAACGACGGGCGGGCGAGGGGAGCGAACCTGGAACAGTTCCTCACGCACGACTGGGACCTGCGATCGGTGATCAATGAGCTCTTCCTTGCCGGCGCTGACGCCGTCGCGGTCAACAACGCGCGGATAACCTCGACCACGGGCGTCTTTTGCATCGGACCATTGGTGCGCGTGGGGACGGATCGCCTCGGGCCGCCGTTTGTCGTGCGCGCGATCGGCGATCCGACGCTGCTGCGCGACGCCCTGGCGCTGCCCGGGGGAGTGCTGGACGCGCTGCGCAGCGCGAACCGCGGACTGGACGTGTCGCGGCCGTTCATTCGGGCGCAGGTGGCCATCCCGGCGGCGGCCGGCCGGCCGCGTTCCGGGGGGGCGGTCGGATGAAGCCGTTCGAGCGCGCCGGTTTGGTCGCGGCGGCTGCCGTGGTCGGATTGGCAATCGGTCTTGAGGCGCACGTCGGCAAAAACACGGCCGGGGCGTACGGCTCCTACCTGTCGGACACATCGGCGCTGACGCGCCAGGTGGCGCTGACGCCGCGGCTGGAGAGGCAATGGAGCCAGGTCCAGAGAGAGTGGACGGCGCTGCACGACGCCTCCACGCATGCCCTGCACGGACTCGGGATGTTGCAGGCGGAAGTGCGCCGTTCAAACGCCGCTGCGGGACTGACGCCAAAGAAAGGTGCGGGCATCGCGATTCGAATCGCCTTTGATCCGCGCCTGCCGGTCATTCGGGGCCTGCGCTACGTGGACGAGGCCGTTCAGTTGCAGATGCTGGTCAACTGGCTGCAGGCGGCCGGCGCGAGCGCGGTCGCCATCAACGGACAGCGCCTCGTCACGGTGTCGTCGATCCGCTCGGTCGGGGGCCTGACAGCCACGATCGGACCGTTTGCGGGGATTGTCCAGGTCAACGAGGTGCCCGTGCGGGCGCCCTATGTCATCGAGGCGCTCGGGTCCGTCCAGGCCATGGCAAACATTCTGCAGGTGGAAGGCCTGGCGCAGCAGTTCAACATCCTGGACCAGTCGTTCCAGATCAGGCGTTACAGCGCGGCGCACCCGCTGGAGATTCCGGCCTACCGCGGGGCGCTGCCTGGACAATACGCGCGGGAGGTCGCTTTCTGATGGTGGTCGCGCTGCCGTTTTTGGGACTGTTTGTCGGACTCGCTGTCGGCTTGGCGGTGAACGTCCACTTGCCCGCCACTTTTGCGGCGTATCTGTCCGTGGCGATTCTTGCCGCCCTTGACTCGGTGTTCGGCGGTTTGCGCGCAGGGCTCCAGGGAAACTTCGAATACCGGGTGTTTCTGTCCGGGTTCTTTGTCAACACGCTGCTGGCCGCGCTCTTGGCGTTTATCGGCGCCGTTCTCGGGGTTGACCTGGCCCTCGCGGCCGTTGTGGCGTTCGGCGTGCGCATTTTTAACAATCTTGCGGAGATTCGTCACAGGCTGCTCGGCAGCTAAAAATTTCTGTCCCTAAAACTGTGATATTCATGCTAAGATACAGTGGTACATGCGGGGTTCTGTGAGCAATGCGCAAATGGGTGCGGCAGTTCACAAGGCGAGAGGGGAGTGCCGCTCGTTGGCAAAGGGAGATCTGATAGTCGGCCTGGATGTCGGGACATCGACCATCCAGGCCATCATTGGCGAGATGGACGGCGCAAACGTCAATGTCATCGGTGTGGGAACGGCGCGCAGCGAGGGTATTCGCAAGGGCGCCATCGTTGACATCGACAAGACCGTCGTGGCCATTCGGGCGGCGATCGACCATGCCGAGCGAATGGTCGGCATCTCCATCAGTTCTGCGTATGTCGGCGTTTCGGGGAGCCATATCGACCTCATTCCAAGCCACGGGGTGGTGGCCGTCTCCGCCACTGACCGGGAGATCGGCGACCAGGATGTGGAGCGGGTGATGGACGCCGCGCGCGTGCTGAACCTCCCGGCCGAGCGTGAGATTGTGGACGTGGTTCCGCGGGAGTTCACGGTGGACGGGCTGTCGGACGTGACCGACCCGCGCGGCATGATCGGCGTTCGGCTGGAGGTCGACGCGTACGTGGCCACCGGCTCGCGCACGGTGCTGCACAACCTCTTGCGGTGCGTCGAGCGCGCCGGCATCGAAGTTGCTGGAATGGTGATGCTGCCGCTCGCGGCCGCCGACATGGTTCTGTCCGCCGACGAGAAGAAGCTCGGCGTCGTGCTGGTGGATGTCGGAGCCGGTTCGACGACGGTGTCGATCTTCGAACATGGAAGGCTCGAGCGGATCGCCTTTGTCCCGATCGGCGGAGACAGCGTCACGAACGACGTGACGTTCGGCCTTCAGACGGGGACCGACGCGGCGGAGGTGGTGAAGTGCCGCTACGGCGTCGCTGATTCGTCCATGGCGCGGGAAGAGGAAAAGTTTAAGGTGCAGCGAATAGGTAGTAGCATGGATAAAGAGGTTACCACAGTTGAACTTGCGTACATTATTGAACCGCGCATGCAGGAGATATTTGCGTTGGTCAAGCGCGAGGTGGAAAGCATGGGCTATCCGCGCGGGTTGCCGGGCGGATACGTGCTGTGCGGGGGCGGGATGCTTCTGAAGGGAGCGGACAGGCTCGCGGTCCAGGAACTCGGTGCGCCGGCGCGCGTCGCGATTCCCGATTTTGTAGGTGTGCGGGATCCGTCGTACGTGGGCTGCGTGGGCATGATCAAGTATGTGTCCAAATTCTATAATCGGCAGCCTGTCGTCGCTGCGGGACAGGGCCGGCGCACCCGTTCAGGCGGTGCGTTGCAGAAGATCAAGGGCTGGTTGCAGGACTTCATCTGATCGGTGCGCGCGGCTGCGGATTTCCGGTGTGCCTGAAACCCGGTGATCCGGGCGAACGCCAAGGAGGACAGTCAATGCTTGAGTTGGATGTTGAAATGGAGACGCTTGCCAAGATTAAGGTGATTGGCGTCGGCGGTGGCGGATGTAACGCGGTGAACCGCATGATCGAGGCGGGGGTGCGCAATGTCGATTTTATCGCGGTCAACACAGACGCTCAGGCGTTGCACTTGTCGCGTGCGGCCGAGCGGATTCAGATCGGGGAGAAACTGACGCGGGGTCTTGGCGCGGGGGCGAATCCGGACATCGGAAAGCGCGCCGCGGAAGAGAGCCGCGAACAGGTGATGGGCGCGCTGACAGGCGCGGACATGGTGTTCGTGACGGCAGGCATGGGTGGCGGGACCGGCACCGGCGCGGCGCCCGTGATCGCGGAGATCGCCAAGGAGCTCGGGGCGCTGACGGTCGGCGTCGTGACCAAGCCCTTCAGTTTTGAGGGCAGGCGGCGGCTCACCCAGGCGGAGACCGGCATCAATGGCCTCAAGGAAAAGGTCGATACGCTGATCGTGATTCCAAATGACCGCCTGCTCGAGATCGTGGAGAAGAACACGCCCATGCTCGAAGCCTTCAAGGAGGCGGACAATGTGCTGCGCCAGGGCGTGTCGGGGATCTCGGACCTGATTGCGGAACCGGGTCTGATCAACGTCGACTTCGCCGATGTCAAGGCGATCATGTCGGAGCGCGGGGCGGCGCTCATGGGCATCGGCGTCGCATCGGGAGACCAGAGGGCGGCGGAGGCGGCGCAAAAGGCCATTCGCAGCCCCTTGCTCGACACGCCGATCGACGGTGCGACCGGTGTGTTGATCCATGTCGCCGGCGGCGAGAACTTGAGTCTGTTTGAGGTCAACGAGGCGGCGCGGATCGTCCAGGATGCGGCGGACGACGAGGTGAACTTCATTTTCGGCGCGGTGATCAAGCCGGAATTGAAGGACGAACTGATCGTCACCGTCATTGCGACGGGCTTTGAACACCGCCCATCGACTCTGCAGCAGGCGGGCCCGCGGCCGATCCCGCGCGACGTGCCGCTGCCGGCGTCAGGCGTAAAGACCCCGGGAGGTACGGACAACAACCTCGAGATCCCGGCCTTCTTGCGCAACCGTCCGAATCGCCCCTGATGGCGGGGCGCACGGGTCTTCCACTTGGTTCGCCGAACGTCCCCGGGCTCCGCGCCCGGGGACGTTTTTCGCGCCCGGTGTCGATTCTTTTGCTGTTTTGCGGGCAAGTTCTGACAACCTTCGCCATATACATGAACTATACTGAGCCAAAAGCCTTGAGGTGCGCGATGGTCGTTTATGTCGACCTGGCTTTTGCGATCAATCTATTCATTGACGCCAGCCTTCTGTTTGTAACGGCGGCCGTGTACAGAACGCGGTGCCGGACCTGGCGCGTGTTTGCCGCATCGGGGCTCGGATCGCTGTACGCCGTGGCCACGCTGTTTCCCGGAACCGCCCTGCTGCGTCTGTTCGCCGTCAAGTGGCTCTGTTCGGTGGGGATGGTGCAGCTTGCGCTCGGCGCGCCGGGGCGGCAACTGCGCCGCTACCGGGGGTGGGTGCGCCTGCTGCGCCAGGTGACCGTGTTTTACGCGGTGACGTTTGCGGCGGGCGGCGCGGTCTATGGGCTGCAGAACCTGTTTGGGGCGCACCCGGAGTTGGCAGGCCTGGCCGTGATTCACGGGCAGGTCGCGTGGTGGACTAGCATCGGCGCGCTGGCCGTCGTCGCATCGGCTCCGGTCGGCCTCTGGTTGGTGAGAATGGCGCTGGTCGTCGGCAGGCGGATGCGGGTCGCCGAGATGGCCGCGTGCGACGTCGATATCCGGCTGCGCGGCGCGGGGGTCCACCTGCGCGCCCTGGTGGACACAGGCAACGCCTTGCGCGACCCAGTCACGCGCACGCCGGTGGCCGTCGTCCGCGCCGGGGCCGTCGCCGGGCTGCTGCCGGCCGCGCTTGCCGTGGCGTTGCAAGACGGCGGAGATCCGTTGCACGCGCTCTACGGTTGCGCGGACAAACTGGGGGATTTTGCGGACCGTATCCGCATTGTGCCGTTTCGCGGCGTTGCGGGGAGGGACGGGCAACTGCTGGCGTTTCGGCCTGACGACGTGCTCGTCAGCAGAGACGGGGCGGAGTTTTCGGCCATGCCGCTGTTGTTGGCCCTGCAGACGCAGGCTCTGGGGCGGACTGAACACTATGATTGTCTCCTTCCGGCTGTCATCGATCAGGCGAACCTTGTGGAGGGGAGAGATTCAGGTGTTGATTCCGGTGCGCATGCGACTGGGGTTTCGACTGCTCGTTCTTCGCATACTGCTTAGCGTCAGGGTCTTTGAACCGGAAACCGTCTACTACGTCGGCGGCAGCGAGGCGCTTCCGCCGCCGCTCACGCGGGAGGAAGAGGAGTTTCTGCTCGCCAAGCTCCCCGCGGGGGACGAGGCGGTCCGCGCGCTGCTGATTGAGCGCAATCTGCGTCTCGTGGTGTATATTGCGAGAAAGTTTGAGAACACCGGGATCAACATCGAGGACCTCGTTTCTATCGGGACAATCGGGTTGATCAAGGCTGTCAACACGTTCGACATCGAGAAGAAAATCAAGCTTGCCACGTACGCGTCCCGCTGCATTGAAAACGAGATTCTCATGTTCTTGCGGCGCAACAACAAGGTTCGCGTGGAAGTGTCGTTCGACGAGCCGCTCAACGTCGACTGGGACGGAAACGAGCTGTTGTTGTCCGACGTCCTCGGCACGGAAGTCGACACCATCTATAAGGATATCGAAGAAGAGGTCGACCGCGACCTGCTCTACGGCGCTCTGGAGAAGCTCGGCGAGCGTGAACGCCGGATCATGGAGTTGCGGTTCGGACTTGCCGGGGGCGAGGAGATGACGCAAAAGGACGTCGCGGACCTGCTCGGAATCTCACAGTCGTATATTTCGCGGCTGGAAAAGCGCATAATCAAGCGACTGCGCAAAGAATTCAACAAGATGTTGTAGTTTTGGCCGACTCAGAAACCGTGCATATTTTGCCCCTCCAGGGACATACTGGTACACGAAGTTGACCGGAATGCGCCTGGAGGGACACACGTGAAACGCAACAAAGTCGAGATTTGCGGTGTCAACACGTCGCAACTTCCAGTGCTGACCAATGCGGAAATGAGAGGCCTGTTCACCCGCCTGCAGTCCGGCGAGACGCGGGCAAGGGAGAAACTCGTAAACGGCAATCTGCGACTTGTGCTCTCGGTGATCCAGAGATTCAACAACCGCGGCGAATACGTTGATGACCTCTTCCAAGTCGGTTGTATCGGACTCATGAAGGCGATAGACAACTTTGACCTAGGACAGAACGTGAAGTTCTCCACCTACGCGGTGCCGATGATCATCGGAGAAATCCGCCGTTACCTGCGCGACAACAACCCCATCCGCGTCAGCCGTTCGCTGCGGGACATCGCCTACAGGGCCCTGCAGGTGCGCGACAGCCTCACGAACGTGAATCTGCGGGAGCCGACGATCGCCGAAATATCTCAGGCCATGGACGTGCCCAAGGAAGAGGTTGTCTTTGCGCTCGACGCCATCCAGGACCCGGTGTCACTGTTCGAACCGATCTACCACGACGGCGGCGATCCAATCTACGTGATGGACCAGATCAGGGACGAGCAGAATCAGGACACGTCGTGGATCGAGGAAATCGCCCTCAGGGAGGCGATGCGGCGTCTGTCGACCCGCGAGAAGAGGATCCTGTCGATGCGCTTTTTCGAAGGCAAGACGCAGATGGAGGTTGCTGACGAAATCGGCATCTCGCAAGCCCAGGTGTCCCGTCTCGAGAAGGCGGCGATCGGGCATATGCAGAAGTACATCGAATAGGAACACGGTGACAGTCCGAGTCAGGGCGGACGCATGGCGGCCGCGCGTTCGTCTACCCGCGCCGCGCCGAACATACCCTTATGGTGGGCGCCGCGCAAACAAGCGGCGGCCGCGGGGGCGATGCGAACGTGAGAGCATCCGAATTGCAGGCCAAGGATGTTATCAATGTGGTCGATGGACGCAAGCTCGGGTCCATCGGCGATCTGGACATCGACGTCGAGAGCGGCCTGATCCGGGCGATGATCATACCGCCGGCGGGGCGCTTCTTCGGTTTGCTCGCAAGCGGTGACGAGGTCGTCGTTCTGTGGACGCACATCGTAAAGATCGGAACCGATGTGGTGCTTGTGGACCTGCGCCAGGGGGAGGGCTCCCTGTCGCCGTCGCGATCGCGGACGAGTCCTACATCCGCCGGATATTGAGGGCGCAGCGGCGTTTGTGGTACCATGGTGCAAGCTGGGCCAGTTCGGGGGAGTTGGCGGCGGGGGTGCCAACATTGGCGGACATGCTGTGGATTGATCATTTCGGCCGTGGCTCTGTCGTGGCCTGTTTTTCCGGGCGCGAGGGAGGGGTCAGCCGGGGTCCGTACGCGTCGAAGAACCTCGGTCTGCACGTGGGGGACGATCCACTGGCTGTGCTCGAGAATCGGCGTAAAGTGGCGCGGCGGCTCGACACGACGGCTGAACGCATCACGTATGCGCAACAGGTCCACGGTTCGCGCACGGCGGTGGTCGGCCGCAGGGACGTTGGCCGCGGGGCGCTGGAACTGCGCGATGCCCTGCCAGACGCGGACGCGTTGGTGACGCGGGTGAAGGGAGCGGCCTTGGCCGTCCTCGCGGCGGACTGCGCGCCGCTGCTCATGGCGGATGAGGCCGCGGGCGTGGTGGCCGCGGTCCACGCTGGCTGGAGAGGCGCGACCGGAGGCGTGGCGCTGTCGGCGCTGCGCGTGATGGTGGAGCAGGGTGCGCGGCCGGAACGGGTGCAGGTGGCGTTGGGTCCCGCCATCAGAGGGTGCTGCTACGAAGTGGACGGTCCTGTCATTCAAGCCGTGCGCGCGGCGGTCGCGCGCTTCGCGCCCGATTGCAGGGCGCCCTTGGCGCGCTCAGCCGCAGGGCGGGACCGGGCCATGCTCGATATTCCGGCGCTGTGCCGCGATCAACTGGTGTCGGCGGGGGTTCTGCCGGGCAGTATCGTCGATGTGGGCATCTGCACGGAGTGCATGCCGGGCTACTTTTCCCATCGGCGGGACAACGGCCAGAGCGGTCGGCACGGTGGATTCATCGGACTGGCGTGAGGCACATGACAATCCGTCTTCATCAGGAAGGCGATCGTGCGACGTGGAGAGCGGGCTCGTATTTTCTTGGTAGAGCGAGGGAAAATTGTGGCAGGGACGGGTGACGACGCGCTGTATCGCAGCGAAGTCCGCGCGCGCTTGGCGCAGATTCGGGAGCGCATCGGCGCAGCGTGCGCCAAGAGCGGACGAGCCGCGGGGGACGTGACGCTGGTGGCGGTGACCAAGTACATCGACGCGGCGCATACGGCGCTGCTCGCAAGCGAGGGCGTCCGGCACTGCGGCGAAAACCGCTGGCAGTCCGCACAGGACAAACTGGCGCTCGGGATACCGGTGCAGTGGCACTTCATCGGTCCTTTGCAGCGCAACAAGGCGGGCAAGGTCGCGCGTCACTTCGACTGGGTGCACAGCGTGGACCGGGCGGATCTGGCGGCGGACATCTCGCGCTCCGCGTCCGCGGCGGCGAGGACGGTCCGCGTGCTGCTGCAGGTGAATCTGTCGGGCGAGCCGCAGAAAACGGGCGTCGCGCCGTATGATGTGGAGGACTTGCTCGCTCATTGCCGGACGTTGCCGGGTCTGTCGGTCGAAGGTCTCATGATGATCGGCCGGCAGGGACAGGGGACTGCAGCGACCGTCCGGGAATTCAGCGCCTTGCGCAAGCTGCGCGACGGGGTTGGCCCCAGGGTTGGAATGGCCCTGCCAGAGCTTTCGATGGGTATGTCAGAAGACTTTGAACTTGCCATCCAGGAAGGCGCCACGATGGTGCGCATTGGTCAGGCGCTCGTTCTGGCAACGCACGACAAGCAAAGTTGAGGACGTGACGGCCGGGAGACGGATGTGGATACCCGCAGCCCAGGCCGTTCGCAGATGGAGAGACGCGGCCCGTCGGCCGGCGGCGAGTTTTTGCCGAAACGGGGGAGCCGAAAGAGGATTGCCGAAAAGTGTGTCGAATATAACATTCACGCATGGTGAAAACGCGTCGAATTTGGTGCTTTCGCCGCCAGGAGGAGATGAGACTGTGCTGAACAGAATGATGAACTTCTTGGGTCTTGGTGATGATATGGACGAGGAGGAACTTCTCGAGGACGGCGCATACGCGCCGGAGGAAGAACCTGCCGCCGGGAACAAGCGCGCAGCCACGGTGGTGAACCTCCACACGCAAAAGCAGGTGCGGGTCGTGCTGGCCGAACCGGGTGTTTACGAGGACGCGCAAGCCGTGGCGGACCATTTGAAGGGGCACCGTTCCATCATCGTGAACCTGCACCGCTGCCCGTACGACCAGAGCCTGCGCATTGTGGACTTTCTGAGCGGGTGCGTCTACGCCGTCGGC
Source organism: Bacillota bacterium (assembly GCA_021821055.1). Taxonomy (GTDB): domain Bacteria; phylum Bacillota; class Bacilli; order Alicyclobacillales; family SLC66; genus JAKACX01. The sequence goes on from JAKACX010000033.1 coordinate 10,650, forward strand.
GGCAGCATGCAGAAGCTCGGGCATCATATTTTTCTCTGCGCACCTGACAACGTTGACATCCAGGGCACAATCAGCGAGTATTTGTCTGGAGAAGGCAGACGTATTTGAGGTGACGCGGTGCTGACGCTGTTCATTCTGATCTCCTGGGTCCTGCGGCTGTACGGCTACGCGCTGTTCGCCCGGATCTTGATGAGTTGGTTTCCGGATCTGGGCGAGATGTGGATCGGCCGGGTCCTGATCGCGATTACCGAACCGTACTTCGCGCCGTTCCGGCGCTTTATCCCGCCTCTTTCGCTCGGAGGCGCCTATCTTGATATCGCCTCATTGATTGGGCTGATCGCCTATATGTTCGTGGATCGGGCAGTCCTGTGGCTGGTGCAGACGGTGCTTCAGATGTTCGGGTTCCAGTAGGGTGCGGCCGGACGCTGTGGTTCACGTACGCCCGGAGGAGCGCCTGACGGTTCGGCGGCTGCGCGATCTTGCGAAGCGGTCCGCAGATGGCGCGCTGCCCGTGCTGACGCACTTTCTGACGCCGCGCGAAAGGCGCATGGCGGAGATGGTCGCCGCGTCGGAGGGTGTGTCGGTCGCGAGCTTTGGCGGGCATTCCCGGGCGGAGCGGGCGCGCGTGATGTTTGGCGGCGCGGCGGGGCGTCCGGAGGATGACGACGGTTTCGGCATCGTCTGCGTCGGCGCGTCACTGGCCCGGGAGGAGCCGCCGCCGTCGCACGGCGATGTGCTCGGCGCACTGATGCAGCTTGGCTTCGAACGTGACCGCATGGGGGACATTCTGATCGGCGGCGGCGAGATCTACACGTTTCTCGAAGGGCCCACCGCCGCTCTTGTGCTGCGCGACTGGACGCGCGCGGGCAGGGCCGCCGTCCGGCCCGAACGGCGGGCGACGCCGCCGGAATCGCAGTTGCCGGCGCCGCGGCTGGCGGAGCGGGTGGTGACGCTGCAGAGTCTGCGGTTGGACGCGTTTGTCGGACACGCATTCGGCATGTCGCGCACAAAGGCGCTCGAACCGATCCGCGCGGGGCGGGTGCAGTTGAACTTTGCCGTGTGCGCCGATCCTGCGCAGGCCATCGACCCGGGCGACATCGTATCGGTCCGCGGCGCGGGCCGGGCCATGGTGATCGCAGTCGAAGGCGAATCGCGTTCGGGCCGCATTTTTGTAAAAATTGGGCGTTATATTTAATCTTGCGTTGCTGGAAAGAAGGATTTTGGCGCCGCAAAGTCCGGCAGGAGGTCATGCGAACGATGCCATTGACACCGCTCGATATTCACAACAAAGAGTTCAAGCGCTCCATGCGCGGATATAACGAGGATGAGGTGAACGATTTCCTCGACCGGATCATCAAAGATTACGAAGCGCTGATCCGCCAGAACAAGGAACTGGAAGAACGCTCTGCACACATGGAAGAACAGATCAAGCACTTCCGTTCGATGGAGGATTCCCTCAGCAAGTCGATCATGCTGGCGCAGGAGACCGCCGAGGAGGTAAAGACCAACGCGCGCAAGGAGGCGCAACTGGTCATTCGCGAAGCCGAGAAAAACGCCGACCGGATTGTCCAGGACGCGTTGAACAAGGCGCGCAGTTCCGCCGTCGAACTGGACGAAGTCAGGCGCCAGGCGGCCATTTTCCGGGCGCGGTTTCGGTCGCTCATGCAGGCGCAGTTTGAAATGCTGGAATCGGCCGACTGGCGGGAAGTTGCACCCGCCGAGGGTGAATGATATAATTTCTGGAACATCGCGCTAAGAAAGCTCGGATCGTCAGGAGATCCTACGCGGGAAATACGAGATCACATGTACCGCGCCATCTAAGCCGCCCGATTGAGTCGCATTTTCATGATCCGCTCTCGTGCGGATGGGCCGCACATGGCGGTCCAGGGGAACTGTGGGATTCGATCGGTCCGTCGCAGGCCGGTCCATCTATAGCGGTTGACTAAAGCCGCAAACGCTATAGATGTCCGTTTTGGATTTCGCTCCGGACTTTCTCGCATGTCCCCTAGAGGACATGTGATAAACCAAATTACGGCAGGTGCATGACGGTGCATATAGCGTCCGATTGAAGCCTCGAACGCTATATCTGGAGTGACTGCGCCTGCTCAGAGGACTTTATCACATGTCCCCTAGGTCACCGCGCGTCTGCGTCCCTTGGGATGTGGGCGTTTTTGTATTTGTGGAGGGATGTCCCATGTCGTACGACCACACACTCAATCTACCCCGGACCGATTTTCCCATGCGGGCCAATCTTCCAAAACGCGAACCGCAGATCCTGGAGAAGTGGGAGCGCATGGACCTCTATGCGCGCGTCCAGGAAGGCGCCAAAGGGCGCAAGAAGTTTATCCTGCACGACGGTCCGCCGTACGCCAACGGAGACACCCACCTCGGCCATGCGCTCAACAAGATCCTCAAGGACTTCATCGTCAAGCTAAAGACGATGGACGGATTTGACGCGCCTTACGTTCCCGGCTGGGATACGCACGGATTGCCGATCGAAAACGCGATCATCAAGTCGCAAAAGATTGACCGCACAAGTATGGACGTCGTGGCGTTTCGCGCCGCGTGCACGGAGTACGCAAGGAACTTCATCGAGGTGCAGAAGGTGCAGTTCCAACGCTTCGGGATCCGCGGGGACTTCTCCCGCCCGTACGTGACCATGGACCCTGCCTATGAGGCGGAGCAGATTCGCGTATTTGGCGCGATGGCCGAGCAGGGTTACATCTACAAGGGGCTGAAGCCTGTGTACTGGTGTCCGTCGTGCGAGACGGCCCTGGCCGAGGCGGAGATCGAGTATGAACCGAAGAAGTCGCCCTCCATTTACGTCTCGTTTCCCGTGCAGGACGGCAAGGGGGTGCTCGCGCAGGGTGTCGAGGTCGTGATCTGGACGACGACCCCTTGGACCCTCCCGGCCAATGCGGCCGTCGCGGTCGGCGCCGACTTCGAGTACGCCGTGGTGGACGTCGGCGGGCGGCGGCTGTTGATGGCGCGCGACCTGGTGGCGGACGCCCTGGCGGACATGGGCCTTGACACGGCGGCCACGGTGGAAGCGGTGCTGTCCGGACGCGCGCTTGAAGGTGTGGTCTGTCGCCATCCGTTCTACGATCGCGTGAGTCCGGTGATTCTCGGCGAGCACGTCACGCTTGAGGCGGGCACGGGCGCGGTCCACACCGCCCCCGGTCACGGCATGGACGACTACGCGGCGGGCCTGCGGTACGGGTTGCCCATTCTGGCGCCTGTGGATGGCAAGGGCCGCCTCACAGAGGAAGCGGCGCCCTTCGGCGGCCAGTTTTACGCCAAGGCGAACGGCGCGATCATCGCGGACCTGGAAGAGCGCGGCATGCTGCTCGCAAACAGAGAATTCGTCCATCCCTATCCGCACTGCTGGCGTTGCAAGAATCCGGTCATCTACCGGGCCACGGAGCAGTGGTTTGCGTCGATCGCCGCTTTCCGTCAGGCGATGCTCGACGAGGTGGAACGCGTGGACTGGCTGGTCCCGTGGGGCAAGGTCCGCCTGCACAACATGGTGGCCGACAGGGAGGATTGGTGCATCTCCCGCCAGCGGGCGTGGGGGGTTCCCATTCCCGTCTTCTACTGTGAGGATTGTGGCGGGACGCTGCTGGACAAGACGACGGTGGAGCACGTCGCGGGTCTGTTTGCGGTGCATGGGTCGCAGGTGTGGTTTGCGTCGCCAGCCGCGGACCTTCTGCCTGAGGGCGCCGCGTGTCCCGCGTGCAATGGACGGCGCCTGCGCAAGGAGACGGACATCATGGACGTCTGGTTCGATTCCGGGTCGAGTCACGCGGCTGTCCTGCGGCAACGGGAGGAACTCGCCTGGCCCGCCGACCTGTACATCGAGGGATCCGACCAGTACCGCGGGTGGTTCAACTCGTCGCTGTCGACGGCGGTCGCCGTGTACGGCGAGGCGCCATACCGCCAGGTTGTGTCGCACGGGTTCTTTCTCGACGGAGAGGGCCGCAAGATGTCCAAGAGCCTCGGGAACGGCATTGACCCGCGCAACGTGATCGAGCAGATGGGCGCGGATATCCTTCGGCTGTGGGTCGCGTCCGTGGATTACCGCGCCGACGTGCGGATCTCGCAAGACATTCTCAAGCAGGTTTCTGAGGTGTATCGCAAGATCCGCAACACGTTCCGGTTTTTGTTGGGCAATCTGTACGATTTCTCGCCGTCCGCCGCCGTGCCGTATGAAGACCTCGGCGACCTTGACCGCTACCTGCTTGACCGGCTGGCCGCGCTTCAGGAGAGGTGCATCGCGGCCTACAGGCAGTATGAGTTTCACCTCGTCTATCACGCGGTGCAGAACTTCTGCGCTGCCGAACTGTCAAGTTTCTATTTGGATGTGACCAAGGACGCGCTGTATGTGGAAGCCGCTGGTTCGCGCAAGAGGCGTGCGGTGCAGACGGTGCTGCGGGAGTGTCTGATGACGCTCGCCGGGCTGGTGGCGCCCATTTTGACGTTCACAGCGGACGAGGTCTGGGAGTATGGCGGGGACGCCGGATACGAGAGTATCCAGCAGACGACGTGGCGGCTGCTGCCGGACCATTACCGCGACGGTGCGCTCGCCGCGCGGTTTGACCGACTGCTCGCGATTCGGCAGGATGTGATGCAGGCGCTTGAGGAAGCGCGGAAGCAAAAGCTGATCGGGCAGTCGCTCGCGGCACAGGTGGACATCTACGGTTACGAGGACAGTCGCTCGTTGCGGCAGGGGTCGGAAGAATGGAAGGAACTCCTGATCGTGTCTGCGGTTCACGTTCACTCCTCGAACGAACCGGCGCCGGAAGGAGCCTACCGGACCGATCGCGGTAGCGTGGCGGTGTCGCCAGCCCCGGGAAGAAAATGCGAACGCTGCTGGCATCTGAAAACCGACGTCGGCGTCAGGGCCGGTCACCCGGACTTGTGCGCGCGTTGCGTCGACATCCTTGAAGAGCGCGGCGATGCGCTTCATACGGTCCCCGCTGATCTCGGGGACATGTGACAACGTCCGCCGGCAGGCGCGGGCGGCGTGACGGCCGCGCCCGCCCGTCCGCGTCCGCTACAGGCGGCGGGCGACAAGCAACAGGAGCAGTCCCAAGAGACCTCCAAGCAGAAAGAACGGCGTGAACGAGAGGTCGTAGTGATACAGGACTCTGGCCACAACACTGCTCGCCAATTCGATCACGCTGATCCAGAGCACGGCCGTGGCTGCAGAGCGGACCAACTGCTGTCGCACCGGGCAAAACTCCTTTCGTCACTGTGTTCACTATCGCATCCTGCGCCTGAATTCTCAACGGGCCTGCCGCGGCGCCGATTGAACATACCTTGACAGTTCCGACAGGTGTTCCTTCGCGGGGCGGACACCGCTTCATGCTCTCGAAGGGGGCGAATTGATGGTATATGTGATCGCTGCGGTGGTCGCGGCCCTGGACCAGTGGCTCAAATGGCTGGTCGTCACGCACATGGCTCCCGGGCAGGCCATTCCCTTGTGGCGCGGCGTGGTCGAACTGTTGTACGTGCAAAACCCAGGCGCCGCGTGGACCCTGTTTCCGCACCAGCGCAACCTGCTCATCCTCGTCGCATTTGTGGTCTCCGGGGTCATCATCTACGTGGACCGCAGGCATGCGCGCGGGAAGTATGGTCTGAAGATCGCGCTTGGCGCGTTGCTCGGCGGTGCGGCGGGCAACCTGATCGACCGCGTGTTTCGCGGCTATGTGGTGGATTACGTGTACATCCAGATCATCCACTATCCCGTCTTCAATCTGGCGGACAGCGCGGTGGTGTTGTCCGTGCTCTACCTGATCATCCGGGCGTGGCGGACACGGCCGGAGCAGGTGGAGCGCGGCGGCGGAGCGGACAGCCCGGGCGACGGGGCGGTCACCGGGAAGCGCACGGGGGAGGTCGGCGATGCGGCGAACGCCGGGAAGACGGGGGGCGACGGACATTAATCGCGAGGGTGACGACGCGAGGGAAATCCACCTCGTGGTTGACGAGGGCGGGGCGAGACTCGACCGCTATCTGGCCGACCATGCGCCAGGGCAGTCGCGTTCCCACCTGCACCGCCTGATCGGGCAGGGGCGGGTGACGGTCGACGGCGTCGTGCAGTCTGCCGCGAGTTTTCGCGTCGGCAAGGGGCAACGCATCGCGGTAGACCTCCCTGAACCCGCGGCGCTGGAGGTTCTCCCCGAGGCGATTCCGCTTGACGTACTCTACGAGGATGACGACCTGTTGGTCGTCAACAAGGCGCCTGGCATGGTGGTGCACCCGGCGCCGGGGCACCGTTCCGGCACGCTGGTCGCGGCCATTCTCGGCCGCGGCGTGGTGCTGTCGGGCATCGGCGGCGTGGCCCGTCCGGGCATCGTTCACCGGATCGACAAGGATACGAGCGGGGTGTTGGTGATTGCCAAGAATGACCTCGCGCATGCGGGGCTCGCAGAGCAGTTCAGGGAGCACAGCATGGAGCGCGTGTACGAGGCGATCGTCCACGGTGCGCCAGGCGCCGACAAGGGCACGGTCGACGCGCCAATCGGGCGGGACCCGCGGGACCGGCTGCGCATGGCCGTGGTGCCGGAACAGCTTGGGAGGCATGCGGTCACGCACTTTGTTGTCCGTGAGCGCCTGGGGGCCTACAGTCACCTCGACCTGCGCCTGGAAACCGGCCGGACGCATCAGATCCGGGTGCACATGGCGTACATCGGCCATCCTGTCGCGGGCGACCCCGTGTACGCGCGGCGCAATCCGCTTGCGCTCCCCGGGCAGGCGCTGCACGCGCGCAGTCTCGGCTTCGCCCATCCGCGCACGGGACTGCGCATGACGTTCGCGGCGCCGCTGCCCGACGCGATGGAGGACGCGCTGATGCGTCTGCGGCGGCAACAGTAGGGCTGTGGCGCCGTCAACGCCCGTCGAAGCGGTCGCGCAGGCGCCCGATGGAGCGCGGTGTTCCCATCAGGTGGATGACGTCAAACTGTTCCAGTTTCGTGTGCCCGCGCGGGACAATCTTCTCTTCGCCGCGTTCGATCGAGATAAACAGGGTGTCGTGCGGCAGTTGCAGACTGCGCATGGGCGTGTGTTGAAACGTCGGCGACAGCACCTCGATGGCAGAGACGACCCAGCCTGTCGGCAGGAAATCGGGCGGCAGCGCCTCGCTGAGTGTCGGCTGGACCGCCGTCTGGGATCCGACCATGCGGGTGAAGACAAACGGGGCGATCAGGCAGGTCACGATCGCGAGCAGGATCAGCCCGTTTGCCACGCCGGCGGACAGCACGTGAATCTGCTGTCCGATCTTGCTCGCGACAATGGTGAGGCTGAGTTGAGACCCGAGCAGGGCGCCTGCGGCAACGCGCTCTTTCATGCTGAACCCCTTCATCCAGACCACGGCGCCGACCAGTTTGTTGGCAAACATGCCGAGCAGGACGATGAACAGGGCGCTCCAGAAGACCGGCGACGATCCGAGCGCGCCCAGGTTGAACGTCAGCCCGACGTTGACAAAGAAGATGGGGAGCAGGAAGCCGTAGCCGATTGAATTGAGCTTTTGCGTCAGGTCGCTGTTCTTGTCGGACAACAGGCTGATGATGGCTCCCGCCAGGAATGCGCCGACGACCACCTGCGTGCCGAGCACCTGTGCGAGGGCGAGAAAGATCAGGATCAGGGCGAATGCGCCGCGCAGCCCGAGTTCGCTCGTGGCGTTGCCGACGAAGGTGAAGAGGCGGTTCATTTTTGCCGCCTTCAGGATCCGGTAGACGATCACGAAACAGAAGAGCAGCACCAGAACCAGCAGAATCGTGGCCGCGTTGCCCGTCAGATGGGCCGTGGTATAGGCGGCGACGAACATGAGCGTCACGATGTCTGCCAAGAGCGCGTAGGTCAGGATCTCCTGGCCAAAAGGCACGAGCAGCCAGCCCTTCTCTTTCAAGGCGGGGGTGACGATCCCGATAGACGTGGTGCTCAGCACGAGTGTGATGAACAGCGGATGGACAAGCATGTGGAATGCGGCAAGCAGGTAGGCGATCGCGGCGGACACGGCGAACGCCGTCGCGAAAAAGAGCAGGCCCTTGATCCAGGGCGCGCGCGCTTGAGGACTTGGCCGCTGCAAGATGATGTCGAAGTCGATCTCCATGCCGGAGAGAAACATCAGGTAAGAGAATCCTAGATTGGAGAGGAAGCTTACGTACTGCGTCGTCGATGTCAGGCCGAAGCCGCTCGGGCCGACGGCGATTCCGAGCAGGATCTCGATGACGATGGCCGGGACGAACCCCTTGAACAGGCGGATGGACACCCACGGCGAGACGAAGGCGATGACCGTGACAAACAGCAGTGAACCATAGGTGTGCGCCACAGCATCGGCCCCCTTTTTCCCTTACAATTGAACCATGAAGCGAAGGGCCTCGCAACTGCCAGACTGGTGGATTTGACGGTGGCCGCCCCTTGGGAAAGCGTGGGACTCTTGTAGGCGTAAGTTAATATACATAATGTGATGAGGATGAGAATCAAACAGGCGGACGAGCGTGGAGCGGGTCGACAGCCGATTGGACATATCGCTCGTGTCGGACGTGAGTGCGATTCGGGGCATGTGGTCATAATGCAGGCCAGGTCCGGGTGGACTCCCATGGCGCCGGCGCGCCGCGAGCTAAGGATGAAAATTCGCCGCGCCACGGCCGCATGCCAGGTCCGCGGTGGGCCACCAATGGGCCAGCGGCAGGACGAAGGCTTGCTGGGTCGTCCGTATCCCTTGGCTCGTCGTAAGTTGTGCGGCGCAGCCACGCTGTCTGAACACGAGCAAAGGGATGCGGGCGGACGGCACAGACCTGGCGAAGAAGGTAGTGTAACGACGGTACTGTGAACCCAATGGGCGGACCCCGCCATGTGTATTTTCGGGGTAGACCGCCATGTGCGGCGCAACCGCACGAGAGCGGATCATGAAAATGCGACTCAATCGGGCACCGCAGATGTTGAGGTCCAGGTGAGCTCGTATTTTCCGGGCAGCTCTCGAAAGAGGTGTCTTGATAACATGCCCCATCGTAGGGCTACAATGGATCAAGGAGTATGGAAAATGAGAAAACTGTTGGCCATTGGCTTGCCCTCTCTGGTTGCTGCCGTCGGACTCAGTGTTTATTTGGGTCTGGCCAATCACCCAGTTGATGTCTCCCAAACCCCTTACTCTCACAAGGAAAACCTGATTCGGCTGCAAATGCAACACAACAAGGATTCGGGTGGGAAGGGGTATACCGCGTCGATCGCGTCCGCCTCATCGGCGCCGTCCATCGTGACGCCCAATCCTCACTTGGTTGCAACTGCGAGGATTCCACCCGTCAGCCCGGCGGCTTGGGACCAATTTAACTTGTCGTCAATCGCCTTCACCGACAATGTGAACTGGACTGTCGAGGCGGGGAATAAGGCGTCGTCGCCCAGCACGGGAGTCTTGGTTGTAATCAATCTCAAGTCCAACCTCCGGACCAATGTCATCACGGTTCCACATGCGGGTCTGGTTGAAATCACTGGATTTGATGCCGCGACCCTTCATTTGAAGAGCAACTTGGGGGTCGGGGAATATGACCTGCGCTCGGATTCTGTCACTTGGAACTGAATTTCCGCCTGACGGTAGTTTTGGCAGTCGGGATCCTTCGCGAACTGAATATACGGTCGTTTTATGACGATGCAAAGAAACACGATTCCAGTACTGGCACTGAGGCATATCCCGTTTTCATTCAGGAATCCGGGCATGGACAGGGTGGTGTAGGCCGTATGACAATCTCCTTGCCCCGCCCCGCCTCCCCTTGACCCCCTCGGGCGTGTCTGCTATGATGACAGAAATCGTCGATCCTTTAAGCAAGTCCAGTGAGACTGGCAAGGAAGCGGATATGCCGGGATACATCCATGTGTGGGCGGTCGAGCGGACCGTATCGCGCCTGTGGTGTCCATGTGCGCAAGCTGCCTCTTCCTGCGGGACGGGGGCAGCTTTTTTGCGCGGAGTTTGCGCCGTCTTTGCGGGATGGAAACGGCGCTGTGCGCGACGACGGCCGTGTGAAGGAAGCGACCGGGCGATTCTCCGGACAAGAGGTGCGTGACTTGGTGGAGACGGGACAGACGGGACAGACAGGACAGACGGGACAGACAGGACAGACGGGACAGACAGGACAGACGGTAGTGTTGCTCGATGCGGACGGCGTGCGCCGGGCGTTGTCGCGCATCGCCTATGAGATCATCGAGCGCGCGGCCGGCATTGACGACGTGGTCATCGTCGGGATCAGGACGCGCGGCTGGCACCTCGCCGAGCGGTTGGCTGGGCGCATCCGGCAGATTGAAGGCTACACGGTTCCCTGCGCGGACCTGGACGCGTCCCCGTTTCGCGACGACCGCGTGCGCAGGCCGGGACAGCCCGAGCAAAAAGCCGCGCTCGCACCGCTGATCGCCGGCAGACAGGTGGTGTTGGTGGACGATGTGCTGTACACGGGGCGAACGGTGCGCGCGGCGCTTGACGCGCTGACCAGCGCCGCCCGACCGGCGCGCATCCAGCTGGCCGTCCTGGTGGACCGGGGGCATCGTGAACTCCCGATTCGTCCGGACTACGTCGGGAAGAACATTCCGACGGCGCGGCTTGAACGGATTCGCGTGCGGCTCTCCGAAGTGGACGGTGAGGACGCGGTGTTGTTGCAAAAAGAGGGGGAACACGCGTGAGACATGTCATCAGCGCGAAGGCGTTTGACAGGGACGCGCTGCTCGGATTGCTGGCTGAAGCGGCGCGCATGCAGGTGGCTCTGGGGCGCGGCGGTCTGCGCACCCAGGACGGAAAGGTCATGGCCGCCCTGTTTTTTGAGCCGTCCACGAGGACGCGCCTGTCGTTTGAAGCGGCGATGCTGCGCCTCGGGGGTCAGGTGATCAGCACGGAGAACGCGCGCGAGTTTTCGTCCGCGATCAAGGGGGAAACCCTGGAAGACACGATCCGCGTCGTCGCAGGCTACGCGGACGTGATCGTGCTGCGCCACCATGAAGTCGGGGCCGCCGCGCGCGCGGCGCGGGTCAGCCGGGTACCGATCCTGTCGGCGGGCGACGGCGCCGGAGAACACCCGACGCAGGCGCTGCTCGACCTGTACACGGTGTGGCGCGAAGTCGGGCGGGTGGAGGATCTGACGGTCGCGCTGGTGGGTGACCTGCTGTACGGCCGCACGGTGCACTCGCTGGTCTACGTGCTCAGCCGTTTTTCCGGCATCCGCCTGCTGTGCGTCGCGCCGGACGTCACGCCGCTGCCCGCGGACGTGCGGGAATACGCGGCGGCGCACGGCGTGCGGGTTGAGGTTGAGCCGGATCTGCACAAGGCGGCGCAAGTCGCCGACGTGGTGTACCAGACGCGCGTGCAGAAGGAACGGTTTGCGTCGGCGGCGGATTATGAACGGGCGCGGGGTCAATATATTGTCGACCGGGGCCTGCTGTCCGCCATGCGCGCGGACTCTATCGTGATGCACCCGCTGCCGCGGGCCGGCGAGGTCGCGCCGGACGTCGACGACGACCCGCGGGCGGCGTATTTTCGCCAGACGCACTACGGCGTCCCCGTGCGGATGGCCCTGCTGGAACGAAGTCTGCAGGCGCAAGTCGCGGGCGAGCCGGTGTGGTCCGAGAGTGCGGAGGTGCAGTGAGATGGGGTTGTTGCTAAAACGAGGCATGCTGGTGGACCCGGTGGACAGACGGGTTGTTCAGGCGGACGTCCTGATCGAGGGCGGCCGCATCACGGCGGTCGCACCCGGGTTGGATGCGGCCGGGCACGAGGTGAGGGACGTCTGCGACCTGCTGGTGGCGCCGGGCCTGGTCGATGTGCACGTTCATCTGCGCGAACCGGGACTGGCTTACAAGGAGACGATCGAGAGCGGGACGCGGGCGGCGGCGGCGGGCGGGTTCACGCAGGTCTGCTGTATGCCGAACACGCGGCCGGTGACCGACGAGCCGGAGGTTGTCCGCTGGATCCGCGAAGAGGCGGACCGCTTCGGACACGCCACGGTGCACCCGATCGCCGCGGTCACCAGCGGGTCGCGCGGCGAGGAGTTGACGGACTTCACCGCGCTGCGTGAGGCGGGAGCCGTCGCGTTCTCGGACGACGGCAGGGGCGTGCAGTCGGCCATGGTCATGCGCGAGGCGCTGCTGGCGGCCAAGCGCCTCGGAGTCCCGGTGGCGGTTCACGCCGAGGATGAGTCGCTCTCCGGCACAGGCGCGGTCCACGCCGGGGACGTCGCACGGGAACTCGGGCTGCCCGGCATAGTCGCCGAAGCCGAGACGGTGATGATCGCGCGCGACCTGGTGCTGGCCGCGGCCACCGGCGCTCACGTGCACATCTGCCACGTGAGCCCCGCCGCTGCGGTGGACGCGATTCGCGCCGCCAAGGCGCTTGGGGTGCGGGTGACGGCGGAAGTGGCGCCGCACCACTTGCTGCTGAACGAGGAACTGCTGCGCACCCACGGCGGACGCGCCAAGGTCAATCCACCCTTGCGTTCGGAGGCGGACCGGCAGGCGTGCGTGCAGGGATTGCTCGACGGAACGCTGGACGTGATTGCGACGGACCACGCGCCGCACACGGAAGAGGAGAAGGCGCGGCCGCTCGCCGACGCGTCATTCGGCTTCAGCGGTCTGGAGGTCAGCCTGCCGACCATGTTCACGATGTTCGTGCACAGCGGCCTGTGGCCCGTGGAGGAACTGATCGCCCGCATGTCGCTGCTGCCTGCGCGCCACTTCGGCCTTTCCGGGGGCAGCCTGGAGGTGGGCGCGAGGGCTGATCTCACCGTCATCGACCCGTTCACCAGGCGGACGGTCGAGCCGGACGGCTTTTTCTCCAAGGGCAGGTCCACGCCTTTTGCCGGCAGGCAGCTCTACGGCTGGCCGGTGTTCACGGTGCACGCGGGCCGTGTCGTGCACGATGCACTGTGGCAGTGACAGGAACAGATTCAGGCAGGGAGGCATGAGTGTGCGCGTTCGTTTGTTATTGGAAGACGGGACCCTGTTTGTGGGCAAGCATTTCGGCGCCCCGGGCGAGAAATTTGGCGAGGCAGTGTTCAACACCGGGATGACCGGCTATCAGGAATTGCTGACGGATCCGTCGTATTGCGACCAGATCGTCACCATGACGTACCCCCTCATCGGGAACTACGGGTGCAACACGGAGGACATGGAGTCCACGCGCTCGCATGTGCTCGGTTTTGTCGTGCGCGAGGCCACTGGGCGGCCGAGCCACCACCGGAACCAGTTCAGCCTTGACGAGTTCCTGCGCAAGCAGGGCGTGATCGGGATGGCGGGAATTGACACGCGGATGCTCACTCGCAGCCTGCGCACGCACGGGACGATGCGCGCGGTGATCACCACCGGCGAGCGGTCGGAGGACGACCTGCTGCAGGAGTTGCGCCAGCGGACGCCTGCGCGCGACCAGGTGGCGCGGGTGACGACGCCGGCGCCCTACACGATGCCAGGCGAAGGGCGGCGCATCGTGCTCCTGGACTTTGGCCTGAAGACGGGTACGCTGCGCAGCCTGCGGGCGCGCAACTGCAGCGTGACGGTGCTGCCGGCATACAGCAGCGCGGACGAGATCATGGCCTGGCGCCCGCAGGGGGTCATGATGTCAAACGGTCCCGGCGACCCGGAGGACCTGCCGGAGATCGTGGAAACCGTGCGGCAGTTGATCGGTCGGGTACCGGTGTTCGGCATCTGCATGGGGCACCAGATCCTGTCGCTCGCCAGCGGAGCGAAGACGGAAAAACTGCGCTTCGGACACCGGGGGGTCAATCACCCCGTGAAGGATGTGCGCACCAACCGCGTGTGCATGTCCTCGCAGAATCACGGCTATGTGGTGACGGAAGAGTCGCTGGCGGGGACTGAACTGGAATTGACCCACTACAACCAGAATGACCGTACGGTCGAGGGCGTGCGCCATCGGTCCGGTCACGCCTTTTCGGTGCAGTACCACCCGGAGGCGCGGCCAGGCCCGGATGACAGCGACTATCTGTTTGACGACTTCATGGATCTGATCGACGACTGGGAGAGGGGGCGGAACCATGCCGAAGCACTCTGATATTTCGACCGTCATGGTGATCGGCTCGGGTCCGATCGTCATCGGGCAGGCGGCGGAATTCGACTACGCCGGTACGCAGGCGTGTC
>JAKACX010000085.1 GCA_021821055.1 Bacillota bacterium
GTGCCGCCCATTGCATTACGGGGGAGTTGCCTTTATCCTACGCGGCAATGGGGCGGTAGCTCAGCTGGGAGAGCGTCGCGTTCGCAATGCGAAGGTCGGGAGTTCGATCCTCCTCCGCTCCACCAATATATAAAGGTCAACCGTTCTCGGTTGGCCTTTTTTCTTGTGCGCTCCCGCGTATTCGCGGGGACTCCCGCGGATTCCTGCGGACTTCCTTCCCCGGCCGTCTCGCCCGCCTCGGGCAACATTTCACTCTCTTCGAGCCATTTTTCTCTCCGACCTCGCTCCCTGTGAGGCGCTGAAGTCCGCAAAGCCCGTCAGCGGCAGCCGTTAATATCAACAAGTCACGTGCTTACCATTTAAGCGGTTGGATAACAGCGTTGCCTGACCGAACAGGATTCGTCATGGAAGTTCGTCTGAGAGCGCCCATCTCGGCACGATCATCACGCGCCCCGAGTGCATCTTTGACTTTGGGACTAGACCCCAGGCCACATGGCTAGAGTCGATATACCAGTTCGAGCCAGCTTCTGACTCTGGTCGCGGAAGTTGAACTTGGTGAGGATTTCCTGCACGTTGGGCGAGAAACCGTCCAGATACGCAATGAAGTCATCGCGCAGGCGGTTGTCGGCGATGTTCCAAATGAAGTCGACGATCCATTTGATTTAGCTTTGGTCTTGCACTTTTCCGCTTTTCATATCGTCATGTTCTGTTCACTCGACGCGGAACTGGGGGAGTGTCAATCATCATGGCCTTGCCTCCCCTTATCAGTCTGCTCTGTGATCCACTGGTCAATTTCCTGGCGACGAAACCTCCAGGTACCCCCCACCTTGAATGCCGGGATATTCCTGGCAGCCGCCAAGCGGTAAACAGTGCGCTTGCCCACCTTGAGGGAGGCCGTCTCGCCCACGACCCCCGTCCAGAAGCTCAACGAGCGTCAGTTCGCTGCGGACGGGTCGGCGCGGACGGCACTGGGCGAGATGATGGCCTTTCTGGATTGTGGACAGCCTACCGCAACCCTCTCACATGATTCGCCCGCCTGACAAGGGATAGACGTCATGGCAAACATCGAACGGCGGGCTATCGACGCCCTGCGGGCCGATGCCAAGCTGATGGCAACGATCGAGTCGTCAGAAGGGGCTGCCTGGGGATCGATCAACCGGTTGCAGCAGCTATCACGGCCTCCAAGCTCGTTCCGGCCACTGTTGATGACATCCTTGCCGAAGCACACAGGATTCTGACCGAACGTGAGGATTTCGCGGCGGATCTGCGTCAGGTATGGCGCAATGCAGAAGAGGTGTGCGCCGAAGATGCCAAAATGGTCATCCGATTCGGCGGCATCACGGACAGGCGCGCCGACCCGCTCGACCTCATCAAGAGCTCCCTCAGTAACAGCGGCTGGCGTATCGCCACCATCAGGGAGGCTGGGTCTGCCACAGAAGGCAAGCGCCAAGCGAATGCCTTCCTGCGCACTAAGTCCAAGCCGATGGTCGAGTACGACGTTTGGGCGACCAGGCAGTAAACCGATCCGCACGCAGCATCACTGTAAGATCTCGTACCCACTGCTGCGCCCACCCTTGCCGGTGGGCCGCAGGCACCCTTTCTCGACAAGATTCGCCAACTCCCGGTAAGCAGTGGCGCGACTGGTCCTGGTCATCCCCATGTACTTGCGGGTATTCATGCCGCCATCGAAACCGCCCGGGCCAGCTTCCAGCAGCCGGTTGAGCACCTTGCGCTGACGCTCATTAAGAGCGGTCATCTGGTGCCGGAGCCAAAAGCGAGCCTTGGCCAGGGTGTTGGCCACCGTCTGCTCGGCGGCGGTCGCCGCTGCCTCGACCTGTGAGAGGAACCAGACCAGCCAGTCAGTGACTTCCAATCCGCCGCGCTGCGTCTGTTCCAGGACGACGTAGTAGCTCTCCCGTTCCCGCAGTATCTGCGCCGAGAGGCTGAACAGCCGCATCGGCTGGTGTTCGTCGTGGGAGAGCGCCATATCGGTGATGGCGCGGGCCAGCCGGCCGTTACCGTCCTCGAAGGGATGCAAGGTGACGAACCAGAGGTGGGCCAGCCCGGCGCGAATGAGTCCTTCGAGACCGGGCGGCGGGTCGCTGAACCAGGCGAGGAAGCGTTCCAACTCGCCCTCCAGCCCTTCGCGGGGCGGCGCGATGAAGTGCACCTTCTCCCTGCCGATACCGCCCGAGACCACCTGCATCAGTGCATCGCCACGTAACGCCCCCACCCGGATTGCGTGCAGGCCAGAGTAGCCGATCGGGAACAGGGCCGCCTGCCAGCCGAACAGGCGCTCTGTGGTCAAGGGAGCAGCGTGGCGCCGAGTCGCGTCCAGCAACACGTCGATCAGTCCGTCCACGGCGCGGGGTGGCGCCGGCAGTCCTGCCGTCGGAAGCCCCAGGCGGCGGGCTACCGAGGAGCGCACCGCCTCCAGATCTAGCCGCTGGCCCTCTATCGCGCTGGTGGTCAGACCGTCTTCCACCAGGATGGCGGCCACGGCCTCAAGCGTGAGGTTGGCATCAAGCAGCCGGCCCGCCCCGAGGACCTTGCCTTGGGCTAACCGGGCCCGGGCAAGCAGCGGCGCCAGACGGGCCTCGTCCCAGCGGAAGCGGGGCCAGTCGAGTTGCTGCCAGATCCAGGTGAGAGGCGTTGGCATGCCTTTTTCGCTCCATATCATGAAGCTATTATGCGAGTGAATCGCCTCAACGGCAAGACAGCTCCCGCTGCCCAGCCCTACCAGGTCGTCCCCGCCTGCTCCGCTACGAGCCTGGAGGTGGATGCATGGAGGCATTGTGCTTCATAGTCCTCGATGTCGATCAGGCGGTACAGCACTCGGCCACAGATCTTCAAAAACTTGGGACCTATCCCCTCGCTGCGCCAGCGTTCGAGGCCCGCCTCGCTGATGTTCCAGCGAGCAGCCAGTTGCTTCTGGTTGAGGTGAACGACTTCCACCTTGGTCTCCTTCCGCATGAGTTGGCAGGAGTCCATAAAGGCGCTGTTCGGTCCGGTAACCAAGTGAACGGAGGCGGTTCGAAGCCGCTGTGCCAGGGGTACGATCTATCCGCGGACCGTCCTGATGGTTTGCGACGACTTCTGTGGGGGGATCGATATGATTACGAGAGAAGAGCTTTACGCACTGGTGTGGTCCCAGCCGATGGCCAAGGTGGCGGAACAGTTCGGGGTGTCTGGAAGCTACATGGCCCGGGTCTGCTCGTTACTCCGGGTGCCGCGGCCTGAGCGGGGCTACTGGGCAAAATTGGCCGTGGGGAAGGCGCCGCCACCCCGACCACTTCCAGAAGCGCAGCCTGGTGATGAACTCTTCTGGTCGAAGGACGGCGACCTCCGCTCCGCTCCAGTAGTCAAACCGGCGGTGCCTCGGAAGCCATGGGTGCGTGGAGCTGCTAGGCGCGTCACCGGTACCCACGGCCTCATACGCGATGGCAAGAACCATTTCGAAACTGGCCGTCCGGTCGACGACGGGGATTATCTCAAGCCCTACAAGCGGCTGTTGGTCGATGTCACGACCTCAAAAGCTGGCCTCGATAAGACGCTCGCTTTCGCCAACGATCTTTTCAGCGCCCTCGAATCGGCTGGACATCGGGTGGTCTTCGCCCCTGCCGGCGAACAACTCCGGCGCGGCGAAGTCGACGAGCACGAACAACCCAAGAAACGGCGCGACTATTACTACAGCCGTCTGTGGTCCCCTCAGCGCCCCACGGTCGTCTACGTCGGAACGGTGGCGATTGGTTTGGCCGTCGTCGAAATGTCCGAAGCGGTGCTAATGCGCTACGTCAACGGAAAGTACATCCGGGATGCCGACTACGTGCCGCCCAAGGCATCCCGCCGTTACATCGATCACTCCTGGACGACCACCAAGGAGTTGCCTTGCGGCCGCCTTCGGCTCATCGCCTATTCGCCCTACTGGGCTGTCTCCTGGTCGGCGCAGTGGCAGGAAACCAAGAAAGTGCCGTTGACGCGCGAGCTGCGTGCGATCGTAAAGGCGCTCGAGGAGGCCGCGGTCGAGTTGGTCGAGAAGTTGAACGAGGCTGCCCGCCAGGCGGAAATCGAACGCCAGGAACGGCTCGCGGCCGAGGAAAGACGTCGGCAGGAGGAGGATCGCCGCCGGGTTCAACAGTCGATCAAGGACAGCCAGGCGCAACTCGTCCAGATAATCCAGGGCTGGGCCGACGTGATGAACGTGGAGCGATTTCTCCAGGGGGTCCAGGATCGAGCCGCCGCTCTGCCAGCGGACGAGCGCAACGGGGTACTCGAAAGGCTCAAGCTAGCCCGCGAGTTCCTAGGGGCGCAGGATCCTTTGGACTTCTTCCTGGCGTGGAAGATGCCGCTGGAGCGCTACCATCCCCTATCAGCCCAGGCGGCCGTTGCGGATGCCGATACCAAGGCCGATTCCTAGACGAGAGGGAAATTCCCGGGCCGGCATTTCAGGGGCCCCGGGTTCCGTTCCCGCTGGGAATCGAATAGAGCATCCGGGGAAAGACGAATCTCCACCAATCGGCAACACCACGAAGACCGAGGGATTATCTACAGGATCGGCTAAGTCTACCCCCACTTTCCGCAGCCATCCGCACCCTTACGCCAACTGCCGGAACAGCTATAAGGCGCGTTTTCAACGGGGTTTGGTGCCGACTGCCGCCCCACCACCAAAATTCAGCGCCCAACTGAGACCAGTTGGGCGTTTTTATTTGTGCTTCCCGGTCATTCTGCGTGTGCGACCAGGGGCCTGTGGCCTGGCGGAACATCCCCGATTGCCCTCCGTTCCGCCCTCTCTTTTCTCGAAATCGGCGCTAACTTCTTCGCCTTGGCACACGCAGATAGATAGCCTCATTCTTTATCAGGCGAACTATGATTTTTAAAATCGGCGAACTTGGCCGCCGTCGTCGGATTGCCCCGAGTCAACGTCTTGATCGTCACGTCTTGCGCCTCGTCATTGGCAAGGTGGCGTTCGCGCTTGGGTGAGCGCATGCCAAAGTTGGCAAGGAGTCGGCACCTTGTGCTGGTGTGAGCGGCGGTGGAATGAACCGCCCGGAAAGCCGACCACATCGATAGGGAACTATCTTATTTTGCTCCAAACATTACTCCAACGCCTTCCGCGCGTTGACAAAAATCTGCGTCCAGGGCGTAGCCTCACCCCACTCCGGTGGCCGCCAGCTCATCTGCAGGCTACGCACGACCCGCTCCGGGTGCGGCATGAGGATAGACACTC
>JAKACX010000086.1 GCA_021821055.1 Bacillota bacterium
CGTCCAAATCGGTGAGAATATAGCGGCCGTTTCCGGCGGATCGCAGGTGTTCGTGCAGGTTGGGCAACACCAGACGCAGCGGGCCGCGCTCCGTCTCGACCTCCCACCTCCATGAAGACGGGTCGTGGACGATGTCGCGGATCCGCGTCACGACAGGCACGTGGTAGCGTAGGCGGAGATCATTCTGCGCCTCATCCCGACTCGCGTCTTCCAAGTCGGAAAGACGGGCGAGCACGCCGATTTCCTTGCCGTCGCCATCGCGCAGTGCGATGAATTCTTCCGGGCGCGAGAGCGGAAAGGCGCGCAACAGGGTCACCTGCGCAAACTCTACGCCAGCGACCCGCGCCCCGAGAATACCTCCCGGGGTGCGCCACAGCGTCACGGACGCCGGATCGAGCAGCGTCTGCCATTGTTCTTCCATCATCCGTCCACCCCCTTGATGCGGGAAAGCTCCCGCTGGGCCTGTACAAGGCCGTGGTACACACCCTCGGAACGCAACAAGTCCTCGTGACTGCCCGACTCGACGATGCGCCCTTTTTGCAACACGACCAGCCGATCCGCATTGCGCAAGGTGGACAGGCGGTGTCCCCGCTCTCCCACTCGCGTATCGTAGCCGTCGGGCATATTCAGAATGAAGTCGTGCGCGTTGGCGATCCTCGCCGCCTGAATGATCTCCCAGGAAGACGCGTCCGGTTTGGCGTACGCGATATTCTCGGCCACTGTCCCGTCAAACAGGAAGGTCTCTTGGAGAACCACCCCGATCTGCCTGTGCAAATCTTCCTGAGGAACCCCGCGCAGGTTGATCCCGTCCACTTCGACGCTGCCGCGGTCGGGATCGTAGAAGCGGCATATCAGGTTGATCATGGTTGATTTCCCGGCTCCCGAATGGCCGACAAAACCGATCATCTCGCCCGCCGCGACATCCAGATCGACATCCTGCAGAACGGGGCGGTGCGCTTCATAGCCAAATGTCACGCCGCGCAGCGTCACCCGTCCGTCGATCCGCGGCAGTGGGGCGGGGCGGTCCGCCTCCGGGACATCGGGTCTTGCATCAATGATCTCAAAAACTCTGTCGGCGGTCGCCAGCGCATTGCTGATCCAGTTGGACAACTGGCTGAACCATTGAAGCGGCCCGAGAAACATGGCCAGGTACGCATTGAATGCGATCAGCGTGCCGATGCTCATGCGGTCATGCAGCACCGACTGGCCGCCGTAGTACCAGACGAGCAGTCCGCCGATGCCTGTCAGGAACGGGAACGCGGGAAAAACCCCTTGCCAATACCCGTTCATGCGGACCGTCTGCCCCACCAGATCGCTGTTCGCCAACCCGAACCGTTCCACCTCGGCCGCTTCCTGGCCGAACGCCTTGACCACGCGGATACCTTGCAGGGAATCTCCCACAAGGCTGTTGATTCGCACAACGGCGCGCCACTGGCCGTACCAGAGGTTGCGCATGAAAGGCCAGATCAGCGTCGAAGAGATGAGTACGACGGGCGTCGTGAGAAAGGCCAGAAGCGCGAGCAGAACGTTCAACCGCAGCATCACAATAAAGATGGCGACGACGGTCAGCACCTGCCCGGCCAGGTAGATGATGCCGTCCGTGAGGAATTGGCGCATCGCGTCCGCGTCGCCGTTTACGCGCGAGATAAACTGTGTCGTCTGCCGCCTGTCGAAGTAGGCCATCGATTGGCGCATCAGAGAACGGTACACGTCGCGCCGGATGTCTCCCATCATCTTGCTGCCGATGCCCACGGCGAGGTATCCGCGTACCGTCTGCAGCACCATGCGCACGAGACTCGCCGCAAACAGCGACAGGACGAGCCAGACGAGCGCCCCCGCAAATGAACTCGGCTTCAGGACGGTGTTTACAATCAGCTTGATGTTATACGGCGGCGCCAAGTCCACCAGCGTGGCGGCAATCAGTGCAACCCCGGCCGCCGCCATCTGCCGCCTGTACGGCTTGGCGTAGGCAATGATCCGTTTCATCACCTTCTTCGCGCCCTGCAGTTGCTGCCGTCCGACGCGTTCTGTGCACCTGCCGTCAGACGCGTAACATGACACGCTGTCAGCGTCGAGGACGGACCCACCGCGGCTCCATATAACCGCTTTCATCAAGGTCGCTCGAGACGCACATCAGCACGCCCGGCGCGTGATCGAGTCTGATGCCTTGCGGAAGTTCCTCCAACAACGGCAATATCATCTCACCCCGGCGCTATTTAGCATGATCTGTCATTTGTCAGTTTACCTTATTATTGCAAGAATGTCTTCATCGAATCTCCCAATGACGCGATAATCGCAGCATCGCGTCGGGTGGACCGGGACGCCTGTTGCCGTCTGGCGCCGGGCCATTCCCGACACGCCCTCGGGTAGGTCACGTACTGTCCCGGAGCGCACGGACAGGGGATCGTGGCTTGCGCTGGCAGTTGTCCCGTCAGCGCCGCGGTTATCTTCCATAGTCTGTGCCTATTGAAATAATGCATTTCATATATTGGACGAATCACATGAAGTCAGGTATGTTCTGTACATGAAAGAATGACCCCGAGAGAGGTGTCGACAGGCATGAGAGAGGTGCGGAGTTCCAACGAAGCGGTTCAGGCGCAGTTTTCCAGGCAAGCACAAAAGTACGAAGCGTCTCCTGTTCACGCGGAAGGCGAAGACCTGAAGTGGATCGTGGAAGTCGCATCCCTGATGGGAACGGAGCGGGTGTTGGACGTGGGGACCGGAACGGGGCACACCGCGATGGCACTGTCCCGGAGCGCACGGACCGTGATTGGGGCAGACCTGACCGAACGAATGGTGGAGTCGGCCGCATTCCTGGCAGAGGAGCGCGGACTGGTCAACGTCCAATTCATTGTTTCGGATGTGGTCCGGATGCCGTTTCCGTCAGCACACTTCGATCTCGTCACCTGCCGTCTCGCCGCGCACCACTTTGTCGAGCCGGACGGAGCGGTCGCCGAGATGGCGCGTGTGCTCAAACCTGGGGGGCGGGTCATCCTGGTGGACCACATCGCGCCCGAGAACCGAATGCTTGACCAGTTCATCAATCGGCTGGACTGGCTGCGTGACGGATCACATGTACGTGAATGGACAATCCCCGAGTGGCTGGATAGGTTGCGGCGGGCCGGCATCGACGCGCAGGCGGTGAGAAGGTGGAATCTGCCATTGGATTTTAATTGGTGGATTCAGCAGTCGTCTCCAACGGAGGAGCGGCGCGAAGAGATCGTGCAAATGCTGAAGAGTGCAGACGATGAGACCAAGGCCGCGTTTCAGATACACCTTGGGAGCGAGGGACAGCCATTGCACTTTGCTTTGCAATGCGTGTTGATTCAAGGGGTGAAGATAGATTGACGGAGTGTCAAATACGAAGGCCGGCGTGTGGGCTCACGATTTGTGCCCCTCTGGATCCGGCCTCATGGTGGCAAGGACGCTGGCAATCGTCTCCTCGTAGCTCCTGTCCACATCCCACGGCGCCCGGAAAAATCCCGCCGCCTCCAGGGACACGAACCCGTGGAGGAGACTTCTAAAACCGCGGATCCGATGAAACGCCTGTTCCTCGCTGTAGTGGTACGGCTCCAGCACTTTGAGCAGGATCCGGACGACCTCGTTTTCCGCCTCGGTGATCTCGGCGTCCTCCAGTTCCGGAGATCTCACGATGGCTTTGTACAGTTGCGGATGGGCCCGGGCAAACGTCCTGTACTCCAGTGCAATCGCCATGATCGCGTCCTCGCGCGACTTGCCGATCGCCGCATTGGCGATCACGGCTCCCAGACGTTGAACACCCAGCGCGGCCAGCCCGGCAAAAACGTCAGACAACCCCTGCACATGGTTGTATAGCGACGGGGTTTTGACGCCCAGGCGCGCGGCCAACTGGTTGAGCGTCAGGCGGTCGAGCGTGACCTCCTCGGCCAACGCGGCGGCGGCGAGCACTATGGTGGTGCGGTCGAGCCAATTGCGGGGTGTCATGGGGTTCTCCTCTCGCGCAGTGCCAGGTTGTGATTTCTCTCGCACATCTTCACTGTTGACGGACAAAGCGTTCCACGGCGTCACTGCGACGCAAGGGTTCGCCGTGCGCCGG
Source organism: Bacillota bacterium (assembly GCA_021821055.1). GTDB lineage: Bacteria > Bacillota > Bacilli > Alicyclobacillales > SLC66 > JAKACX01. The sequence continues at coordinate 4,076 of JAKACX010000086.1, forward strand.
ACACAGCCACTCGAACTCCAACGCCTTCAATAACGCCAAGGACCTCAGAACTTCCTGCTGATTCCATGTGAAATAGCGGGGGAACAGTTGCAACCTCCCGTTCCTGATGGCGAACAGGTCGCCGGAAAACAGGACGCTTCGATAGAGAAACATGACGTGCCCCGGTGTATGGCCGGGCGCTCGGATCACCTGTATTTCCCCGAAGTGTTGTTTCGGAGCGTAGGCGCCGTCGATGATCGGCCGTTCCGGCCGGATGATGCTCTGGATGATCCATTTGATGCCGGGGCGGTGCTTTTCGCCGACAATATATGGTATGTCTTCTCGCGGCGCCCACACCTGTGCGCCTGTCCTCTCCCGCAGCCGCCTGGCGTTTCCGATGTGATCGACATCATGGTGGGTCAGCAGGATGGTCGCGAGCTGTTCGGCGCCAAGCGATTGCAGTTCGCGCCAGATCGCTTCAAATCCTCCGCGATTTCCGGTGTCGATCAAAATGTTCTCGTTCGCCTGAACCAGGAAAACATGGCTCCCCGGACTGCACTTCAACATGGTGACGCCATCCGCTATAATCATTGTCCCCGCTCCATTTCCTCTCATTTGAGGGCCAGGATCAAACCTGTGCCGACCATCAAAATGAAGAACACGGGCCTCAGGACCCTTTCCCGTGCGGCGCCGCTGATCCGTTTAAGCACCCCGGGTCCGATGAATGCCCCGCTGAGGGTTCCGGGGAGGAACAGGCCAACAAGGGGCCAGTCGACCGTTCCGAGACGGAGATGCAACAGCAACCCTGCGCCGGCCACCCCCAGCAGCACGAAGGCGGATGTGCCGGCAATTTCCGCCGCGTCGCATCCCAACACCGATAGTCCGACCACGATGGCGGGGCTGCCGCTGATGCCGATCAGGCCGGACAAGACGCCCCCGAACAGTCCGTAAGCTCCTGCTTTGGTGATTTGAAGGGAGGTGAGGTGAGCGGCCGGCGCCCTCGCCG